>DASSRO010000198.1:0-3193 GCA_035701745.1 Candidatus Sulfotelmatobacter sp. | reverse complement strand
CGAAAACGGAGGATCCTTGATGAAACTGTGGTTGGATAAAATGCAGATGTCCCGGAGTTCCCGTTTGACCTGGAAGCTGTGATGTTTTTTGTTAAAAAAACGTTCCGTGAGTTTCCGGTAGCCATGCGTGACGGGGGCGGGCCACGTTGTTAAGTTGAGTCAGTCGCCGGAGGCGACTGATAGTGAACCGCAAATCGTCATCCCCTCCTCCCGAACCGATTTTACGGTTGCAGCGCCAGTTGGAAGACTTTCGGAACAGCCAGCCAGGGCGGATGAAGTTGCCCGAGTCACTTTGGCAGGCTGCAGTCGAATTGGCGCGGCAATACGGCATCTGGCCGGTGGCGCATCCTTTACGGCTGGACTATATGCGTTTGAAGAAACGCCTGGGTCACGTCCGGTCACTGCAACGCCGCAAAACTGCTCCACCGTCTTTCATCGAAGTGGTGGCGGCACAACCGGCAATGTTGGACGCGTGCATTATTGAGTTCGAGTCGCCACGCGGGGCTACGATGCGCATTCATTGGAAAGCCACCACACCGCCCGATTGGGCCAACCTGCTGCAGGCTTGGCGGGAAACCGAAAGATGATTCAAGTCACCGCTACCATGCGGATTCTGGTGGCGATCGAGCCGGTCGATCTGAGGAAAGGTATAGACGGGTTGGCGCAGTTTTGCCGCGAGAAACTGGCAGCCGACCCTTTCTCCGGGTGCCTGTTCATTTTTCGCAGCCGACGCGGCACTACGATAAAAGCGCTTGCCTTCGATGGCCAAGGCTACTGGATGGCCCAAAAGCGACTTTCCAAGGGCCGTTTCAAATGGTGGCCGGAGACGAGTGGACCTGCCAAGTCGCTGGAGGCTCACGAAGCGCAGTTATTGATGGCAGCCGGCGATGTCTCCCGCGTCCGCGCCGCGCCGATGTGGCGCCGCGTGAACGGCTGACAAAGAAAAACCAACCAAAACATTCCTACCCCCTTGCGTTCCAGAAAAAAGGAGTTCATACTGCTGTCAGATGACGGAGCTGAAGTACCGCGGCCGCGTGTTCACTACAGAAGACATCCTTTATATAAGGACGTTGATTGCCGCGCATCCCAATGAGAGCCGGCGCAGGCTCTCTCAGAAGCTTTGCGAGGCGTGGCAGTGGAAACAATCGAACGGTGCACTCCGCGACATGGTGTGCCGCGGCCTGTTGCTCATGCTGGACCGAGTTGGCCAGATTGAGTTACCGGCCGTGAAATTCGTGCCCGCAAACCCGCTCGTGCAGCGCGCCCGTCCAGCCGCGGTGCAAATCGACACGACTCCGTTCGAAGGCCCTATCGACCAGATTGGGCCCTTGCAGTTTGCTCAGGTAAGACGCACTCCCGAGGAGCGGTTGTTCAACAGCCTGCTCGAGCAGCACCACTATTTGAAATATCAACAACCCGTGGGAGAGCACGCCAAGTATCTGGTGCGGGCCCAGGAGCGCCCGATCGCATGCCTGGCCTGGAGTTCGGCGCCACGGCACCTGGGCAGTCGCGACCGCTATATCGGATGGAGCGCCGAGGCGCGTCGACGCAATATCCGCTTCATCGCATATAACACCCGCTTTCTCATTCTGCCTTGGGTCCGTATCGAAAATTTGGCCTCCCATATTCTCGGCCGCATGGCAGCGCGAATCTCTGAAGACTGGCAGCAGATGTACGGGCATCCCATTTACTTTCTGGAGACCTTTGTAGATCCCGAACGATTTCGGGGAACCTGTTACCGAGCCGCCAACTGGGTTCTGCTTGGTAAGACGACAGGACGCGGCAAGCAATCCAACAGCTATGTGCCGAACCGATCGATCAAGCAGATTCTGGGATACCCATTGACCAAGCGGTTTCGGGAACTGCTGGGGAGAGTCGCATGACACCGGGCCGCCGCCGTGTGGAGGTCAACATCGAGGAGTTGGACCGGGTCCTGGACGGAGCCCGTGAGACCCCGCTGAGCGAAGCCGATTGCGAGAAGGTCAAAACAGCGCTGCACGCGCTGGCGGCGATGCTGGTACGGCCGCGCAATACGGAAAAGACGATGCCATTCTGCCGAAATCGGAAGATCCAGGAAAGGACGCCGGTGCGCAGCCGGAGGAGAGTTCGACACCTCCGGCCAAGGGACACGGGCGCAACGGGGCTGAGGCATTCAGTGGCGCACAAAAGATCGACATCCAGCACCAGAACCTGAAGCATGGCGATCGCTGTCCGGATTGTGGGCAAGGCAATGTCTACGGCCAAAAGGAACCGAAGGTGCTGGTGCGGGTCGTGGGACAAGCGCCCCTGGCGGCCACGGTGTATTCGCTGGAACGATTGCGCTGCGGCGCTTGTGGGCAGGTGTTCACGGCCCAGGAGCCGGAAGGGGTGAGACCGGAGAAGTACGATGAGACGGCGACCGCGATGGTCGCGCAGCTCAAGTACGGCAGCGGAGTTCCTTTCAACCGACTCGAACAACTGGAAGCCCACCTGGGCATTCCGTTGCCGGCGACGACTCAGTGGGCGATGGTGGAGGAGGGCGCCGAGTTGATCAAGGCGGCGCGGGATGAACTGATCCGGCAGGCGGCGCAGGACGAAGTGCTCCACAACGATGACACCGGGATGAAGGTGCTCAAAATGAATCGCGAGCCCGGTGACAAGCGCACCGGCACCTTCACCAGCGGTATCGTGTCGACAAAGGGGCAGCGAAAGATCGCACTGTACTTCACAGGGCGGCAACACGCGGGCGAAAATCTCGCCGATGTGCTGAGACAACGCGCCAGCGAGTTAGGGCCGCCGATTCAAATGTGCGATGCATTGTCATGGAACACTTCGAAGCTATCTGAAGGGGTGGAAGTGATGATTGCGCATTGCATGGCCCATGGAAGGCGGCAGATAGTGGACGTCGCGGAGAACTTCCCCGTCGAGTGTCGTTACGTGCTGGAACAACTGGGCGAGGTGTACCGCATTGACGCCGTGGCGCGCAAAACCGGTCTGAGTCCGCAGAAGCGGCTGCAACTCCATCAGGAGCAGAGTAAGCCCATCATGGAGGGTTTACATAAGTGGCTGGAGGCGCAGTTGGCAGAACACAAGGTGGAGCCGAACTCGGGACTGGGGCAAGCGATTCGTTATCTGCTGCGGCACTGGCAACCGCTGACCCTGTTTCTGCGGCAGGCGGGGGCACCATTGGATAACAACCTGGTCGAAAGAAGTT
>DASSRO010000197.1:0-4199 GCA_035701745.1 Candidatus Sulfotelmatobacter sp. | reverse complement strand
GATGGGAAACCAGCACAGTGGTAAGCGTCGCAACCGGCAACGCCCTTACCATCACTGGTAATTTGCAAGGTAACACCACCTGCGTGAGTTTGGCGGGTGGAGTACCCTGCCCCAGCGGATCCGTTCGCGCCGATCCGTGGGGGGTTTATGCCAATGGGAGTCAAACTCACTTTAGTGTTCGGCCATTGCAGGTGCCAGGACAGTCCTGCCTCACGAGTAACAACCTGAAGCTTATCAACCCGAGCGCCTTCACCTTCAACGGCTATGTCCTCGGCCAGCGGCCATTCGGCGATACCGGACAGTGCCATGGCCCGGGCATCCGGGATGTAGACTTCTCGCTCGATAAGAACTGGGGCATTCCGAAGTTGGGCGAGCAGGCCAAGCTGCAATTCCGGCTGGAGTTCTTCAACTTGTTCAACCATCCGATGTTCCGCTACGGCAGCTCCAGTGCCGACAGCAATACGAATCTGAACTTCGTAGCCTCGGGCGGGCAGGTCGTCAATGGTCGCTTGACCGGAACGACTCTGCAGCAAGGATCGAGCTTCGGAAACACACCGTTCGTGAACAACCTGGGTAACCGCGAGATTCAGTACGCCTTAAAATTGATCTTCTAAGGCACTCGCGCAACGACCCAAAGAGAGGTGGGCTTGACTTTGGTCCAGTCCGCCTCTTTAATTCAGTGAAAGTTCCTACTCATTCGAAAAACGGGGCCTCGGTCGGTGGTCAGCCGCGCAGTAAACAATGGATATCAATTTTGGTGGCTATTCGCGCTGGTTGTAGTCGTCTTAGTGCTCGGTTCTCTTACCATCGCTGAAGTCTCTTCAAAGAGCCGTATCGTCGAACTCATCCGTCACGATCAATTAGGCGCTGCGGAGCAGCAGCTTTGGGACGTACTCAGTTCGCATCCCGACCAGGTCTGGGCGCTCGAACTGATGGGTGAGCTGCGCGTGCGCCAGAACCGCGATGCGGAAGCGGAGGCGCTGTTTCATCGCATTCTCCAAATTGATCCTTCAAGCGTGGACGCGCAACGTAGCCTCGGAACTCTGTACCAAGCGGAGGGTAAAGCGGCAGAAGCGATCGCGGCGCACGAGGCGATCGTGAAAATTGCGCCTCACGATCGCGATTCCAATCTGGCGCTGGCCACGGTTTACGAGCGAACCGGCAAGTATCAGGAGTCGGTTGCGGCGGTGGAGCGCGTCCCACTTACGTCCCGACCGCCCAGCGTTGTTCCCCTCCTGGCCGACGATTACTTCAAGCTTGGGCAGCCCGATAAGGTTCCCCTACTGATCTCGCAAGTCTTGCGTTTGCCGTCGGGGAGAGAGCAAACGGCGCTCGATCTCGTAGCGGTGCTTCTCGAAAACGGCTATGTCCGGGACGCGTCGAAATTGATGCAAGCGATGCATCCCCTGAAGCCCGATGCCGGTTATCTGCACGTTCTGGCGCGGGTTCGTGAAGCTGAGGGACGTAAACCGGAAGCGCGGCAGTTACTGGCTGAAGCACTTCGCATGCAGCCTAAATCATTCGACATACTGTTCGATTCCGCTCGCATTGCCGCAGAGGAGAACCGCTGGAAAGATTCGCTGGAGATGCTGAGACGCGCAGATGCTATCAAGCCGAACGACCCCGCGGTGCTGATGAAGCTGGCGGTCGAGTATGCGCAAATCGGGGAGACCGAACTCGCCAGGCTGGCCTCCAAGCGCTTGTATGATCTCGAACCAGAGAATCCGGACGCACAATACGTGTATGGAAGAATCTTGCACGAAGCTGAGCGGTTCCAGGAAATCCTGGATCCTCTGGCAAGGAAGATGGTAGCTGAGCGACCCAACGATCCGCACGCTCTCTTTCTGCTTGGGATGATTGAATACGACGAGGGGAACGACGCCGAATCACGCCAGGACTTCACTCGCAGTCTCGATCTCGATCCTAAGAATAATGATGGGCGCTATTACCTGGCGTTACTCGATGAGCGCGACGGCAATTTTGATGAGGCCCGGAATGGTTTGCAAGAAGTAGTGAGGACAGATCCTAACCACGCCGGAGCCCAACAGGAACTCGGGGTGATTCGACTGCGTCAAGGAGATGTAAATGGTGCACGCGCGGCCCTGGAAATCGCGTTGAAGCTGCGGCCCGATATTCCGCAGACACACTATCAATTAGGGTTGGTGTATGCGCGATTGGGAATGGCTGACGAGGCAAGAAGGCAAACGGAGATATACGAGCAACTGCACCAGGCGGTGAATGACAAACTAAAACGCGAGATATTGCCGCAATCCGCGAATACGAAGCCTGCTCCAAAATGATACCGCTCAAAACCAGCTGCGGAGTACTTGGCGCTACATTCGCTATCGTAGCGTCCACCCTGGCGGCGCAGAAGCCCGCCAGGAAGGCGGAGGGGACGTCCGAAGCCAGAGCGTCTGCGAGCAAGAGCGTGGCAGCGAAAACCGACGCGGCGCAACAGCATTTCGATTCCGCGCAGACGTACCAACTGGCAGGAGATTTCGAGAATGCCGCAAAGGAATATCGTCGCGCGATTGCCATCGGGCTTGATCATATGGGGAACCTCCGGGCTGCTCGGCAGGATTACCGCGGGGCGAAGCAATTGCTCGAACAGGCGATGGCGGCGGATTCGGATAACCCGGATCCCGCCGTTGACCTCGCCGTCACCGAGCTTTATTCCGGAGAAAGACAGAAGTCGGAAGCCCTTGCGAAGGCGGTGCTCGAGAAGAATCCGAACCATTTCCGCGCCCACGCTCTAATCGGCAAAATTGATTTCCTTCAGGGGAACTATGAAGGGGCGGCCGCAGAGTTGCGTGCGGCGCTCGATCAGGCCACTGACTTTGACGTGGCGTACAACCTCGCGCTGGCTGATCTGGAACTCAAGAAAACATCAGTAGCGATTGTGCTCTTTGACGAAATGAAGAACTCCCTGCCCGAGAGCACGCAGTTGCACTTATTGATCGGACGGGCTTTCTTGGCGACTAACTACCCCCAACTGGCGATAAAAGATTTCGAGCGCGCCGCTGCGCTGAACTCTAAAAATGCACAAGCACTCTTTTACTTGGGATTGGCGTCTTGGTTGAGCAGTCAGGCACCCGACGTTTCGCGCAGCGAGAGCCATGTGGAACTGGTGAAGGCCGAAACCTCGCTCGAAGAAGCCGTCAGACTACAACCTCAGGACTCGCGGGCCTTCTTTTACCTCGGCCGATGCTACGCGTCCGAACAACAATGGGGAAAGGCGGCAGATGCCTATCGTTTTGTGATAAGGCTCACGCCAGCTTCGCGACAGACGGACGTTGCAATGGCGGGTGTTTATGACGGCCTCGCTGAAGCACTGCACAAACTCGGTAAGAATGCGGAGGCTGAAGCGGAATCCGCGAAGGCGCAACGGCTTCGCGCGACGCATCAGAAGGATGGGGCAATCGCGAACGTAAGTGAGGTCGCAACGACGAATGCTGATCCGAATCAGGAGGAGCTTCAGTCCATGATGTTGCGGCCTGGGGACTCCGAACCGCACGACGCCAAAGCGGAGGCCGCGTATACAAAATCAGTGTCGCTTCTCCTGGGACAGGCATATAACAATCTCGGGGTGACTGAGGCGCGCTCGTCAAGTTACGCACACGCGGCCGAGGAGTTCTCTCAAGCGGCGATGTGGGACTCTTCCATTCCAAGTGTAGATCGTAACTGGGGCATCGCTGCCTTCCGTGCGGAAAAATATGACGAAGCTGCGGGGCCGCTCGAGAGAGAGTTGCGACGAACGCCGAACGATCTCGACATTCGCGAGATGCTGGGCCTCTGTTATTACATGGGTGATAAGTTTGCAGAAACCGCAGAAACGTTGCGACCGGTTCTCGATCAATTGCCCGACAATGCGGGCCTGCTCTACGCTGCCGGCGTGTCGCTGGTGCGTAGCGGTGACGCCCAAGACGGCGCGCGCATTTTTTCTCGGATGTTGGAAAAAGACGGCAACGTGCCAGCCGTACACCTGATGTTGGGCCAGGCTTATAGCCAACAGCAGAATTATCCCGAAGCGCTGGCAGAATTTTCCCGCGCACTGCAGCTCAATCCCGACACCGCCGAGGCCCACTACGGTTCTGGAATGGTAGCGCTCAAGCAAGGAAAGTTAGACATGTCCGCGGACGAATTTCAGCACGAGCTTTCGGTCAATCCCGGCTACATCCCGGCGGAATACCAGTTGGGTT
>DASSRO010000196.1:0-30941 GCA_035701745.1 Candidatus Sulfotelmatobacter sp. | reverse complement strand
CCACAAAGTCTGGGCAGCTCACGACTGCGGACGCGCCCTGAATCCCGTCTCCGTTGAAGGCCAGATCATCGGTTCGGTCTGGATGGGCATGGGACAAGCGCTCACCGAGGAAATGGTCTGGAAAGACGGCATGCTCATGAACCCCGGCCTGCTCGAATATCGCAGCCCCTCGTCGGTAGAGTCACCCGAGATCGAGCCCATCATTGTGGAAAGCATCGACCCCGAAGGCCCGTTCGGAGCTAAGGAATGCAGCGAGGGATCGCTGGCGGCAACCATCCCCGCGATTGCGAATGCTATCTATGACGCGGTGGGCGTGCGCCTGCACGAGTCTCCATTTACGCCGGAGAGAGTACTGGCGGCACTGCGTGCTAAGAAGAATGCGAAAGCGCTCAACTTGACCGAAGGCGTTGATCCAACTTCGCCTGCACGCTTCCGCGAACACGGCGGCTCGCTCTGCTTTAACGGCAAAGGGCCGGAGCGGCACGCGCTGGATCCGTCGCGCCGCACGCAGCCCTCGGCGGCAGGGAGTGCGGATTGAGCCTTACGGAATTCAAATTGCTGCGGCCGCGCTCTCTCGACGAAGCGATTCGCGCGATGAGCGAGCATGGCGGCAACCTACGCGTGCTTGCCGGCGGCACCGACCTGATCCCCTCGATGCGGCAAAAGCTTTTTGAGCCAGAGTTCGTTCTCGATCTGCGAGGAGTTGCGACGATGCGCGGCATCCGGCCGCAGCCCGACGGCAGTGTCGAAATCGGCGCGCTCACCACTCTCCGTAACATCGAGCGCTCAGAATTTCTGCGCCAGCATTATCCGGTGCTGACCGAAGCCGCTGCTACCGTGGCGTCGCCGGTGCTCCGCAACATGGGCACCATCGGCGGCAACATCTGCCTCGACACGCGTTGTCTCTGGTACAACCAGTCGCTCACGTGGCGCAAGGGCTGCGGATTCTGCATTAAGAAGGACGGCGATCTCTGCCACGTCGCTCCGGGCGGAACGAAGTGCTGGGCAGTATTTTCCGGGGACACGCCACCGGCTTTGTTGTGCCTGAACGCAGAGATCGAAATCGCCAGTGCCGATGGAACGCGCCGCGCCCCGCTGAGCGATTTCTACACCGGCTTCGGTGATAGTTATCGCAAGCTGCAGCCGAACGAACTGGTCACGCGTATTTTCCTACCAGCTGAGTCGGCCGATTACCGCGGCGTCTACCGCAAGCTGAGGGTGCGGGGATCGATCGACTATCCTCTCGCCGGCGTTGCGGTGGTGATGAAGCGGACTTCGAACGGCAACGGCCTCGGCCACGTCGTCGACGCCCGCATCGGCATCACGGCGGTGAATCCCGCGCCGCTGCTGGTAAGGGGAGCGAGCGAGTTGCTGAAGGGGAAGCTAGTAGACGATTCGCTAGCCGAGGCGGCTGGGGACCTCGCCGCGAAAATTAGCAAACCTTTGACAACTTCCGCCCTCACTCCCGAGTATCGTCGCGAGATGATTCGCGTGTTCACCAAGCGAGCAGTGCTCGCGGCGGCGCAGATGGCCGATCGAAACTAAGCGCCGCATTGCGCCGGGAGGAGAAGCTGATGGCCAGCTACCACATCGCGCAGGTCAACATTGGTCGAGTAAAAGCTCCGGTGGAAGACCCTCTCATGGCCGGGTTCGTCTCGCGGCTTGATGAGATCAACGCACTCGCCGACCGCAGTCCCGGCTTCGTGTGGCGGCTGCAGACGCCGGTTGGTAACGCCACTTATTTTCGGCCTTACCCGGAAGACGACCGCATTCTCATCAATATGTCGGTGTGGGAGACGGTGGAGGCGCTTCGCCATTACGTTTACAAGACCGCGCACGCAGAACTTCTTCGTCAAAGAGAACTATGGTTCGAAAAGTTTTTGGGCACATATACAGTACTATGGTGGGTGCCTGAGGGACATCGTCCTGGTATGGACGAAGCCACGAAGCGCCTGGCTCACCTCGAGAAGCACGGGCCGACTCAGTTTGCGTTCACCTTCAAGACCAGTTTTGAGCCGGATGAACAATTCCAGCGAGCCATTGATTGGTCGTCGTTCGAACCCTGTCCGGCAACTTGATCGGCCTCATTAACGGCGGACTGGCTTCGCGGCACCTGATAGAATTCCGCGATACTTAGTCCGACTGACGATCCCTTGATCACCGACTGCCACATCCACATCCAGCCCATGGAGATGTTCAAGCCACACGCGCTGGAACTGATGAAAAAGAAGCGTCCGAATTTCGATCAGATCGTCGAATTCTGCCGTTCCCCGAAAGCGTTCCTCAAGTTTCTCGACGCCAGTGGCATTGACCGTGCCATGCTTATCAACTACGTTGCGCCGGAAGTGATCGGCTTCAACAGCGGAGTGAACCAGTTCGTCGCCGACTATGTGAAGGAGAATCCGGCGCGCCTGCTCTCCTGCGGCAGCCTGCATCCGCGCCACACCACCAACGTGCTCGCCGATGTCGAGCACATTCTGCGGCTCGGCATTCAGATGATCAAGATCCACCCGCCCCACCAGTTGCTGTTTCCCAACGACTATCTGAGCGGCGTAAAAGAATTGGAAATCATTTACCGCGCCGCTGAAGCGAACGGCGTACCGGTCATGTTCCATACCGGAACGTCGATTTTTCCTGGCGCCCGCAACAAGTATGGCGACCCGATCTACGTGGACGACGTGGCTGTCGATTTTCCGAAGCTGAAAATTCTGCTCGCCCATGGCGGGCGCCCGCTCTGGATGCAGACCGCTTTTTTCCTGGTGCGCCGGCATCCTAATGTCTATCTCGACATCAGCGGGATTCCACCGAAAACTTTGCTGAAATATTTTCCGCGCCTGGAAGAGATCGCGCACAAAACATTATTCGGCACCGACTGGCCGGGACCGGGTGTGCCCGACATCAAGAAAAATCTCGACGAGTTTCGCGCTCTGCCGCTCAGCGAGGCCTTGCAGCAGCAGATCCTGTCAAAAACTGCGCTGGCCATCTGGCCAGCCTGAATCTTTTGCTTTCCCCTGCACGACAAGGCTGCAAACTGGGCATTGGAAGCCTGTCTTGCCGCTCCTGGCATTCGAGAAATCTCTCGGGCGGTTGGAAACTTGGCTGCCTTTCAGGTATAAAAAAAGGTTGCACTCCCGCGTCCCGCTCGCGTGGTCGGCAACGCTAAGTCTGGCGATCGAAGCGAGAATTCCATGTCCAGCGTGACCACAAACAATCCCCCCAAAGGACTTGAGGGCGTCGTCGCCACCACTTCCAAAATTTGTTTCATTGACGGAGATCGCGGCGTCCTGGCCTATCGCGGCATCGATATCCACGAACTCGCGCACCAGTCGAATTTCGAGGAAACCTGCTACCTGCTGTGGTTCGGCAAATTGCCTACTCGCCTGGAACTGCGCGAGTTCCACGATCGCCTGGCGGAAGAGCGCAAGCTCGATGCATCCATTATTTCGCTGTTGCGCACCGCTCCCCGCCATGCGCTTCCGATGGATGTGCTGCGTACCGCGGTGTCGGCGCTGTCGTTTTACGATCCGCAGGAAAAGAACAATGACCACGCGGCCAACGTCGACAAGGCGATTCGCATCACTTCGCAGATCGCCATGATCATTGCCGCTTACGACCGCATTCGCAAGGGACATCCCTTGGTCGAGCCCGACCGCACACTTTCCCACGCGGCGAATTTCCTGCTCATGCTCAACGGCAAACTTCCTTCGCCGACCGCCGAACGCGCGCTGGACATTGCGCTGATTCTGCACGCCGACCACGAACTCAACGCTTCCACCTTCGCCGCGCGGGTTACCGCTGCAACTCTTTCGGATATGCATTCCGCCATTACTTCGGCAATCGGCGCGCTGAAAGGTCCGCTGCACGGCGGCGCCAACGAAGCCGTATTTCATATCCTGGAAGCGATCGACGCCTCCGGCGCCGATCCGGTCGAATACGTCAAGGGGATGCTGGCGCAAAAGAAAAAAGTTCCCGGCTTCGGCCATCGCGTTTACCGAACAGAAGATCCCCGCGCCACTCACCTCCGCGCCATGTCCCGAGACCTGGGCAATTCCAGCGGACAGGGAAAGTGGTTCGAGAGTTCTCACAAAATCGAAGCATTTGTGAAAGCCGACAAGAAGCTCAATGCGAACGTAGATTTCTATTCTGCCTCCACATATCACACCTTGGGAATCGACGTCGATCTGTTCACACCCATTTTCGCGATTTCCCGCGTCAGTGGCTGGGCCGCCCACGTCATTGAACAACTCGATGACAACCGCCTGATCCGCCCCCGCGCTGACTACCTCGGACCCGATTACCCGAGCCCTTACATCCCCCTGGAACAGCGGTAAACCCACGTGGCGACAGCCGCCTCGGCTGTCGAGCGAAGCGAAGCGAGCGAATCGTCGAGGGCGCGTGCTCGAGCAGAGTAGAATAAAAGCGGCTTCCCATGCACCGCATTTATCTAGACAATAACGCGACCACGCCCCTCTTGCCCGAAGTCTTCGACGCCATGCGCCCGTACTTCGGCGAACAGTTCGGCAATGCGTCGTCCATCCATCATCACGGACAACAAACGCGCGCCGCAGTCGAGGACGCTCGCGAATCGGTAGCCTCGCTCCTTGGCTGCCGGGCATCAGAAATTGTTTTCACCAGCGGCGGCACCGAAGCTGACAACCTGGCCATCGCCGGACTGGCGGGCGCGGGCGATCACGTGATCACATCGAGCATCGAACACCATGCGGTACTTCTGGCCTGCAAGCATCTGGAAGAAGTCGGCGCGGGACTGACGGTCCTTCCTGTCGATGGGCGCAGCCTAATCAATCCCGAAGACGTGCGCCGCGCCTTGCGTCCTAACACGAAGCTGATTTCCATCATGATGGCGAACAATGAGACCGGAGTTTTACAGCCGGTCGAAGAGATCGGAAAAATCGCGGCCGAGGCTGGCGTTTGTTTTCACACCGACGCGGTGCAGGCCGCGGCCAAGGTTGCGATTGACGTCAATCGAATCGGCTGCCAGGCGCTCTCCATCTCCGGCCATAAAATTCATGCGCCCCAGGGCGTCGGGGCACTTTTCGTGCGAAAGGGAACTCAACTGCGCCCGCTTTTCTATGGCGGTCGACACGAGCGTTCGCGCCGCGCCGGAACGGAAAACGTCCCCGGGATTGTTGGCTTGGGCAAAGCCGCGCAAATCGCGAAAGCCGCTCTGGATCGCAGCGACGACAAAAAAATGGCTGCCATGCGCGACCGCTTGCAGCAGGGAATCCTCGCCCAGGTCGAGGATGCGAAGGTGAATGGCAACGGTGCCGCGCGCGTGCCCAATACGTCAAATATTCGTTTCGACTACATCGATGGCGAAGCGATGGTGATTGCCCTCGATCTGAAAGGCGTCGCGGTGTCGACGGGAGCCGCCTGCTCCTCGGGAGCGATTGAGCCTTCGCATGTGCTGGTTGCCATGGGCCTTCGTCACGATGAGGCGCGCGGCAGCATTCGCTTCAGTCTAGGCAAGCAGACTGTCGATGACGACATCGATGTGGCTCTCGCGCTTGTGCCCGAGGTTGTTGCGCGACTGCGCGAACTATCGCCAGTGAGCCGCAAGACCGCTGTAAGCTCTTAGCTTTTCGCCCTTCGCTGTCGAGAAGCGAGTCCCTACACAGAAGACGGCTGGTACGACACACACGACAAAGGATATGCTTAAGAGATGACACCGCAGTTCAGAAGGCTAGTGGAAGCAGGACTCTGGTTCGCCGCCGGGTTCATCACCCACGTTGTCCTGATCTATTTTCATCGTCATCCGTAAACATGCAACGATTTTGAGCTAGAAGCATGAGCCAGCAGCTGAATTCAGAGACCATCGCCGTAGCCATGTCGGGCGGAGTCGATTCGTCAACCGTCGCGGCCATGCTGCGTGCGGAGGGACACAACGTAGTAGGACTGACCATGCAACTCTGGAACCAGCGTCGTCTGGCTGGGCGCGAGGGTATGCCTGAGTCGGTGCAGGGAAGATGTTGTTCTCTTGACGATGTTTACGACGCTCGTCGCGTGGCCCAGCAAATCGGCATTCCTTACTACGTGGTCAATCATGAGGATCGTTTCGAGCGCGACGTAATTCGTCCCTTCGTCGAAGAGTATGTTTCCGGCCGCACTCCGATCCCGTGCAGCCTTTGCAACAATCATCTGAAGTTCGATCAGTTGTTGATCGTCGCTCAGCAGATCGGTGCGGCACGCGTCGCTACCGGCCACTATGCGCGCGTCGCCTTCGACCAGGTGCGCGGCCGATGGCTGCTGAAGCGGCCCGCTGACTCCAGCAAGGACCAGACCTATTTTCTGTTCGGCTTGACGCAGGAGCAACTCAGCCGCACCCTGTTTCCGCTTGGCGAGATGACCAAGCCCGAGGTCCGCGAGCTCGCGCGCCGGCACGGCCTGGCACTTGCCGAGAAGCCCGACTCCCAGGAGATCTGCTTTGTCCCCGGCGGCGATTACAAGCGCTTCATCGACGCCTATCTCGCCGAACAGGGCGAAGCCTTGCCCGACACCGCCGGAGACCTCGTCACCACGAACGGTGAAGTGATCGGAGAGCACGCCGGCATTCACAACTTCACAGTCGGCCAGCGCAAGGGGCTCGGCGTGGCTACCGGATCTCCGCTCTACGTCATCCAGATCAGCGGCGCCGACAAGCAAGTGATCGTTGGCGGGGAACAGCATCTTTACTCGCAAACGCTGCGCGCGCGCCGCGTAAACCTCATTTCCGTCGACGATCTACGTGAGCCCATGCGCGTGGCCGTGAAGATTCGGCATCGCCACGAGCCTGCGCCGGCTACAATCGAGCGCGCCAGCGCCGACGAAATCCTCGTAACCTTCGACCAACCGCAGCGCGCCATCACCCCCGGCCAGGCCGCAGTCTTCTACAACGGAGACGAGGTAGTCGGCGGCGGCTGGATCGCTTGATAATCTTCCGTATCCAGCGTGGTTCATGTGTTTTGCGCTTCGATGCTTCTCCTCCCCCCTTTCCTTTCAATGACTTAACCCCGTATAATCCCCCGAATCACCGCTAAACCACGTTTTTGCACCATTCGTTGGGATATGGGTGCGCCATTCCCCATGCCTCCAATAGGATAGCGACAGTCAACACCCAAGGGAAAAGTGTAAGAAACCAGGTCGGTAGGACCCGGAGAATTTCCCAGGAAGAGCCGTCTGCTGTGGGTGAGGTCTCAGGTTCGTTCGAGGCGCTCAAACCAAGCTGATTCGTAAGAGGTAGGGATCGCACGAACCTGTAAAGGGTTGGCGCAATCCACGTACGAAGGCCAGAGTTTTGGCCTAAGCCGGAAAATTAGGAGCTCATTGCACCATGCGCAAGCCGATCAAGTATGTTGAAAAAGCAGTCGTCATCGCCGCCAAGGGCACATGGGCGGTATTCGAGCGCTTGAACCGTATCAAGCCGAATCCGTCGCCCACGCCAAAGTGGTCGGAAAAGCCGCTGCTCAAGTCGTACGAGAAGTCCAAGCCCCCATTGGGCTGGCCCCGCACGACCGATTCGCTCTGCCCGAAGTGTGTGCCGGAGATCCGGCAGCAGATTCTCGACGGGCACCTGCCGCATGAAGTGCTGATGAACGAGAAGGTCGGCGAGATCAAGGCGCAGATCGTCGAACGAGATGGAAAGATCTTGATGGTGAAGGACTGTCCAGTTCACGGCCACTTCGAAGACGTCATGTCCATCGACACCGACTTCTCCAAACATTTGGAGGACGTGTTCCCCGGCCGCGACATTGTTGCCCACAACGACGAGAAGCTCCACCACCACGGCTCTTCGACCGTGAAATATGGCCGCGGCTCGGTGCTGACCATCGACCTCACCAACCGCTGCAACATGATGTGCGATCCCTGCTTCATGGACGCCAACCAGGTGGGATTCGTTCACGAGCTGACTTGGGAAGAAATCAAGACCATGCTCGACAACGCCATCACTATTAAGCCGCGTCGCCAGATGAGCGTGCAGTTCTCCGGCGGCGAGCCTACGCTGTCGCCGTACTTCCTCGACGCAGTTCGCTACGCGCGCAAGGTCGGATACAACTCCGTGCAAGCCGCCACCAACGGCATCGAATTTGCCAAGAGCTTCGAATTCTGCCAGCAGGCCGTCGAAGCCGGCATGCGCTACGCCTACCTGCAGTTTGACGGCATTGGCAACGCGGCCAACGCCCACCGCCTGGTCGGCAACCTGTTCGACGTGAAGTTGAAAGCGATCGAGAACCTGCACAAGGCGGGCGTTGAGATCGTCCCCGTCGTCACCATCGTCAACGGAATTAACAACGAGCAAGTCGGACGCATCATCAAATTCGCGCTCGACAATCCCAAGACGATCAGCTTCCTCAGCTTCCAGCCGGTCAGCTTTACCGGACGCGACGAAGCTGTTACCGATGATCGCCGCGCCGCCCAACGCTATACGCTTTCGCATTTGGCGCACGACGTTAAGAACCAAACTGGCCTCGGCGAGCCTTCGCGCGACTGGTTCCCCATAAGCTTCATGGGAACCTTCAGCGACTGGGCCGACCTGATGCACGTTAACGACGTTAAGAACGACTGGGGCCAGCTGAGTTGCGGCTGCCATCCCAATTGCGGTACCGGCATGGCCGTCATGATCGACAAGGAAACCAAGGAAGCAGTGCCGGTCACGGCATTCCTGCACGGCGATCAATTGGCCAAGGACATCGCCAAGGTCAACGACGCCGCTCGCGGCAAGTTCCTGACCGTGGTTGGAATGGCTCTGTGCCTGATGAAGAACTACGATCCGTTCCAGTCGCCGACACACTTCAAGCTGATGGACCTGTTGCGGAAGTTCGACAAGAACTTCAACGCCACCGGAAAGAACTATGGCAAGGTGGGTCCGGACCGCACGGTGGAAGACGTCATGAAGCGCCGTCAGGATCGCTGGAATTTCCTGTTCATCGCAGGCATGTGGTTCCAGGACCTGTTCAACTATGACTTCCGGCGCACCGAGCAGTGCATTATTCCGTACGCTACGCAGGAAGGCGAAATTTCATTCTGCGCCTACAACACTGGCGTGGGATGGCGGAACATCATCGAGAAGATGCACATGACGGCGACCCTCACCAAGTGGTACGAGGAGCACGGGCGTCACGAGATTTTCGCGGGCGGCAAGAAAGTGAACATGGAAGACGCTACTCACTCTCTGCTGCTGCGCGACGACCTGGTCACCACCGAACTGCAGCATGATCTGGACAGCAAAGGCATCGCCAAAAACGCACGCGAAGAAAAAGTTCGTGCGCGGGATGCGAAGCAAAAGGCTGCTGCCGACGAAGCGCGCGGTCCGCAAAAGAACGACGAAGCCTACAACGCCCGCATGGCATCTCTCTATCGCGAAGTTGTCCTCAAAGAGAAGCCAGTGGTTGCCGAAAACGGATTCATTCCGCTAGGCGCGCTATCCAAGCCCAACGGCAACGGGTCCCACGCCCCGAAGCCCGAAATCGCCGAGCCAGTAGCCGGAGACTAAAAGGCTCCTGACTGCTCCAAAATCCATCCAAAAACAAGGGCCGCCGCAAGGCGGCCCAAAGTTTTTCCTGTTCACCCATCGCGTCGTGGGCGGTCGCGGGAGACGACAGTGACGTCGTGCCATGCGAGTTCGCCCCCCCCAAAAGAGGAAATGCTATGCAGTGGCTCTCGATTCTCGAAGGCTTGGGGCTCTCATCGCCGGCAGCGCCACACTGATGGTCGTTCCATTCTTAACTGACCGTATTTCCAGGCGGCCTCCCAGTTCGCGCACGCGTTCGCGCATGCCGGCGATACCTACTCCTGAAGTACCCATCGAAGCGTTAAACCGCTGCAGGCGATCTTCGGGAATCCCTTTTCCGTTGTCGCCAACCTCCAGTTCGAATCGATCCGTGCCCCGCTTCAGGCATACACGTGCCGCCGACGCCCCCGAGTGGCGATGCACATTGGTCAGGCTCTCTTGCAAAACCCGGAACAGAACCAGTTCGCAATCTCGGGGCGGGCGTTCCATTTTTTCCGGGATGTCACAATCGACCTGAATTCCGCTGCGCCGCGAGAATCCTTCCACGAACCAACGCGCCGCCGAAGCGATGCCCGCCTCATCCAGTAGAGGAGGATGGAGCAAATACGACGCCGTTCGAACCTCCTGCAAAGCTTCATCGGTCAGAGCGTTCAAATCGTCCACCAGGCGTGCCAGTTCGGGATTTCCCCCGTCCGCCTGGGCAATGAGCGCAATCGACATCTTCATGGCGGCCAGAGTTTGTCCGGCGGTGTCGTGCAGTTCGCGCGCAATCCGCCGGCGTTCCTCGTCCTGCAACGTCATGAGATGAAGCGACAGACTTCGCAATTGATCTTCCTTCTCTTGGCGCATTCGGCCTTCCGACTGCAAACGGGAGAGTGCCAGGGAAAGCGCCGCGGTACGCTCCTGCACCCGCTGTTCCAACTCGTCATGAGCGTGGCGCAATTCCTCCTCGGCGCGCTGCCGCTCGCGGGCCTCGGTGCTGACGGCCCGCAGAGTTTCGTTCAGCCGCATTTGCTTGGTGCGGTTCGCTTCCCCCAAGGCGATCAAGACACCACATACCAGGAAACAGGCAATCATGGCGTGGATTTCGGGCTGGCGGATCAGCGAAAGTGAGTGCCGAGGATCGACGAACCAGTAAACAATCCCAAGAAAACCCAGAATGCCGCTCACCATCGCGGGGACGAAACCGCACACGATGGCGCAGAAGGTGACCGTAACGTAGAGCGTGACGTAGAAAGCGACATGTCCAAGCAGCGGATCAAGCCACCAGCGAAGGACGATCGCCAGCGCGGCCGCCGCAATGGCGATTGCATACCGGTCGGTCACTCGCTGGCGGGGTAGCGGTGTAAGAATTGCCAAAATACGTGCGGGGAATACGCCTGCCATATAGCCTCTCACTCAAGAAACGCGCATTCACACACCGCCTGCCGTGAAGCAGAGGATGCGGTTTTCGTTTTGGCCAACAGGAATATCCAGAGCCCTAATCGAAAAGATGCTCTGGCTCCGGGGTCGGTTGCACGAATCGAAGCCTGCGAAAAACGGATCGCGATGATCAGAACTTTTCTCGTACTCAAACTGAGAAATCGACTGTGGGGCGGCGCCCGCCATGACTCTCGCGAATCCCTGGTGGGTGCGGGTGTTCGGCACTAAAACCCCACGGAGTTCCCCAAGAAGTTCCGTCGACGGTGGCGTAGAAGCTGAGTCCAATACCGACCAAGGGATTTCAAATTGAAATACCGCTTGACATATTCCTATATCGGCATATATATTTCTTGCATGGCCAGGGCGGCGACCACCTCCGATGCATTCAATGCGGTCGCCGAACCCCGCCGGCGCGACATCTTGGAATACCTCGCGCTGCAGGAACGCCCCGTCGGCGATATCGTGGTCACCCTGCGCATGGAGCAACCGTCGGTCTCGAAGCACCTGCGCGTACTTCGCGATGTTGGCCTGGTGCGCGTGCGGCGCAATGGACGCCACATGTTTTATCGCACCAACGCCGACGCCATCCGTCCGCTTTACGAGTGGACCAAGACGTTTGAAGAATTGTGGCAGCACCAGTTGCATCGGGTGAAAGAGCGAGCCGAGGCCAAACAGAAGGAATTGGACAAACTCTGAACCAGATCACATCGAACTGAACAACCAGGAGGGAACATGATCGCTACAGCGCCTGCGGGCATTGAAAATTTAACTCTGAACATCAACCAGGAAATTCACGTGCGGGCGTCGCTGCAAGTCACCTTCGACGCCCTTCTGGAACAGTTGGGCCCTGGCAACGAGACGCCGGACGGCAAAAGCATGCAGATGAAAATCGAGGCCTGGCCCGGTGGGCGATGGTACCGCGATCTGGGCGACGGCAACGGTCATTTCTGGGGAGTTGTGCAAGCCATCAAGCGCCCGAATCTGATCGAAATTAATGGGCCGCTCTTCATGTCGTATCCGGTCGTCTCGAACCTGCAGTACCGCCTGAGCGAGGAGGACGGCGGAACCCTCATCAAGTTCCACCACAGCGCACTTGGTCTCATTCAAGACGACCACCGGAAGGGCGTGGTCACAGGATGGACCAACATGCATGAGCGCATCCGCGAGCGCGCCGAAGCCAAGGCGCGGAAGTAGGGGAGGGTCCCATGTGCCCAGCATGCATGGCTAACGCGGCGCTGGTGGCAGGCAGCGTCGTGTCGACGGGTGGGATCGCTGCTTTCGCTGCCAAGCTGATTCGCCTTAAGAAGCGCGGCTCGCAAAACGCGCCAGCCGAACAACCATTCGAAGAAGAGGAGCGAAAGGAGAAGTAACCATGGCAACCATGAACGCAACCAACGTAGCGAGCAAGGCGGAAGTGACAACCCCGGTGGTTTCGCCGGCCGAGTGGGTGGCCGCGCGCAAGGAACTCCTGCGCAAGGAAAAAGACTTTAGCCGGCTGCGGGACGAACTCAGCCGCCAGCGCCGCGCTCTTCCACGCGAGCGCGTCGAGAAACAATACGTTTTCGACGGACCCCGTGGCCAGGAGACGCTCGCCGACTTGTTTGGCAATAAGAGCCAGTTGGTCGTCTATCACTTCATGTTCGGCCCGGGATGGAAAGAAGGGTGCCCCAGTTGCTCGTTCCTCGCCGATACGTTTGACGGCGCGGCAGTCCATCTGGCGCAGCGCGACGTGAGCTTCGTGGCCATCTCCCGCGCGACTCTGCCCGAGATCGAAGCCTTCAAGAGTCGCATGGAATGGAAGTTCAAGTGGGTCTCGTCGTTTTCGACCGACTTCAACTTTGACTACCAGGTTTCGGCCTCGAAGGAAGAGAAGGCCAGCGGTAAGGTGTACTACAACTACGAGACGACGACTCTATTTGCCGAAGAACTTCCCGGCATGAGCGTGTTCTACAAGAACGACGCCGGCGAAATCTTTCACACCTATTCCAGCTATGCCCGGGGGCTCGATCCCATGTTGAGCGCCTACAACTGGCTCGATCTCACACCCAAGGGCCGCGACGAGGACGGACTCGCGTTCTCCATGGCATGGGTACGGCATCACGACAAGTACGTTGATGGCCAGTCGGCCGACCCCAAGGCGACCTACGTGCAGCCAGCGAAAGCCGACGCGGGATGTTGCTCCGACAAAGAACGCGCCTGACTCTAATGCAGGCCCGGGAAGAATTTGAGCAGAATGAGGAGAAATAAAAATGTCACCTACAGTGGATCCGATGCTGAAGGAATTCCGTGAAGAAGTTGCGACCACGAAACGTGTTCTAGAGCGGGTTCCCGCAGACAAGCTGGCGTGGAAGCCGCATCGCAAATCGATGTCTCTTGGCCAGCTAGCTTTGCATATTGCGAGCGTGCCGGGATCGCTCGCAAAAATCTCGCAGTTCGACGAGTTCGACGTGGCCCAGGCGAATTTCGATCCGCCCGCACCCAAGGATGTAGAACAGATTCATTCCGCCCTGCAGGAAAGCGTTCGCAGTGCGGAAGAGTGTCTGGGCAGCATGACTGAACAGCAGGCAATGGGGAACTGGCGCCTCATGACGAACGGAAAGCAGATTTTCAGCCGGCCCAGGATCGAGGTGCTGCGCTCCATCATGTTGAATCATTGGTACCACCACCGCGGCCAGCTCTCGGTGTATCTCCGCATGTTGGATGTTCCGGTGCCGGTAATCTATGGCCGCAGCGCGGACGAGAACCCGTTCGCTTAACGCGTCCGCGCCGATCTGGAACGAAGCAGAAGAATTGTTAATTGCCGAGATCGCCGACCTTCAGCGTTTGTAAATACTGGTCTCCGGGTGATAGTTCCGCCAGTCGAACCAGTAGTCTTTCAGGGCGGGGACGCGATCCAGGCACTTGCCTTGCGCAGGTCCAGAGATCGCGCAGCCCTGGAAATTCCATTCGCTGGCCGTCGCCGTATCGACCAGCGTCCATTGCTTCGTCGATGCCGGCGTTGTTTTCGCGCCTCCGTCGCTTTCGCCTTGCAGGAAAAACTCCGCGTCTTTCCCGTCCACGCGGCTGACGAAAACGCGGAGGGATTTTCCATCCGGTCCGACGGCCACCAGCAGGGGCATCCCGTGAACGCGGTCCACGACCGGAGATTGTTTCACCAACGTGTCCCAGGGATAAGCACGGCTGGCGCCGTCAAGTTCGAGTCCCACGACCACATCGCGCGATTTTAACTCGGTTCCCGGAAAGCTGATGACCACCGGAAGCTTCGCCACCTCCGGTTCCCAATTGCTCTCATAGTTCTTCAGGTCTTTGGCTACGGGAGCCAGCACCTGTCCCTCGGAGACCTCCGTCTTCCACTCGCCGAAGGTCAGTTCGTCGCTCAATACCAGATCAAGCGCGGCGCCCTGCAGCGGCCCGTAGATCGCCTTGCCGGTAATCTGTTGCCACCACGTTCCGGTCTCCCGGTCGCGCATCAGGAAATTCTGATTGTTGATTCCGGCGAGATAAAAATGCAAAGCCCTGCCGTTCACCGTTCGCGTCCACACCAGACCGGTGTGACAGAGCGTTCAATACGTGACCGCCACCGGGACGCCGCCCACCACATCGTTCAACACATGGTGGTAAGCCATTTCGCGAATGGGATAAGCGCGCGCATCGGGGCCGTAGCGGATGGCAAGGATCATCTCTCCCTTGTCGAGTTTGCTGGCGCTCTCCGCTTCGAAGCGCGCATCCTTCACCGGATGAAACATCCACTCGAAATAGTTCAGGCGCGACATCACCGCTGAAAATGCGACCAGGGCCATCGCCAAAGCGAGAATAACTTTCCTCGCCCCGTTCGCGGTCTCCCACAGTAGGGCCGCAAGGATCAGGCAGAGCAGGGAAGCCGCCAACGTTCCCAGCGGGGCAAGTTGGTGCCAATGCATCGCTAGTGCCAGTGCGCCTGGCGTCTGGTGATGAAACGGACGAATCACGTAGGCGGGAACGAAGAACAGTCCGATTCCCACGACCGCAGCCGGAATGAACAGATACCAAAGTAGATAGCGGCGAGGTTGCATCGTGATTGAACGAACTGCGCCTCCGATTGTAATCAATCCCTGCGCTACTCAGCGGCGAAAGTGCACAAATCCCCGCGCAAGCTGGAGTTCTGACGGCGCAGGCATCGGTCACCTTACTGCGGCGTGAAGTTCTGGTGATAGCTCAAGTTCACCACGTCCTGGAACATGGGCGTCGCCGGAGGCAGGTTAGCCGGGTTCAGGAACAGTACGTCAAAATAATATTTACGGGTCGGCGGATTATAAACAGTCGTACAGCACTTGAACACGCCCGTGTTGTACTCGGAGTAATACATGCTCACCAGCGATCCGTCGTAATTCAGTGTTGTGGACCAATTCTCCAGGTAGCGCAGGAAGTTGTGTAACCCTCCATCGGTGCCGAAGTCCTGGCTTACGCCGCCCCACGTCGGTTGCGGAAACGGAATATTCTTGCCCCCTGCAATGGCCGCGCGGTAGTAAGCGGGGCCTGTGGCCTTGCGGTTGCCCGGAGAGGTCGTGTTCTGCAGGCTGTTGACGTCAGACCACTGGTTCGACAACAGCGTCACCGAATCAGCGATAATCGCGGCCGCGGAGTGCGTGGCTTGCGACGGGTTCGCATTGTTCGCGGTTCCCCAGAAAGGATCCGAGCTATCGCTGTTGTAGTTGCCATAAACGTAGACCGGATTCTCAGAGACTACAGTGAAGCCTCCGCAACCAGTTGGATTGGCGGCGCTCTGCGTGCATCCGCTGCTCGCAGGCTTAACCGGCAAGTAGCTTACGCCCGCGCTCATGCCGCCATCGATCAGGCGCAAGCCGTGCCGCGCTCCAGTCACCATGTTCGCTGCGCCCACCGTGCTGCAGGAATTGATGCGAACGTATGGGTTTAAGGGCGCGCCCGTGTTGGTGTTCACGCCGAATCCATAGCCAATGTTCTGCGCGCCCCAGTTATCGAGAGTGTTGTTCTGGTCCACATCCTCCGGTGAGTACGTGTAGTAAGTCGCCGCTTCGGCAACGCCGTCGGGCGTGGCCGAAGTCAGATTTGCCGAGGAATTGACTACGTCCTCCAGCCCGGACACGCCGCTGATCACGCCGGCCGCCGTCTGCCCGCCATTGGTGGGATTAGGATCGGCGAGCATGCCGCGATGGTCTGAGAAGTAAAGAACGTAACCATTCTCGTTGCTGTAGTTGACGTTCTGCCCGCGGCCCGGAATTCCTCCGTTGAGCCATCGCGCCAGGTTGCCTACATCCAGGTCCACCACGTTCATGATCCCATTTACCGAGCACGAGCCCGCCGCCTGCGGATTGTCGCGCATCTCGCCTTCCCGCGTGTCGTAGAAATTAATGGGATACCAGTCGGTAGAATTTGCTCCCGTCACCGCCGTATTGCGTAGTTGCTGCAGGATCAGAATCGCGTTCTGGTTGACCGTGTTGGAACTCTGCGGAGCGGTAAGGTTTGCATTGTTCGGTTTCCCGAAACCAAACCCCAGCCATTCCCGCGTCGCGCCCTTCCAGTTGCTCGAACCGTTATCGAAAAACTCGACTCGCAGCCACGCCCCGTTGTTGGTCGGGTTTGATCCCCCTGCGGGATTGGTCGTGATCTCGCCCAGCAGAGGCCACTGTGTCCAACTTGTCAGTCCCGAGCGCGTATAGGGAGCAACCCAGGTGGACGACACGCCTGTATTCGCTGTCGCAAACGCCTCCGGCGCTGACGGGGGCGTAGCGTTCGCATTCATCTGAATGTTGTCGGGGTCCCCGAGAATCGAGGGCCGTTCGGGTGCCAGGTCAGCTTCGGTGTCGGCCATCAGAACCCTAATTTGAGCTTTGTTATATAGCCGCGCGCTCCCCAGGGCGCTGGAAAGCGATTCGGTTTGCGGCTTTCTCACAATCGAGATCGGGTCGGTGCATGGCGGCGGATTGCTGATGCAGCTGTTCTTCACAAACGGCAACTGCATATTTGTGGCGCCAGTCAGGGAGTTGGTCACAAAGCCGTTCAACCCGTTTCCAGTGCTTCCCGACGAAATGCTGGGAAAATTCGTGTTGGCGAGGCCGCCAACGCTGGGATAGCCGCCGCTCCAACTGGCATCGCCAGGCACAGTCCCCGCGCCCGGCAGGGCCACGCAGTTCGAACCCGTGGGCGGAAACGTCAAAGGGCAACCCCCACTCGCCTTGGGAACGTAAACCGTTCCGCCATATCCCGCGGTCGTCATGTGCCCGTTCTCCAGTCGATCCATAACGATCTGCTGGAAGGCTGAAATCTTGTCGTTGAAAACCAAATCCGCGCCTGACGCCAGGAACAGGTTCTGGTTGGTGTGAACGCGCCCACCAAAGCTGAAGTCGGGGCCCGGGAAGTAGCTGCAGTCGTATCCGCAGAACACGCCAAACTGAAATACCGGAATCAGCGCGACTTCTACCTGGCGCGTGATATTGACCGATGCGCCTAAGGGCCGGGTGGCAATCACCTGCAGCTTCATGGGAATGATCTGTGCGTACATTCCCTGGTTCGCTCCCGAACTGATCGTGTTGTAGCTGCTTTGCGGTGTAACGCCGTCTGCCATCAGGGGAACGTTAATCGTCTCCTGGTAAGTCATGCCCCCTACCATTGCAGCGGTCGGCGGAAAGTTCGTTAGATTCTGAATCTGGTTGTTCTTCGGCGATTGGTACTGGCCGTAGAGCGCAGACAGATCTGAGGTGAGCTTCTCCATGCCCGATTCGGCGCCGTAATAAGCGAGATTCTCCTCCAGGTCATTGCCGCCAATGCGGGATTCGTTGGTCACCAGGAAAAGCAGGCCCACCGCCACCCCCGACAGCAGCACCATCACCAGCAGCGCTGCAATCAGTGTGAAACCCCGCCAACGATTTTTTCCCTTTCCCATGGATTGATCTCCTGCGCGAACGCTACTGATAACGATTGCGGAACGCCATGTTGCGCGCGCTCACAGAAGTTGCCAGATACAAGTTTTGCGATTTGTTTCCGTGGTTGATAATGCTCTGCCCCATAACCACAATGTTGATCTTCTGCATCAGGTTCGGCGAATCACCCGCGCCCAGCGGATTGGTCTGGTTCGGGTCCAGCTGAGAAGTCGTCGAGTTATAAACGTCGTAGGAAAATTGCAGGTTGATGATGTTATCGGCCACGGGCACCGGAGTCTGTCCATTCACTTGCCGCATCAGGCGCGGTGTTTCGCCGTTTGGAGGCGGCACAGTCAAGTAGTAAGTGACGGCGAACAGCCGGTACGCGATGGTGTTCGCTCCGGTAGAAATCGCCGCGATGTTGTTGGAGGCAGCTCCGCTCTGATTCATATTCAATGGATCCAGATTCGCGAACTCAATCTCCGCCGGAGTCACGTTAGTGACTTCTCCCACCGCCGTGCCCAGAGGATTGCTGAGCATGATCAGGTCGCCTACTTTAATTCCGCCCGCTGCAGTCAAGGCCGGCGGCGCCGGTACAAACGCACCATTCGGCATCAGCGTAATGGCGGTCCCGTTGCCAGGAACTGGAAACGTCACGTTGTACTGCCACAACGGAAAGTTGTAGTCGGTATAAATGGACGTGATGCTATCGTTGACCGCCGGCGGCGGTGCCGCAGGTACCACCGCGTTTCCTTCCACTCCATTGCTGAAGCCTGGAATAATTCCGTACATGTAATTATTCGTGGGATAAGTGTTGCCCGAAACGTGGCACGTTCCAGACTGGTCGCAGCCGTACAACGATGAACTGGATCCGGCGCCCGTGGGCAACTGGATTCCTCCCGAGGGCAGCCCCGCGCCCGCCATGCTGATGTCTTTCACCATCAGATCGATGGCCGCGCGCATGTTCTGCTGGGTCTCGGCGCGCTGGGTGACAATCATGGCCGAATCCATTCCACTTTTGAAGAGGGTGGCGAGCGCACCCATCACGATCAGGCCTACGGCCATCGCGATCATGAGTTCCGTCAGCGTGAATCCGCTCCCGGATTTTGGTCTTGGCATCTTCATGTTTTTCGTGCCGAACCTTCAGCGGAAGGCTGAAATCAACGCGTTCACCGTGTAACTGCGCGGAATCCTGGACCCGCCTGTGGAATAACTTACCGTCACCGTAATCTGTTTCAGATTGGGGTCGACAGTCACACCGTCAGACTCCAGCACGGTCGCGATCGTAATTTGCCGCGTAAAATTGGCCAGGCTCATTGCCGTGTCATCCGCCGTTCCCAAAATGCCGTCGGGGCCGGGTAGCGTGATGCATTCCGGGCCGGCCGGGCAAGCTCCTGAGGCCGGGAACTCGACATCATCGGCGGTATTCACCAGCCCGTCGGGACCACCGGAAAGCAATGCCGTGGGGCCATTGGTAAAAATTCCGCCGCCGGAAATGTTCGCGATTTGCGAGAAATTAATCTGCTGCGTATTGCGCGCCGTGTAGATGCTCTCCATCGTCTCCAGCGCCTTCTGCCGGGCAATCAGATTTTCCTGCGCGTTCTGTGTGGTGGCCACTGCGGTCGCAAAAACCGCCAGCAATCCAATAATTCCGACGCTCGTCACCACGATTGCGATCAGGGTTTCAACCAGCGTGAACCCATCGTGCCGACAAGCCTGAGGCTTGGATTGCCTCATTGTTGCACCCATACGCTGCCCTTCTGTAGCCGCCAGCCCCGTATTCTTCCCGTGGTGCCGAACACCGACACGGCACGCGAGCTGTAAAGATCGCCCGCCCGCGTCATATAAACCAGGCCGCTGTTGAAGTTCCCCAGCGTGTCCTGCGAAGAGCCGTCGGGCATGAACATGATGTAATTCTGGCTGCCCAGGCCCATGCCCTGGTCGAAGTCGATGGCGGTGCCTCCGCTGCCAAAACCGTCTGGCGCGGTGGCGGGAAATCCGGCCTGCACGGCGAACTGAATGTCGTCCGGCAAACTGAACGTGGCCACCGTGACCGGCGGCGGCGATACCGGCGCCGCATAATCCCAGCGCTGCACCGTGATTCTTCCCGGCGCCGCGAACGTAACGATGTAGCGTTTGCTCTGAGTAATCGAAAGATTTCGATAATTGCGGATCACCGACAGCGTCGTGTCGTAGGCGGCGTTTACGTGGTTCTCGCGGAACAGCGGCATCAGCGCGATGAACGTCACCCCCGCCATGACCAGGCCAATAGCGATGGTGATGAGCATTTCCAGCAGCGAGAACCCGCGATTTGCTCTCAAATTCATAACGCCTCTCGGGGAGCTAACTCGCCCGGTGGAACGCTTTCGCGCTTTCGATCGCCCATCCCGGATGGCAATGATTGCGCTATTTTCGCGGACAACAGAACGGCCTCGCGTTCCTTCATCGCGAATTCATCTTCCTAGTTGTGTGGTAGTCAGTCAAAGTACTCCAGACCAATGCACTGGGACATAGACCCTTTGTAATCCGCAGATGATTACCGGAGTTACTTTGGAACCCGTCAGGAAGGCCCCAGACCGCACACGGAAGCCTGCAGGAAGAGCCGTTTTCAGGATTCCTAAGGCGAGCAGTATGAGGTGTGAGACCGGGAAGTTATAAGCGGAAAGCTGACAGCTGAGGGCCGACAGCTGAAACCTAAGGGTTGGACTTAGAAAACTGCTGCCCCAGCCGAATCAGCAGGAACGGCGCAAAGATCGCAGCTACTATGGCGAAATAAGTTTGGGCGAGAATTTCTTCGTCGACTCGCGCCATCGCATTGGGAACATTTCCAACGAAGGTATGCGAAATCGTGGCTTGCAGAACAAGATTGAGGCCGGCCAACACAACCACCGGCACGCTCCCCAGGCAAGCAGAGGCGACTAGTCCGGGCCGGGCGCAGCGCTGATAGGTAATAGTGAGGTACAGGCCGAGGTTGAGCGAGACGGTAAACAAAATCATGATCGGCGTGAGCCGCGCACTCTGCCAATTCTGGATGATGAGGCGCGGGAACGACGCTGGAAAAAGCACCAGCAGCAGCCCGAAAGCCAGCGATACATATGCCAGCATGGCCGCCGGATCAGCGAGCCGCATGGCCACTGTCCGCCGCGGTTCCTTCGCCAGTGCTGTTGCCGCTGCGCTCATAAGCCCGCCACCTTCGAAAATCGATCCAACAGAATCTCCGTCACTAGCGCCAGGCTGAATACCAGAACCGCCAAATTTCGCGAGTCACGCCACGCTCGTTCGGAAGTGAACCGTATGCCCGTGCTTCGCCGGCAATATGCCTCCACCCAGACTGCCCCCGCCATGATTCCGCTCAGGGCCAGAAAGACCGAACCCAGTGCGACGGTGTAAGAGGTGAATCCGGATTTCTGCAGGTCCCAGATCACGGAGATCGCCAGCATCAGGCTGACCAACCCTAACTCGCCAAACTGGAAAACCTGGCGGACGCGCGGCCGCAGATCAGTCTTGTGCTGGTTCGCCCACGCCCGCGTCATGATCCACGGCAAGAAAATTCCTAAGCCTGCATACAAGCTGATCCACAACAGCCATTTGGCGGACATCCAATCGGCGGCCAATTCGTGGAGTCCCAGGGCGACCATAGGAACTAAATTCTAAGAGCCGCAGTTTTCCGGCGAAAGTTACCGTAGACATGGCCCGTGGGGTTCGCCGATATAGGGCGGACAAGATGCCTGGCGTGCGCAATGGGATAGTGACACTGGTAACTTGTGACGCGGAACGAACGGAACATACGATGTTCTCAGGTATGACTTTATCCGCTCTGCTCGTGTGTGCCGATGAGGATTCGTCCCGGTTGCTGCAGCGGGTTCTGGCTGAACTCAGCATCGCAGTCGAGACCTGTCCGGATTTCGTACGCGCCGGCATCCGATTGGCGCAGCAGCGGTTCGATCTGGTCGTCCTCGAAGGCAAGTCCACCCGGCAAGTGATCTCGCTTCTGCGCGAGACCCGCCAGTCCCGTAAGAACGACGCCACGCTTGCCGTTGTAGTGCTCGACGGGCAAGACAGTGTGCACGAGATCTTTTCCCTGGGCGCGAACTTTATCTTCTACAAGCCTCTGAGCTTCGAGCAGGCCCTGAACAGCATGCGTGCCGTGCGCGTGGTCATGCGCCGCGACAAGCGAAAGAAGGCTCGCGCCGCCGTACACGCGCAGGCCACCGTGGATTACGCCAACATCGAGCAGGAAAAAGCGACGCTCATCGACCTGGCTGAGAACGGCATGTCGGTGCAGTTTGGCAAAAAGCTTCCACCCGTCGACAAGGTTTATTTTCAATTTAAGCTGCCGGGGCAGACGGCGAATATCCGCCTGTCGGGCCAGATCATGTGGCAGGACTGGAAGGGCCGCGCCGGTATTCAGTTCGCCGACGTTCCGAAAGCTTCGCGCCGCTTGCTCTCCGATTACCTCGATGACAAATTGGCAGACCAATCCGCACGCGCCTCGCTGGCTGACGTAACCGTGGAAGTGGAAGAAACTTTACTGCCTGGCCCGGTTGCTGTGGCGGAGATCACCCACCGGGACCACGCCACGCCCAGCGCCGTGCAGGTCGAAATCGCTGATGTGAGCGAGAAGAATGCCGAGGAGGCCGCCAAGGGGAGCCTTGCCGATCCGGACAACCGCCGCACGCAATCGCGTCATGCCTGCCGCCTGGGAGCAGTCGTCTATCGCAAGGGAATCACTGTGCCGCATCGTTGCAACCTAACCGACTTGAGCTCGGGAGGATGCTACCTGGAATTTCCCCTGCCGTTTACGACCGGAGCATCCGTCGAGATCGTGGTGCGCACCTATGAAATGAAACTGTCTCTGCGGGGCAAGGTGCTGACCTCTCATCCTGGCTACGGGATGGGTGTAGGGTTCGAGTTGAACACGGCCGAAGAGCTCTCAAAAGTAAACAAGCTGTTGAATTTTGTCTCCTCGACGATGGAACCCACCAACTAAGTTGTTGATCCTGCGTGTAAGTCATTGAAAATTCGTTAACCAGGGCTAGAAGGCTCCAGGACGAGCGATCTTTACGTTCTGAGGGTTTACCCTTGCTCGCCTGGCGATCGTCGCTGGCAGGGCCCTTACCGGCTCAGGAAAGGGCATCGTAGGCGAAGGGTGGAATGGGAAATAGACAACTCATTTTCAACCACGATTGTATGTACAAATATGTATGCAACACTCCTTTAATCGCCTTATCGCGTCTATCTTATTGACTCCACAGGCGCTTCGCTTTCGGGGACGGACCAATGCGTCCGTCCCTGCGTGGACCGGGGTGCTGGCCACTAACCACTGGCCACTGCTACTTCACCGCTGATTCATGGGCCAGAGCCGTCTTGAAGTATTCGAGAGATTTGCGCAGGCCGGTCTCCAGATCGATCTTCGGTTCCCATCCAAGCAACCGGCGCGCCTTGGTGATGTCGGGGCAACGCTGCTTCGGATCATCCTGCGGCAGGGGTTCGTAGTGAATCTGGCTCTTCGATCCCGTAACTTTCAGCACCATCTTCGCGCATTCGAGGATGGTGAATTCGCTGGGATTGCCAATATTTACCGGCAGATGTTCGTCCGACTTGGAGAGGCGCACGAAGCCGTCGATCTCGTCGCTGACATAGCAGAAGCTGCGCGTCTGGTTGCCGTCACCGTAAACGGTGAGCGGCTCGCCGCGCAAAGCCTGCTTCATGAAATTCGGCACGACCCGGCCATCGTTCAGTTGCATGCGCGGTCCGTACGTGTTGAAGATGCGGACGATGCGCGTGTCGACCTTGTGATAGCGGCGGTAGGCCATGGTCACCGATTCGGTGAAGCGTTTGGCCTCGTCGTACACCGAGCGCGGTCCGATCGAGTTGACGTTGCCCCAGTAGGTTTCCTTCTGCGGATGTTCCAGAGGGTCGCCGTAGCATTCCGAAGTCGACGAGACTAAATATTTCGCGCCGTACTTGTGAGCCACGTCGAGCGCGTGGAACGTTCCCAGCGAGCCGACTTTGAGCGTGGGAATGCCGTGCACGCTGTAGTCGACCGGGCTGGCAGGGCTGGCAAAGTGGAAGACGTAATCAACTTTGCCCACGTCGAAGGGCTCGCAAATATCTTTCTCGACAAACTCGAAGCGCGGCTCGTTGCGCAAGTGTTCGAAGTTAGCGCGGCGGCCCGTGAGCAGGTTGTCGACGACCACCACGCTCCAGCCTTCGGCGAGCAGGGCATCGCAGAGATGAGATCCCAGGAAACCGGCGCCGCCGGTGACTAGCGCGCGTTTTGAGCTCATGCTTTCTTGCCGTTCTTTGCAACGGCGGCGGGAACGCCATCGGGATACGAGGCGGCGCGTCCCACGCTGTAGTAGCTGAATCCTTCCGCTGCCATCATGTCGGGATTATACAAATTGCGGCCGTCGATCACGATTGGATACTTGAGTTCCTGGCGGAGGCGGGCAAGATCGAGGTTGGCGAACTCCTCCCACTCGGTAAGGATGAGCAGAGCGTCGGCTCCGTGCGCCGCTTCATAGGCAGAACCGGCGAACTGCAGGCCGGAAGGGATTACATCGCGCACGCGGTCCATGGCTGCAGGATCGTAAGCGGTAATCTTGCTGCCTTCCTGAATCAGGGCCTGCACCAGGAAGAGCGCGGGCGATTCGCGAATGTCGTCCGTGCCGCCCTTGAATGCCAGGCCGAGAACGCCCAGATGCTTGCCGCGCAGCGTCCACAGCGCGCTTCGTACTTTCCGCAGGAAACGGTGGCGCTGTTCTTCGTTGATGCGCATCACTTCGTCGAGCAAGCGGAAATCGTAGCCTGACTCGCGGGCCACAGCGCGAAATGCCATCACATCTTTGGGGAAACAGGATCCGCCATAGCCGATGCCGGGATTCAGAAACCGCGGTCCAATGCGCGAGTCGGTGCCCACGCCATGGACAACTTGATTCACGTTGGCGCCTACCGATTCGCACACCGAAGCGACTGCGTTGATGAAAGAAATCTTCATCGCCAGAAAAGCATTGGAGGCGTGCTTGATCAGCTCCGCGCTCTTGGTGCTGGTCACGATGATGGGCGGCGGAGTCGCGGCCCGGTCGGGTCGCGGAATGGCGTCGCCGCGTTCGTAGTAGCTGCCGTCGGTGAGCGGCGCATACACTTCGCGCAGGACTTCGGCGGAGCGGTCGCTGTCGCAACCAATGACGATGCGGTCGGGAAACAGGAAGTCGGTGACCGCGGTGCCTTCGCGCAGGAATTCTGGATTGGAAGCCACGTCGAAGCAGTCGGGGTCAGTCCCATTACGCAGGATGATTTTGCGCACCCATTCGCTGGTATAGACCGGCACGGTGCTTTTCTCGACGACGACTTTGTAGTCGTTGATGCCGCCGGAAATTTCGCGGGCCACGGATTCGACATAAGACAGATCCGCCTCGCCGCTCTCGGTGGGCGGCGTGCCCACGGCGACAAAAATGACCGAACTGACGCGTACCGCTTCCTTCAAGTCATCGGAAAAAGTGAGCCGCTGGCCGCGGTGGCGGGTTAGCAGTTCAGGTAAGAACTTTTCGTGGATTGGGACCTGGCCGTCTTTCAACGCCGAGAGCTTCGATTGATCGTTGTCCACCACAATGACGTCGTGTCCAAGGTCGGCGAAGCAGGCACCTGCCACCAGCCCTACGTATCCTGAACCGACCACTGCGATCCGCATGTTAAAACTCCCGAGATGGAATGTTCTGCAGCAATTTTCGTTTGGGATGCTTCGGCGAGGAAGCCTGGGGGAATTCGAGGCGGCCCGGGAGAGTCGCATCCACGGCGCCCTTGAATTCCCATGATTCTAACAGCATTAAGCCTAACATTCACGGGGTGAAAGGGGAGCGCGTTCTTGCCAAAGAATGTAACTTATTGCCAAATTGGGATAGCGCTTCTGCGCTCCCTCCCCGCCAGCGCCCGTGCGGTTGGACTTGCGCAGAGCAGGCAGGCCGACCTTGCCCTCCGATTGTTTGGCCAGAATGGGATGCAGATGACCTTCAAAAGTCAAGGGCGTATTGACAACCCGTGGTTTTCGGGCGAAACTCCGCTACGGACGGTGATTGTAGCTGCAACTGATCCATCAGTATGGCGCAACCTCCGACATCGGAACCGGGTTCCTCGAACGCGGATTTGAGCTCGATGGGAGTACTGCGGGCCCCGCCGCAGGACGCCGGCTTCGAAACCGACCTGGCTCAACTGGCTGCGGTGTTTTCCGCGCATGGAGGCGGCGTGTCTCCGGAACTCTCCAACGATCTAGCGCTGGAAATCGTACTCAACGAGATCGTGGTGCAGGCGTGCATGAGTACGGGCGCAACTGGCGCGGTAATCGCGCTGTTGCGCGATGGAGAAATGGTCTGCCGGGCCAGCAATGGCGGGACCGCCCCAACACTGGGCTCGCGGCTGGACTCCGTTTCCGGGCTTTCCGGGGAGTGTATTCGAACTCGCCACATCCAGCGTAGCGATGACCTGCCGGCTGATGCGCGAGCCGATCGCGAAGCCTCGCAAGCGCGGGGTGTACGGTCGGTGATGGTGATGCCGCTGCTGCGCGGCGAAGAACTGGTGGGATTGTTCGAATTGTTTTCAGAGCAGCCGCAGGCTTTTGGCGAGCGCGATGAGCGCACGCTGGAGGCGCTGGCCGCGCGCATCTTCAGCACCCTGGAGCGGGCGGCCCTACCGCTTCCGGAATCGGCGCCATCGCCAACTCCCCCACGCAGCGAGCCCGTCGAGAATAACGTCAATAAGCCGGTTCACGAACCCCTTATCGTTTCTGAAGACCCCCAGATCGTTCCGCAGGTTGCGCCGCGAGCTGAAGTTGTAGATTCTTTGCGCGCGGACTCGTTAGCGGCAGATGCAACTCCTGGGCACTCGGCACCGCCAGGCTTGCTCGCCGAAGACTGGGTTTTCCCAACTTCTATAGCGCGCGGTTCCTCGGGGAACGGGGTCGAGGTGATCACCTGGGCGCTGCGAGGGGCGGTGCTGGTGTGTGCGGTGTTGCTCGGACTGCTGCTCGGACGCCATTTGCCCACTGAGAAAACCGCGGTTCGTTCCGTTCCGCCTCCCGCTGTGAAGGCAGCTGAAACAACGAATCCGCCCGCGGACCCGAATACGCCGCCCGAAAAGGAGAATGCCGGCGCGGCATCGCTTCCACCGCCCCCGCCCGCCAGGAGCGTTGCAAAAGATGTGCCTGCCGGAGGGCTGCGCATCTTTGAAAACGGCAAGGAGATTTTTCACCTGCCGCCAGCCCAGACCGACGCTTCGCAGAATCCGGCAGGAATCGGAGTCGAGCGGGCCTCCTCGGCCGATCCGGATACTTCACTTTCACCGCTGCCGGCCGCGGCCGGCGGGACGTTGCTTTACCGCGTCGAGCCCGATTATCCAGAAGACGCGCGGCGGCATGCCATCGAGGGAGCGGTCGTACTCGACCTGCACATCGGCGGAGATGGCTCGGTGCAGAATGCGCAACTGGTCAGCGGACCGCCAGAGCTAGCACAGCCGTCGATCGATGCAGTGAAACAATGGCGATTTCAGCCGCGCCGCGTAAACGGACGCCCTGCGCCCATGCAGACCCGCGTCACGTTGACATTCAAACTGCCGCGGTAACGGAATCCATATTACGGAATTGTTTCCGCCTTCCGGTTCCAAACCAGGCGCAATGACGTGTATACCGCTGCGATGCCGACTATGAGGTTGGCTACAACCACCGGCGCGGAATGAATCGCTATTCCGTAGGCGACCCAAAGCGTGGCGGCAGCAGCCTGAATCCACCGCAGGGTTGACGGTTGCTTGAAGAAATACGAACTGGAGAAGACCGCGGTTGCAGTCCAGCCAATCACATTGAGCCACACTGGAAATCCTCCTGCGAATTTATCTTGCGATGCGCACGAGCACATGCACTCAAGGTCGTGCGTTTAGCGGTCTCTTCGTGGAGGGCGCCAGTGATACGGAATCACCCGGTCTTGTAGAACTGGGCCATATTGCGAAACTTGCCGTAGCGTGCGGTGAGCAATTCCGCGGGTGGAATTTTCTTGAGCGCGTTGAAATGTTTCTGCAGGCTGGCGTCGAGCAGGGCAGCGGCCGCCTCGTGATCGCGATGGGCTCCGCCCTCGGGTTCGGGGACAATGTCATCAATGCAACCCAGTTCGCTGAGATCGTTGGCGGTGATGCGCATGGCTTCGGCGGCAAGCTCTTTTTTGGAGGCGTCGCGCCACATGATGGCGGCGCATCCCTCGGGTGAGATGACGGAATAGATTGAGTTTTCCATCATGAGCACACGGTCGGCGACGGCGATCGCCAACGCGCCGCCACTGCCGCCTACGCCAATCACGGTCGCAATGATGGGAACTTCCAGTCGCGCCATTTCGCGCAGGTTGTGGGCGATGGCCTCGGCCTGACCGCGCTCTTCGGCGTGAATGCCGGGATAAGCGCCGTCAGTGTCGACCAGGCTGAAGATGGGGCGGCGAAACTTTTCCGCCAACTGCATCACGCGGATGGCCTTGCGATAACCTTCAGGATGCGGCGTGCCAAAGTTGCGGTGCACGCGCTGCTTCATGTCGCGCCCCTTTTGCGTGGCCACGATTAAGACTTCGTCGCCGTGGAAGCGGGCCATGCCGCAGATGATGGCGGCATCGTCGCCGAAACTGCGGTCGCCGTGAATTTCGCTGAAGTCGGTGAAGATGCGTTCGATGTAGTCGAGGGACTGCGGACGCTGCGGATGCCGCGCCAGTTCCGTCCTCTGCCAGGCGGTGGGAGGAGCGCTCATTTGCTGGCGCAAAGTGTCGATGCGGTCCTGCAATTTTTCGATCTGGCGGCGAGTGGCTTCGTCGGCGTCGGGCGAGCGCAGTTCGGCAACCTGGCGCTCGACCTGCTCCAACTCCTGCTGCGCTTTTTCCATGGATGTCATTGGATGAATTCAGGCAATAATACGGACGCTGCCCCGCCCGCACAGTTGTTCGACGCGGGCAATGAAGTTGCGGTCCGGCAGGACATTATAGCCTTCCGCTTCCATCACGACCATGAAATCGCCCTGGCGTTCCACGTCGAATAGCACGCGGGCCTCCCCCTTGCGCTCCAAAAAGAGCGTGTGGAGGTCGTCGACTGTGGCTTCGCCGGAGGATTCGAGGGGCACGCGGATGCGAATGGCGCGCGGCAGCGGAACCTTGGCTTCTTCGAGCGGCTGAATTTCGGCCGCTGTGATCTTGGGATTGGCGCCCTCTTCGATGCGCACGCCGGCTTTTACCAGCACCGGAACCTCGAGCTTCACTTTCTCGCCAATCCGTTTGAAGGCCTCGGGGAAGACGATCATGTCGATCGAGCCGGACATGTCTTCGAGCGTAGCCTGCGCGTAGAAATCGCCGCGCTTGGATTTGAGCACGCGCACGTTGCTGATGATGCCGGCGGTGGTGATGGTTTCGTCTTTGCCGGTAGAGCGCGTCATGGCCGCGATCTCTTCGATGCTCAGCGCCTGCAGATCGGTGAGCTTGTCTTTGTACTTTTGCAGAGGATGGCCGCTGATGAAGAAGCCGAGAATTTCTTTTTCGGCGGCGAGGCGGGTGTGCTCGTCCCAGTCGGGAATGTTGGGCAACTTGTCGTTGTGGGCCTCGGAGTCCTCTTGCTGGAAGACGCCAAACAGGCCGTGCTGGCCGGATTCGGCATCGCGCTGGGCTTTCTGGGCGCGCTCCATCGCCTTGTCGAGCATGGCCATCAACTGCGCGCGACGTCCAAGCGAGTCCATGGCGCCGCTCTTGATCAAAGATTCTATGACGCGCTTATTGAGCAGGCGCAGGTCGACGTGCTCGCAGAATTCGAAGATCGATTTGAAGGAACCCAGTTTCTTGCGGGCGGCAACGATGGATTCGATGGCGTTGCCCCCGACATTTTTCACCGCGGCCAGGCCGAAGCGGATGGACTCGCCATGCGGCGTGAAGTTGGCGTCAGAGACGTTGATGTCGGGCGCTTCGACGGCAATGCCCATCTCGCGGCATTCGTTGATGTACTTGACCACGTCGTCGGTCGAGCCGGTGACGGAGGTAAGCAGGGCCGCCATGAACTCAACCGGGTAGTGCGTTTTCAAATAGGCCGTGTGATATGCGAGCAGAGCGTAGGCTGCGGAGTGCGATTTGTTGAAGCCGTATCCGGCGAACTGCGCCATGAGATCGAAAATCTTTTCGATTTTCTTCGGCGGAAACTTTTGCCGCGCTGCGCCCTCGACGAAACGTTCGCGCTGCTGCGCCATCTCCTCAGCTTTTTTCTTGCCCATGGCGCGGCGTAGCAGGTCGGCTTCACCCAGCGAGTATCCGGCCAGGCGGTTGGCGATCTGCATCACTTGCTCCTGATACACGATCACGCCCAGAGTTTCCTGCAGGATCTCTTTTAACTCTGGCAATTCGTATTCGACTTTCTTGCGGCCGTGCTTGCGGTCGACGAAGTCGTCGATCATCCCACCTTGAATCGGGCCGGGGCGGTAGAGCGCGTTGAGCGCGGTGAGATCTTCAATCGAGTTGGGCTGGTACTTGCGCAGCACGTCGCGCATGCCATGCGATTCAAACTGGAAGACGCCGGAAGTCAGTCCCTTGTGGAAGACCTTTTCGTAGGTCTCGTGATCCTCCAGCGGAATCTGATCAAGATTCAGTAGCGTGCCGCGAGTCTGCTCGATCAGTTTCAGCGCGTCGGTCAGAATCGTGAGCGTGGTCAGGCCGAGGAAGTCCATCTTCAGCAGGCCCATCTTTTCGATGGCGACCATGTCGAAGGCGGTCACGATTTCGTCGTTCTTGGTGCGATGCAGCGGGACGAGGTCGGTGAGCGGGCGCGGCGAGATCACGACTCCGGCGGCGTGCACGCCGGAATTGCGCACCATGCCTTCCAGCCTTTTCGCGGTTTCAAACAGTTCGCGAATCTGCGCATCTTTTTCGATGGCTTCGCGCAGTTGGGCGGAGTCCTGAATGGCCTGCTCCAGCGTGATGTTTAGCTGGGTTGGGACCATCTTGGCGATGCGGTCGACGTCGGCGTAGGGAATGTCCATGGCGCGGCCCACGTCTTTGATGGCGGCCTTGGCGGCCATGGTGCCGAAAGTGATGATCTGGGCCACGTTGTCGCGGCCGTATTTCTGCGTGACGTATTGAATG
>DASSRO010000195.1:0-19471 GCA_035701745.1 Candidatus Sulfotelmatobacter sp. | reverse complement strand
GACAGGGTCCCGCGCCGAAGGTCGCGTTCCTTTATACCGGACAAGGTTCGCAATACGTGAACATGTTGCGCCCTCTCTACACCGCTGAGCCTATCGTCGCCGCAACTTTTGCCGAAGCCAATCGCGTGATGACGCCGCTGCTCGGCAAGCCGCTCACCGACTTTGTTTTCGTCGACGCGTCCGATCCTGCGGCGGTCGCCAAGGCCGATGAGGATTTGCGGCAGACCGAAATTACCCAGCCTGCCGTACTTGCAATCGATCTCGCGCTCACGCGCCTGCTGGCGGCTTACGGCATCGAGCCGGAGATGACCATGGGGCACAGCCTGGGCGAGTACGGAGCACTGGTCGCCTCGGGCGCGCTGCCCTTTGAAGACGCCTTGAGTGCTGTAAGCGCGCGCGGCCGTGGCATGACACGAGTGGCCGTGGCCGACACGGGCAAGATGGCAGCCGTGTTTGCCCCGCTCGAAGAAGTCGAACGAATTCTGAAGACCATCGATGGCTACGTCGTCATCGCCAACATCAACAGCGAACATCAGGCAGTCATCGGCGGCGCCAGCGATGCGGTGACGCAAACGATGGAAGTTCTGCAGAAAGCCGGATTCGAAGTCTCGCAGCTGCCGGTCAGCCACGCTTTCCACACGTCGATTGTTGCGCCGGCCAGCGAACCGCTGCGGCAGGAACTGGCGCGCCTGCGCATGGAATCGCCGCGCCTGCCTATCGTCGCCAACGTCAATGGAGAGTTCTATCCCACCGGGGCCGACGTCGTTCCGCAGATGCTGGATCTGCTTGCCAAGCAGGTCGCTTCTCCGGTGCAGTTCGTCAAAGGGCTGCGCACCTTGTATGAGGCTGGTGCCCGGATTTTCGTCGAAGTCGGTCCGAAGAAAGCCTTGCAGGGATTTGCCGAAGATGTTCTCGGCGACCGCGGCGATGTGTTGTCGCTCTTCACCAACCATCCCAAGTTCGGCGACGTAGTTTCGTTCAATCAGGCGTTGTGCGGTCTTTATGCTGCGGGCCTGGGGCGAGGGACGGCTGAAATCTCTACCGAGAAGACAGCAGCCGTGTCGCTGGCATCCCCGCGAGTCGAGAAGCCCGTGACTTTCGCGGCTTCTGCCGCGCCCGCTCAGCCGGTTGCGAAGTCGAACGGCAACGGTCACTACGCCGAACTCGGCCACTATTTTGCCGAGGTCCTGGAGCGCGGCTGGCAAATGTATCGCGGACAGGAAAGTGTTCCATCTAACGTGCCCGTCGTTGTAACCGGCGCGGCGCTGGGACTGCCGGGCACTGAACGCATTTTTGACGACGAAAATATCGCGCGCATTCTGCGTGGCGATCAATTCATCGACCTCATCCCCACGCGTTTGCGCAAAGCAATGCTCGACAAACACATCACGCGCCTGGTCAAAAGCGACAACGGCGGCCCGACTTTCGAAACCATTAACAACGTGGCCGACGTCATCAAGTTGGCAGGCCGCGGCGGAGCCTTTGATCTGGAAAAGGAATTCGGCATCTCCGCCGACCGGGTGGCCGCGCTTGATCGCACGACCCAATTGGCCATTGCGGTGGGTCTCGACGCCCTGCGCGATGCCGGCATCCCGCTGGTCATGCGTTACAAGACCACAACGAAAAATACGCAGCTGCAGGATCGTTGGGCCCTGCCCGATGCGCTGCGCGACAGCACTGGCGTGATCTTTGCTTCCGCCTTCCCGGGCTGCGATTCCTTCGCAGACGAGATGGCGCGCTATTTTACGGATCATTCCCGCCGCGAGCAGTTGAGCCTGCTGGAAGGTTTGCTGGCGCGGGGAGCCAAGGCGAACGGCGACTCTGTTCTCGAACAGGAAATTGAAAGGCGCACCGAAGAATTGCGCGACGCGATCGAGAAGGAGCCTTACGTTTTCGACCGGCGCTTCCTGCTGCGAACCTTGTCGATGGGACACTCGCAGTTCGCCGAATTCATTGGCGCGCGCGGTCCCAATACGCAAATCAATTCCGCCTGCGCCAGCACCACGCAAGCGGTTTCTCTGGCGGAGGACTGGATTCGCGCCGGCCGCTGCAGCCGCGTGATCGTCGTCTCGTCCGACGATGTCACTTCCGACCATTCCATGGAATGGTTTGGTTCTGGCTTCTTGGCAAGCGGCGCGGCTGCGACCGACGAGGCGGTCGAAGAAGCCGCCACTCCCTTTGACCGTCGCCGGCACGGCTTGATTGTGGGCATGGGCGCCGCGGGTTTCGTAGTGGAAAGCGCCGATGCTGCGCGGGAACGCGGAATTCAGCCAATCTGCGAAGTGTTGAGCACGGTCACGGCGAACAGCGCCTTCCACGGCACTCGCCTCGACGTTCAGCACATCGGCCAGATGATGGAAACGCTGGTGGCACAGGCCGAGGACCACAGTGGAATTTCGCGCCGTGAAATCGCAGCCCGCACGGTCTTCGTTTCGCACGAAACCTACACGCCCGCGCGCGGCGGAAGCGCTTCGGCGGAGATCCACGCGTTACGGCATGTGTTCGGCGAGGCAGCCGATCAGATCGTGATTGCGAATACCAAAGGAATGACCGGTCACGCAATGGGAACCGGGATCGAAGATGTAGTCGCGATCAAAGCCCTCGAAACCGGCACGGTTCCCCCGGTTGCGAACTTCAAGGAAGTTGATCCCGAACTCGGGACCTTGAACCTCTCCAAAGGCGGCGGATATCCCGTGGAGTACGCGATTCGCCTCGGCGCGGGATTCGGTTCGCAAATCAGCATGTCGCTGTTGCACTGGATTGCACCGAAGGACGGCATTCGCCGGCGTCCAAATAACCTGGGCTATGCCTATCGTATCGTCGACGAGAGCTGCTGGAAGAATTGGCTGAACCAAGTCGCCGGGTATCCAACGGCCGATCTGGAAGTCGTGCATCGCACGTTGCGGGTGCGCGATCAAAAGCCGGCGGCGCGCGTGGCAGAAGCTGCAAGGAAGTCACACGAGGCGGCTGTGTCAACTGCTCCAACCGCGCCTGCCCCAGTGGTTGTTGCATTTCCGGTAGCGCCGAAAAAGATCGACGAAGTCAAAACGAAAATAGGACCGAAGGTGGAAGTGGCAGCGGAACTGGAAACTAATAAACCTGCGCCGGTGCCATCAACGCTAGCGTCGCCGACTCCCGCGAAACCTGCGGTCGACGGCGATTCGGTGAAGGATAAAGTGCTGGCGCTCGTGGCCGAGAAGACGGGCTATCCGGTGGACATGCTCGACCTGGATCTCGATCTCGAAGCCGACTTGGGCATCGACACCGTTAAGCAGGCCGAAGTGATGGCCACGATCCGCGAGGCCTACGGCATTGTCCGTGACGACACCATCAAATTGCGGGATTTCCCCACGCTCGCTCGTGTCATCCAGTTTGTGCTCGACCGGAAGCCGGAGCTTCGCGGTGCGCAATCCGCGCCGGCGCCAGATGTAAAGCTCGCGCCTCGTCCCGTCGACAAGCCAATAATCAAGGACGAGCAGGAAATAAACGTACCGCCGGTGGCTGTGCCGAGCTCCATTACAGGTAAGGATAGCGATGCGGTAAAGGACCGCATCCTCGCGCTGATGGTCGAGAAAACCGGATACCCGCAGGATATGCTGGATTTGGATCTCGACCTTGAAGCCGATCTAGGAGTCGACACCGTCAAGCAAGCGGAAATGTTCGCGGCCATCCGCGAGATCTACAGCATTCCGCGCGACGAAAATCGCAAGCTTCGCGACTATCCCACGCTGGCGCATGTGATCCGATTTGTGTACGAGAAACGACCTGACCTCTCAGCCGCGAAAGTTGCGACAACACCCGCGGCGGCGGCCAAGCAAGAGCCCGAGGTGAAAGTAACTCCGGCTGCGGAAGTTGCGATCTCAGCCAATGCGGGCGATGCGGTAAAAGATCGCATCCTCGCGCTGATGGTCGAGAAGACGGGCTATCCGCAAGACATGCTTGATTTGGATCTCGACTTGGAAGCCGATCTGGGCGTCGATACTGTCAAGCAAGCGGAAATGTTTGCCGCCATTCGCGAGATCTACAGTATTCCCCGCGATGAGAATCGCAAGCTCCGCGATTACCCGACGCTGGGGCACGTGATTCGATTCGTGTACGAAAAGCGGCCCGACCTGGCAAGTAAGCCAGCTGTGGCACCGAACCCGCCGGTCTCACCATCGCAAGTCCAAACCTCACCAGTCGCGACTTCGAAGACGACGGCTGAGCAAATCACACCTGCTCTCGCGCCCGTTTCTGTCGCGACGCCGGAAAGCGCCGACGACCCCATTAAGAAGAAGGTGCTCGCGATCGTGGCCGAGAAGACCGGCTATCCGGAAGACATGTTGGACCTCGATCTCGACCTGGAAGCCGACCTCGGAGTCGACACGGTCAAGCAGGCGGAGATGTTCGCTGCGGTGCGCGCTGCCTACAACATTCCGCGCGACGAGAACATGAAGCTGCGAGATTTTCCGACCCTTGCGCATGTGATCAAGTTCGCGCACGACCGCTCGGCGCGTGTGTCGGCCGCTCCCGTGACCTCCGTGAAGGCAGAAGAACTGAAGCCCGCCGCAGTTTCGCCCTCGACCCATCCGGCGCGCCCCGTGCTCGCCAGCTTTGACGCCGCCAATCGCATTCCACGACGCGTGCCCGTGGCAACTTTGCGCCCACCTCTCAGGTTCTGCAAAGCCACCGGCGTGAAACTCGACAATCACAGCCGCGTCATCGTCATGCCCGACCAACGCGGTGTAGCAGACGCGCTGACAACAGCACTTCGAGCGAAGGGAGTTGAAGTGGTCCAGATCGACGGCGCTCTAGACTCCGATGCGCTGACCAGCCTCTTCGCGAAGTGGACTGTGGCCGGCCCAGTGGACGGAGTCTACTGGCTTCCCGCGCTCGACGATGAAGGAGACCTTGGCCAACTTGATCTCGCGACCTGGCATGAAGCCTTGCGCCTGCGCGTGAGATCGCTCTACGTCGCAATGCGCGTCCTGTACCAGCCGATCGGACGCGCCGGCACCTTCCTGGTCTCGGCGACCCGACTCGGTGGACATCACGGATACGACGAGACCGGAGCACTCGCTCCCCTCGGCGGCGCCGTTGTGGGCTTTGTCAAAACATACAAGCGAGAGCGCACAGAATCGCTGGTCAAGGCTGTTGACTTTGAGCCGAAGCGCAGCCCCGCGGAAATTGCCGACTTGCTGATTGCAGAAACCTTGCGCGATCCGGGGGTCGTCGAGATCGGCTACAGCGGTGATCAGCGATGGATGGTGGGCCTCGAGGAACAACCCGCCGCCGACGGCCAGCCTGGCATGGTGCTCGACAAAAACGCAGTCTTTGTGATCACAGGCGCTGCCGGAAGCATCGTCTCCGCCATCACCGCTGATTTAGCCGCAGCATCGGGTGGCATCTTCTATTTGCTCGATCTTGTGCCGGAGCCTGATCCTAATAATCCAGATCTTAGCCGGTTCGCATCCGACAAGGAAAATCTCAAACGCGATCTGTTTGCCCGCATACAGGCCCGCGGCGAGCGCGCGACTCCAGCTCTGGTCGAAAAAGAACTTGCCGGCCTGGAAAGGGCACAGGCCGCGCAAACCGCTATCGACGCCGTTCGAGCGGCAGGCGGCACGCCTCACTATTTCAGCCTTAACCTCACCGATGCAAAAGCAGTCGCACAGGTGGTCGAGCAAGTACGCCACGACCACGGCCGCATCGACGTCCTGCTGCACGCAGCCGGCATCGAACGAAGTCACGCTCTGCCCGACAAAGACCCGCGGGAGTTCGATTTGGTCTTCGACGTGAAGAGCGATGGCATCTTCAACCTGCTGCACGCCATCGGAGATATGCCACTTGGCGCCACGGTCGCGTTCAGTTCGATCGCCGGACGTTTCGGTAATGCCGGCCAAACCGACTACAGCGCGGCCAATGACTTGCTCTGCAAGATCACTTCGAGCTTCCGCAATACGCGCCCGGCGACCCGCGGCATCGTGATCGACTGGACGGCGTGGGGCGGAATTGGCATGGCGACTCGCGGATCGATTCCCAAGGTGATGGAAGTCGCCGGGATCGACATGCTCCCGCCAGAAGCGGGCATTCCGCTGATCCGGCGCGAACTCACTGCGGGTGGTACTCGCGGCGAAATTGTGATCGGTCAGCGCCTCGGAATTTTGCTGAACGAATTCGACGCGACGGGAGGCCTTGACACTTCGCCCACCAACGCTTCCATGAACTCTCAGACGGCTGGCGGACCGATCACCGGCAAAATCGTTTCCCTGAGCGTGTCGAACGGATACACGGTGGAAACACTACTGGACCCTCACGAGCAGCCCTTCCTGCATGATCATCAGATTGACGGAACGCCGGTGTTGCCGGGCGTGATGGGCATCGAGGCTTTCGCTGAAGCCGCTCTCTCCATGCTGCCCGGGTGGTATCTCGAGTCTGTTGAAGACATAGAGTTCCTCGCACCGTTCAAGTTCTATCGAAGTGAACCTCGCCGACTCCAGGTCGAAACGCGGGTTCACTCCCACGGAACTGAGCTGCTGGCAGATTGCAAACTCATTGGTTATCGTTCTCTGCCCAATCAAATCGAACCGCAACGAACCATTCACTTCACCGGTCGCGTGCGACTGACGCAGCAAAATAGAACATTGTCGCCGAGTGCGCTGGGGACGCCCCAGGGCCACATTGTCGAAGCCGCCGACATCTACCGGCTTTACTTCCATGGGCCTGCATACCAGGTGGTAGAGAAAGCATGGTGGGACGGCCGCCGCATGGTTGGATTGCTGGCGAGCATCCTGCCACCTAATCACCATCCGTCGGAACTGGCTACGCTTGCGGCTCCGCGACTTATCGAGCTCTGTTTCCAGACGGCCGGGGTATGGGAATTGGGGGTGCAGGGCCGGATGGGTCTGCCGCGCCACGTGCATAAAGTCTCGTTCGACGGGCTGCCTCCAACCGGCGTGGGACGCTTGTATGCGGTGGTTAATCCCGACGAAGTTCACGGAACTTTCGATGCTGAGATCCTCGACGCGAAAGGCAATCGCTATCTCCGTCTTACCGGCTATCAAACGGTGGCTCTGCCCAACAGCGTTGACGCCGCCCGTCTGAAGGGCCTGCACGAGATCATGTCGGAAGAGAGCGCGCTGGTGGCGTAGCCCATGCGACCCGATTGACCTGCGATGCTTACAGGGGTGCGTATGCAAAACGAATTCGAACGCGTTGCGATTGTGAATCGGGGCGAACCCGCGATGCGGTTCATTCGCGCGGCCCGCGAATTCAGCCTTGAGCACGACATTCCGGTGCGAACGATCGCGCTGTTCACCGAACCGGACCGCCACGCGATGTTCGTCCGTGAGGCCGACGAGGCATTCTCCATCGGCGCTGCTCAATTCCTTGACCCTGAAGAACAGCGAGCCAAGAGCAGTTACCTCGACTACAAGCGGCTGGAACGGACACTGGCGTCAGCACAGGCCGATGCCGTCTGGGTGGGTTGGGGTTTCGTGGCTGAACACGCCGCCTTCGCAGACCTGTGCCAGGAGATGGGGATTGTTTTCATCGGACCCACCCCCGATGTGATGCGCAAGCTTGGCGACAAAATAGCAGCCAAGCGGCTGGCGGAAGAGTCGCTGATCGCGGTCGCGCCATGGAGTAACGGTCCTGTCGAAACTCTCGCGGACGCCTCCGCGCACGCGGAACGTCTGGGGTTTCCCCTGTTGATCAAAGCTACCGCGGGTGGAGGCGGTCACGGAATTCGCGTTGTGCACGCGTCCAATCAGTTGCCGCACGCCTTTGAACGAGCCCGTGCCGAGGCGTTTAAGGCGTTTGGCGATCCCACGGTTTTTCTAGAGCGTTTGGTTGGCGACTCCCGCCACATCGAAGTCCAGGTCATCGCCGATAACTATGGGACTACGTGGGCGGCAGGCGTGCGTGATTGCACCATTCAACGCCGTCACCAGAAAGTGCTCGAGGAGGCTCCGTCACCCGCTCTGTCGCGCGAGCAGGATGAAGCTCTGCGCGCCGCCGCCGTTCGCCTGAGCCAAGCCGCCGGCTATCGCAACGCCGGCACGGTGGAATTTCTCTACGAACCGGAAGCGCGAAAGTTCTTCTTCATGGAAGTGAATACCCGACTGCAGGTGGAGCATCCCGTCACCGAGTGCACGACGGGGATCGATTTGGTGAAGCTTCAAATTCACGTTGCGCGCGGGGGACGACTGGAGGGAGCGCCTCCGCACACTACCGGCCACGCGGTAGAGGTGCGGCTGAACGCAGAGGATACCGACAACGATTTTGCTCCTGCACCGGGCGTGATCGAACGTTTCCGTGTGGTTGCGGGGCCGGGCGTGCGCGTAGATACCGGCGTTGCCGAAGGCGACAAGATTCCCAGCGAATTCGATTCCATGGTTGCCAAAGTGATTGCCCACGGTCAGACGCGAACCGAAGCGCTGTCTCGCCTGCGGCGCGCTTTAGGCGAAAGCGTAATCGTGGTGGACGGCGGGTCCAGCAACAAATCGTTTCTTTTGCAGATGCTGGCTCGCGAGGAAGTGCAGCGCGGAGACGTCACGGTGGGCTGGCTCGACCGAATCGCAGCGGAGGGACTCCATGTTTCCAAGAAGCACGCCGACGTCGCGCTGGTTCAGGCTGCAATCGACGCATACGAGGCGGAAAACGCCATCGAGCAAGCCCAGTTTTACGCGTCTGCGGCGCGTGGTCGTCCGTTTGTGCGGAGCGAGATTGGGCGGACTGTTGCCCTGCGCTACGGACGTCATCTGTACTCGATGAAGACTCACCGGGTGGGACCACAAGATTACCGGATCGAGGTCGACGGAGTCCGCATTCAATCCCACATTGACCGCCTCGATAAGTTTGAATGCTGGCTCATCGCTTTCGGACAACGGTTTCATACGGTATCAGTGTGTCAAGGAGTCCGCTCCCGTATTGAAGTGAACGGCGTGGCTCATCAACTGGATCGAGATGACGGCGGCGTTGTTCATGCTCCTGCGCCATCTGTGGTCGTTTCCATCGCAGTCAAGGCCGGCGATACGGTCGAAGTCGGAGATCGTTTGGCCGTGCTCGAAGCCATGAAAATGGAGACGCAGGTAGTTGCTCCCTTCTCTGGCAAAGTTCGGAAAGTGATGACGATGCCGAACGTCCAAGTGGATGCTGGGGCTCCCCTTCTACAGATCGATGCCGTCGCTTCCGATGAAACCGCCGCGTCACAACAACGCGTCAATTTCGGCGACCTAAAATCTTCGCAGGAGAAAACGGACGCTTCTTGCATCCAAACACTCAAAGAAATCCGCCAGATCGTGCTGGGTTTTGACCTGGACCCCGCCGCATATTCTCGCTTGCTCGCGACTTGGAGCCAAACCTGCCCGGCTTACAGCGACGAGGTCACGCAGCACGAAGACGAAATTCTCAGCATCTTTACGGAAATATGTTCCTTATTCCATCGCGAGCCCGAAGTGAATCACCGTGCCTCCGCGGAAGAACCCAGCGCCGAGTCTCAGCTCTTTTCCTATCTGCGTATGATCGAAACCAACGGGGAAAGTCTGCCTCCGGCATTTGTCGAGGCGCTTCGCAAGACCCTGGACCACTACGGCGTTCGCGAGCTTAACGGTTCCCCTGAGCTAAAAGAAAGTCTTCTCTGGATATGCAAGTCGCATCAACGGATGGATCAGCAAATCCCTATCGTGCTCGACATCCTGGAACGCCGTTTGCACCGCGCCAAAGCGTTGCCGCCGGTGAGCAATAGCTTCCGCACCCTGCTGGACCGCATGATACCGATCACGCATGAACTTTATCCCGCAGTCAGCGATCTTGCCCGCGAAGTGCGCTATCGTTGTTATGACCAGCCCATTTTCGAACGCGCGCGCGACCAGGTTTACCGTGAGGCGGAAGATCATCTTGACTATCTAGCCGAGCATCCCGACGCTGCCGACAACTGTGCCCGACTGCATGCGCTCGTCGAATGTCCGCAGTTGCTGGCTGGGCTTTTTGCCGGGCGCTTTCCCTCCGCCAGCATCGACCTGCGCCGTACTATGTTGGAGATTCTTACCTGGAGGTACTATCGCATTTGCGCACTGCTGAACCCGATTTCATTTACAGCTGGCGAACATCCATATTTTTCCGTCGAATATGACGCCGAAGGCAAGCGCGTGCACCTGTTTGCGACCTACGCCGATTATCATGGCGTTTCCGCGGCAGTTCGGGACATAGTTCCAGCCATTGCGAATCTGCCGGAAAAAGACGAAGTTGCTATTGATTTTCACATTTGTCATTCGGGCAAGCTGGCTGAGCCCGAGGTTACTTGCCGTGAAATTCAGTCGATGCTCAACCAGCTTGAATTTCCTCGTCCCCTTGCCCGAATTGTTGTCTCCGCCGCTGCGGTCATCAAAGGTCAGCGTGTGAGCAGCATGCAACACTTCACTTTCCATCCCGGCGAAAATGGATATGTCGAGGATCCCTTCTTCCGCGGCCTGCACCCCATGATGGGCAAGCGCCTTCACCTGTGGCGCCTCACCAATTTTAAAATCGCGCGCGTGCCGTCGGTCGAAGACGTCTATCTCCTGCACGCTGTGGCTAAGGACAATCCCAAGGACGAACGTCTATTTGCGGCCGCCGAAGTCCGCGACGTGACCCCAGTGCGCGACGAAACCGGCCGGGTCGTGCAATTGCCGCACCTCGAACGGATGCTTCTGGAAGCGCTCGCGGCCATACGCCTTTTCCAATCCCGTCGCCGCCCTCAGGAGCGTCTCTATTGGAATCGCATCTTCCTCTACGTTTGGCCGCCCTTCAATCTCAAGCCTGACGAGTTGCGCGACATTGTTCGCCGCCTCATCCCCGCAACCGAAGGCCTGGGCCTGGAACAGGTAGTAGTGCGCGCGCGTATTCCAAATCCTTCGACCGGAGAATTACGCGACCTCGTGGTCCGCATCTCCAGTCCGGTCGGAAGCGGCTTGCTCATCACCTTCCGTCCCGCCGACAAATTGCTCGCCCTCAAGCCACTCTCCGAGTATGACCAGAAGGTTGTCCGTGTCCGCCGCCGCGGTCTGGTCTATCCCTACGAAATTATCAAGATGCTCACCTCCGCTCGCGAAGACGCACGCACCGAATTTCCTCCCGGCGATTTCGTCGAGCACGATCTGGATGCAGAGGGCAGGCTGGTTCCGGTCGATCGCCCTTACGGCAAGAATCGCGCCAATATCATCGTCGGCGTTATTCGCAACTTCACCCCACGCTATCCCGAGGGCATGACCCGCGTTTTGCTGCTCGGCGATCCCAGTAAAGACCTGGGAGCGCTCGCTGAAACCGAGTGCCGTCTCATCATCGGAGCGCTCGACCTCGCCGAAGAAAAAGGCGTTCCCCTGGAGTGGTTCCCCATCTCAGCGGGCGCGAAAATCTCCATGGAGAGCGGCGTCGAAAACATGGACTGGATCGCCCGCGTCCTGCGCCGCCTGGTGCAGTTCACGCAGGCTGGAGGCGAAGTCAACCTCCTCATCAACAGCATCAACGTCGGCGCCCAGCCCTACTGGAACGCCGAAGCCACCATGCTCATGCACACTCGCGGCATCCTGGTAATGACCCCGAAGGCCGCAATGGTGCTCACCGGAAAGCGCGCTCTCGATTACTCCGGCGGCATTTCCGCCGAGGATAATCAGGGAATCGGCGGCTACGACCGCATCATGGGCGTCAACGGGCAGGCGCAATATTGGGCGCACGACATCAACGAAGCCTGCCACATCTTGTTCCGCCACTACGAGCACACCTACGTTATGCCGGGCGAGCGCTTCCCGCGCACTGCCAAAACAACCGATCCCGTCGAGCGTGACGTTCAAAGTTTTCCGCACAGTGAAAACGGCGAAAACGGCTTCGCTCTGGTGGGAGAGATTTTGTCCGATGAAACCAATCCTGGCCGCAAAAAACCGTTCGATATTCGCAAGGTCATGATGGCGGCCATCGATCAGGATCACCCGCCGCTGGAACGCTGGGCCGGCATGCGCGCCGCTGAAACCGCCGTCGTGTGGGACGCGCATCTCGGCGGCTACCCGGTTTGCCTGATAGGAATCGAATCGCGTTCCGTCCCGCGGCTGGGATTCGTCCCCGCCGACGGTCCCGATCAGTGGTCGGCCGGAACGCTGTTTCCGCAGTCCTCCAAGAAAGTTGCTCGCGCCATCAACGCTGCCAGCAGCAATCGCCCGGTGGTGGTGCTGGCGAATCTCTCAGGCTTCGACGGCTCGCCGGAATCCATGCGCCGCCTGCAACTGGAATACGGCGCCGAAATCGGCCGGGCCGTGGTCAACTTCAAAGGCCCCATCGTGTTCTGCGTGATCTCGCGCTATCACGGCGGAGCGTATGTGGTTTTCTCGCGAGCGCTGAACGAGCAACTCGAAGTTTCTGCGCTCGAAGGAACTTACGCCTCGGTGATTGGCGGCGCTCCGGCCGCTGCTGTGGTGTTCGCCGGTGAAGTCGAAACTCGCACCCGCAACGATGAGCGCCTGCAGGCCTTGAATCAATCCATGCTTCAGGCCGACCCTGCCGAAAAAGGCCGCCTGCGCGCGCAATACAGCGAACTCTACAATCTCGTCTATTCGGAGAAGCTCGGCGAGATGGCGAGCGAGTTCGATCACGTCCACAGCGTCTTCCGCGCGCTGCGCGTCGGCGCCCTGAACCACATTATTCCCCCACGGAATCTCCGTCCTTACTTGATCGATGCGGTGAAACGTGGAATCGGGCGCGAGCTAGAAGCTCTGCAAAGAGAACTGGAGATCGTAGCCGCGTAGCAAGTGTTATCGCTAGGTCGTGTAGCCGCTCGCCCAAATCAAGACAGCCGCGAAGCGGCGCTAGAACGCAGCCCACGACGCAAGCCCTGGGGACTGCCACCGGAACACGACAGGGCCCCAGGGGGGCGAAAGAAACGTCGATGACAATTTACTGGCTGGAACAACGCGAGGCCGACGTTCCACCCGATAATCTCTGGCTGAGTCCGAACGAACTCAACCGCCTCAGCACCATGCGCATCCCCAAGCGTCGCACCGATTGGCGCCTGGGCCGCTGGACGGCGAAGCACGCCGTGGCTTCTTTCCTCGCCTTGTCGCAACCCGCTTTTGCCAACATCGAAATTCGCGCAGCATCCTCGGGCGCTCCAGAAGTCTTTCTCGACAATCAGCCGGCGGACGTGGCCATCTCACTCAGCCACAGCTCCGGCACTGCCCTCTGCACCGTTGCCCCGTCAGGAACCAACTTCGGTTGCGATCTGGAGACCATCGAGCCGCGTGACGCGGCCTTCATCGCCGACTACTTCACGCGTGAAGAACAATCCTTCATTGGACAGGTCGCGATTCAGGATCGCCCCTTGTTACTCGCCTTACTCTGGAGCGCCAAAGAAAGCGCACTCAAAGCGTTGCGCGCCGGACTTCGCCTTGCGACCACGAGTGTGAGCGTCAGCCTGGGCGGCGAATGGCGGAGTCCGCGAGAACCGCTGAACCGGCACTTCGCCCACCCGGAAGAATGGCTACCGATCAGCGCTCGCTATTCCGCCGGGCAAATCTTCAGGGGATACTGGCACACACAAGGCAACCTTGTCCGCACGGTGGTCTCCGATGCTCCGCAGTTCATCCTGCAGCAATCTCCTTGTGTACAGAAATTGCTCGCAACAGCTCTCGCCACGTAGACCGATGCAGACCTAGTGCGCCGGAGCCGGCTGCGGCGTCGCCGGAGCCTGCGTTGCCGGGCTCGAAAAATTCACTTTTGGCACCTCCCGCGCTCCCTCAGATGCCGTGAAGTACGCCGGATTCGGCTTGAACCCAGCCCAGCCTGCGAAAATGCTTGCGGGAAATTGCTGCACGTAAGTGTTGTAGTCCTGCAGGGTGTCGTTGTAGCGTTTGCGTTCGACCGCAATCCGGTTCTCAGTGCCCGCGAGTTCATCTTGCAACCGCAGAAAATTCTCGTTCGACTTCAGCTGCGGATAATTTTCCACGATCGCGAGCAGACGCCCGATCGCTCCATCGAGTTGCCCGTTGGCGGCAATTTTCTCCTGCGGACTTCCCGCCGACAGCAGAGCCGAACGCGCTTTAGCAATGTCGCCGAACACGGTTTGCTCCTGCTTGGCATATCCTTTCACCGTCTCCACCAGGTTCGGAATCAGGTCTGCGCGCCGCTGCAACACCACGTCGACTTGCGACCATGCGCTCTTTACGGCCTCGTTCTTGGTTACCAGCGTGTTCTTGACGCTGACATATTGACCAAAAAAGGCCAGCACCCCCAGCAGCAGCACGACGATGACAACTATTGCGATCACACCCTTTCCCATACTTCCTCCTAAGAAACCTGAATTCCTTCGCTATCCCTGCACGGATGCATCTGAGTCTAACGCTTCGTCCACCGCGGCAGTGACTTTCTCGATCGCCGCGAGGTACCGCGCCGCGAGATCCTGCACCTGTATCTTCTTGACGTCAATCTTGTGTTCCCGAACATCCAGCAGTTGATAAATTGCCGACAAATCAAATCGCATCTTCGTCGATAAAGCTACTAGAGCTTCTCTTCGTCCTCTCGGCGCTTCATCCCCCACCGCGATCAGGGCGTGACGAAACAGCGTCGCAAACGAAGGCACCGATCGTTGCATCAGTTCCCACAATCGCGCATCGTTTCCCGCGGCCAGCAAGAATTGCTGGCGCAGCAGGACTAATTTCTCGCGTAGCTCATATTCCACTTGCACGCGATGTACCTGCATGGAGATTCGCAGTCCCCGCACCACATCGTCGCCAAACAGGACGCGATGATGTTGCTGCATGTCGAGCAGTTCGATGGTGAAGACGTCGGTGGACCGTTCGAGTTCCTTGCGCGTCATGCAAAGCGGCGGGGGTTGTTTCTCCTTCTCCCACCACTTCGCCACCGGAGCCAGCGCTTGCAGTGCCGCGAATGAACAGTCGCGCAGCACACACATTAAATTCAAATTCGACATGCCCGGGTGAAAGTCTCCGGACACAGCTGAGCCGAACAGAATCACGCTCTCAAGATTCGCCCCCGCGGCTTCGCGAATCCGTTGCACAAATTCATTGATCTTATCTTCAGGAACCATCGCATCCTCGCTGGCTACCAACTGCTGCTCGCTCCACCGCCTCCCGAGCTGCCCCCACCGAATCCGCCGAATCCCCCGCCACCTCCAAACCCTCCACCTCCGCCGCTAAAGCCGCCTCCGCCGCGTCCGCCAAAGATTTGAGAGAAAAGCAGCCAGAACAAGATGTTGCGTAGAGGTGTGAGCAGGACGATCAAGATCACGACGATGATCGCAATGATCCCGCCGAGCGACAGCCCCTGGCCGGACTGCGGCTCCGTCTCGGTCGGAGCCCGCGGTTGCGCGCCGGTGAGTTGGATCCCGGAATCAGTCGCGATCACGTCAGCAACGCGGCGAGTGACCAGCAGCAGCGCTTGATTATAGTTTTCGCTGCGCATCAGCGGGATGGCTTCCCGCTGAAAGCTGCCTACTTTCCCGTCGGGAAGGATCGGCTCCAATCCATAACCGACTTCAATCCGCGCGCGGTGATCTTTGATGGCATACAGAATCAGAACGCCGCGATTGGTCGCCTTGGCGCCGATACCCCATTTCTTGAACAGGTCGACGGCGTAGCTTTCAATGTCGGACCCGTCCAGGGAATTGATCGTTACCAGCGCTATTTGCGCGTGAGCTTTCGCGTCAATCTGCTGGCAGAGGTCGGTGATCTGCGCGGTCGTGTCGGGATCGAGAACGTGCGCAAAATCGTCGACGTACCCTGTGGGTTGGAGTTGGGAAACCGATTCGCCCCGCACCAGAATGCCTGGCAACACCAACAAGAGCATCGCCAGACACAATTTCGTGCGTAACTTCACCGCCAAATTGTACAGGACACAGCGGGGGCCTAGCCGACCCGAGCCGCAGCCCGCCTCGTCACACCACTCAACCACGCACAGAAGCCCTAGTCACCTTAGTAATTTGAAGAAAATTCTGGAAAAGGGAATCATTGTCAGCATGTCTGAAGGCACACGCCGTTGGCCGCGCGTTCCGGTTGATATGCCGGTGCGCGTGGTGACGTCCAAAGGGTTCTCGACCACGGTCGTCGAGGGCCGCGGCACCGAACTCAGCGAAGGCGGCATGGTGCTGTACGCCGGAATCCTGCTCAACCCCGGTGACTTGCTGGAGGTTGAGTTCGATACTCCCACGCACTCGCGAATGACAGCGGTCGTGCGCTCCCGCAATGGCTTCTGTTTTGGTTTGGAATTCATTACCCCGCTTCCCTCATAACTTTTCCCTCCGTCTCTCCGTGACATTGCCAGCCGATTTGTTCTAGCATCGCTATGCGTTTTCGGAGGGGCAGGCCAATGTACTTTGAACAGTTTTATCTGGGATGCCTGGCGCACGCTTCGTACCTGCTGGCTTCGCAGGGGGAGGCCGTGGTGGTCGATCCGCAGCGCGATGTGGAGCTTTACCTGACCGCCGCAGCGCAGCAGGGTGTGGCCATCCGGCACATTGTAGAAACTCATTTGCACGCGGATTTTGTTTCCGGCCACAAGGAGTTGGCCCAACGCACCGGCGCTACGATCTACATCGGCGCGCGCGCGGGGGCCACCTTTTCTCACGTGGGAGTCCGCGATGGATTTGAGTTGAAGTTTGGCGCCGCATCGATTCGCGTGCTGGAAACGCCCGGCCACACGCCGGAGAGCATTTGCCTCGTCGTTGCCGATAAAGAAAAGTCAGCTGAGCCCTGGGCGGTGCTGACCGGCGACACGTTGTTCATTGGCGACGTTGGGCGTCCCGATCTTTCGCCCAGCCACACGCCCGCGGAACTGGCGGCTCTACTCTACGACAGTCTGCATAAGAAGTTGATGCCGCTCGCAGATAATGTGCTGGTGTATCCCGCGCACGGTGCGGGGTCGCTGTGCGGAAAGAACATGCGAGCCGAACGGTCGTCGACCATCGGCACGGAGCGGCTCACCAATTACGCTTTGCAGATCAAGAGCAGGGAAGAGTTCGTGAAGCAGTTAACCAGCCACCTTCCCGCGCGTCCAGAATATTTTCAGAAGGATGCGGAGATCAACCGCGCCGGCGCCGGCGCGCTCTCTGAGTTGCCGCCGCCGCGCGCGATCAAGCCCGCAGAGTTGAAGACCATGCTGCTGGAAGGTGAAATCGCGCTCGATGTGCGTCCCGGCGAAGAGTTTGCCGCGGGCCACGTGCCAGGCTCGGTGAACATCGCTCTGTCAGGGCAGTTCGCCTCGTGGGCGGGCACGGTGCTGGGACTGTCAGCGCACCCCGTTCTGATTGCCGCGTCGGACGCACAGTTGGAAGAGGCGCGGCTCAGGCTCGCGCGTGTTGGTATTGAAGCCCTGGACGGCTTTCTTGACGGGGGAGTTGCCGCGTGGGAGCAGGCTGGTTTTGCCTTGGCGACGATTCCGCAAATCGCTGCCGGCGAACTACACGCGCGATTGAAGGCGCATGAGGTGCAGGTACTGGACGTGCGCCGCGAACCTGAATGGGACAGTGGCCATATCGAACACGCGACCTGGTGGCCGCTGGACAACTTCCGCGTGTCTCCTCCTGAACTGGATCGCGACGCTGTCATTGCGGTTCACTGCAAGGGAGGATATCGCAGCATGATTGCCGCAAGCCTTCTGCAACGCGCCGGATTCAAAAACGTCATTGACGTAAGCGGCGGGTTCGATGCCTGGCAGGGAGCAAGTCTACCCGTTGTGACTGCCAAACCATTACGCGCCTAAGCCAGAAATCGTTGAAATGTTCTCCAGGAACATTTGGATAGGCATATTTGTACGGACACTTATATAAGTAAAACCGCACAATGGACTGATTAAGAGCGGGTTAGGGACGCGCGGTATTTTTAAACGGGGTCATGACTTCCGCAGTCCGAGGATTAGGGCGAGCACGCCGCCAGCCAGAAGGACGATCCCGGCCGCTGGCGGAACCTTTTCGCTGCTTTCGGTTCGTACGCTAATTTTAGCGTCCCCGAACTTCACACCGTGATTCTCGCTGTGTGGAATGGGCACGATAAACGCCAGCACTCCCATCACCAGCAGCAGGACGCCAACCAGAGGCAGAGCCTTCATTAGAAACTCCCATTTTAAGAATCAGATTGCGTTTTGTGCCGCTCGCTAAACGGCACAACTGCAACGAGAGTGATCCTATCATTATTGCCAGGCAAGCTCTGAACAATCAGTTCACGACGCGCTCGCGATCGGTCCGCTTGCGGTTGGGGTTGCCTCCTCTCTTCGCCCGAGAACATGCCTTGGAAGGGGGACTACGATCCAGGCGATTTAGAATTAATGTTGAAAGTCAGGAGCGACTCATAATGAAGACGGACAAGTTAGCAAAGGCCTACCGAGTGGACGACGGGAAAAAGTTTCGTCTGCGGGATTTCGATCCGGCGGACACCTTGCACTGGCATTCGAAGAAGCATGCCGAGAAGGCATTGCAGGAAGGCGTACAACGAACGGCGGACCTACAGGCTAAACTTTATGCCCAGGACAACTGGTCGGTTCTGCTGATTTTTCAGGCCATGGACGCGGCTGGAAAAGATGGCGCCATCAGCCATGTGATGTCGGGAGTTAATCCTGAGGGCTGCCAGGTTTACTCGTTCAAAGTTCCCACCGAAACCGAACTGCAGCACGATTATCTATGGCGGACGACTTGCTCGCTGCCAGAGCGTGGGCACATCGGAATCTTCAACCGTTCGTATTACGAGGAAGTGCTGGTGGTGCGAGTGCATCCGGAAACTCTCAAGCGAGAAAAGACGCCGCCGTCTTTGGTCGGCAAAAAGATTTGGGAAGAGAGATTTGAAGACATTCGCGGCTTCGAGCGGCACATGGCCCGCAACGGAACCGTGATTCGAAAGTTTTTTCTAAACCTCTCGAAGAAAGAGCAGAAGCAGCGCTTTCTGGCGCGGCTGGACGAACCCGAAAAAAACTGGAAATTTTCCGCGGCCGACATTCATGAGCGCAAATACTGGGACGACTATCAAGATGCGTACGAAGAGATGATTCAGAACACAGCCACTGCGGAAGCGCCCTGGTACGTGGTTCCGGCGGACAACAAGTGGTTCACCCGCCTGGTGATTTCCACGGTGTTGGTCGATACGCTGGAGAGCCTCAAATTGTCGTTTCCGAAGGTGGAGGACGCCAAGCGCAAGGAGTTGGAAGAGGCGAAAGAAATTCTTGTGGCCAAGAAGTGATGTGAACATCCGTAGCTCTTTGCAGTCCGAGCCTGCAGCGATTACCATAGCGCATTGTTCACTTCTTCCCCGGAGACACATTGAACATGGGCCCAGACACCTTTTGCAGGCAGATCTCTCTGTTTGCGCGGTTGGTTCTAACTGTCACAGTCGCGACTTTGTTTGTCCCTGCAGTCCACGCGCAGGCCAAGCCAGAGCGGCAATCGAAAGCAGTGAAGCCGTCACAAAGTGCGCAGACTCCGCCGGTTGCCGCGCCAAGCACGGGCTCGAGCGGAAGCGGCGCT
>DASSRO010000194.1:0-11361 GCA_035701745.1 Candidatus Sulfotelmatobacter sp. | reverse complement strand
ACGCACGATCAACCGGTGCGCCGCCATTTCCTTCAGGGTGGGAAGCACGCGGCTCACGTGCTCATCGGTGTCGACGAAGATGATGATCACCGGCAGTTTGCCGCCGGCCTCGACGAGGCGTGATGTTTCCACGCGCTGCCTGCCCAGAAATCCCGCCACGCAATGAATTGCAGTCGCCGCGTAGACATTCTCTTTGCGCAGGTAACTGAGAATCTCCAAGTGCAGCGGCCGGTGCCGCCACTGGTCCGCTTCATTCAAGTAGATGGTGACTTGCACCGCCATGGCTTCAGGCATTCTACTCGCGATCCTTCCACTCTTGCCGCAGGATGCCGTACAGCTCCGAATCCACAAAGCGATCCCACTTGCGCAGATGCTCGCGCTGGCAGCCTTCATGGCGCATGCCAAGCTTCCGAAGCACATTGCCCGAGGCCGGATTGTGCTCGAAGTGCGAGGCGAAAATGCGATGCAGGCCCAGTTCTTGAAATCCGTAGCGCAGCATTTCCCGGCCCGCCTCCGTTGCGTAGCCTTGACCCCAATACGCAACGCCCAGCCAGTAGCCCAGTTCGGCGTTCTGGTGCTGTTCGTCGACGCGCAGTCCGATGCCGCCAATCTGCCGTCCATCAGTGCGGAGCGTGGTTGCCAGCCAGATTTTTCCCGGCTCCTGGGCCATCTCGATGAACGCTTCTGCGTCGTCTTGCGTGTAAGGATATGGAATGCGCAACGTGGTGGCGGCTACTTCGCGGGTTCCGATCAGCGGGATCAACTCCGCAATATCCGGTTCGCTGTAAGGGCGCAACTTCAGGCGCGCGGTTTCGAGCGTGGGTCGCATGGTCACAGAGCCCGCGCCACTGCCATCCCCGCCAGAGCGGCTCCCAGGCAGAGCAGATTGTTGCTGAGAATGTTGGTCAGCAGGAGCCCCCATTGTCCTTGCTCGAAATAGGCCATCGTTTCGAAAGCATAACTCGAAAAAGTGGTGAACGATCCGCAGAAGCCCACGACAACCAGCAGGCGCCAGCGTGGATCGAGCAGCACCCGCTCGCTGGTCCAGATAATGAAAAAGCCCACGATGAAGCTCCCGACGACATTGATGATGAGCGTTCCTGTGGGAAAGACCGGACCAAATTCCCGGGCGGCAAGCCGGCTGAGAAAGTACCGCAGGTTCGCGCCTAGAATGGCGGCGAAGGATATGGCGAGGAAATCTTTCACGATGAGCTCCTACAAAACAGTCTGTCGATTCTGTAGGAGTTATCAGCCTCGTGCACCAGCAGCGCGGGCGGTTGTGGCGAACTCCATCGCCGTCTTTAATTTTTTACCACAGAAGACACGGAGGAGCACAGAGTGAATCGAATCCGAAGGATTACGCCCGACGTCCCGAGTCCCGTCCTTGTCGTTCTACTTTTTTCTCTCCACCAAGAAGCGCGCCAGTTCTTTCAGGGTCTCGGCACGCTCGCCAAAGCTTTCGAGTTCCGCGAAGGCGTCATTCACCAGCGCGTCCGCCTTGCGCTCTGACGCTTCAACGCCAAACAGCGCCGGGTAGGTAGCTTTTTCCGACGCGGTATCCTTGCCCGCAGTCTTTCCCAATTGTTCGGAAGTCTGCGTCACGTCGAGCACATCGTCGACAATTTGAAAGGCTAAGCCAATCGCCAGCCCGAAGGCGCGCAACTTTGCGACTTGGCTGTCTTTCGCTCCCGCATAGAGTCCGCCGCTCACCAGGCTCGCGGTAATCAGCGCGGCAGTTTTCGAGCGGTGAATATACTCCAGCATCTCCTTCGTCGGACGCGTGTGTTCGGCTTCCAGATCGACGACCTGCCCGCCGATCATGCCATCGACCGTGCCCGTGCCTCGTGCGATCTCTTCGATGATGCGCACACGCGCTTCCGCCGGACACTTCAGCCGAGCGAGCACTTCATAGGCCTGCGTTTGCAACGCATCTCCGGCCAGAATCGCGAGGGCCTCGCCGAACACCTTGTGGCAGGTGGGACGTCCGCGGCGCAGGTCGTCATTGTCGAGCGCGGGGAGATCGTCGTGAATCAGCGAATAGGTGTGCAGCATTTCCAGCGCCGCGCCCAGTTCCTCGATATGCGGCGGCATCGATCCCGCAACCATGCGTCCGGCTTCGATGCAGAGCACGGGGCGCAGGCGCTTGCCTCCGGCAAACACGCTATGGCGCATGGCCTTGTGGATCGAGACCGGATGCTCGGTCTCCAGCGGAATGAGCCGGTCGAGCGCGGCGTCGGTGAGCAGCCGTCCCTGTTCGAGAGTCTCAGTGAGCATGAAGCAGTGAGTATAACAAGGGCGCGCGGGCAAAGAGTCTCATCCTGAGCGGAGGCGAAGGATCCCTACAGCGACGGTGGCTGTAGTAGGGATCTTTCGCTCCGCTCACGATGACAAAACCGCTTTGGAAAACCTGCGCGGAAAACAAAAAAACAGGACGCCCGCAGGCGTCCTTATTTCACAGGAGGAATCTCAGGCAGCCGCGCTGCGCGCCGCACTACGCAGAACCGACGTCAGCAGGTTTGCAACGTCGTCGGTGGGACACACATCGCTGGCCCCGGCTTCCAAGGCCGCCATCCACATTTCTTCATCAGGAATGCGGTGCGTGCAGACAATAGGCAAGGCGGGGAAGTCGCGATGCAAGCTCTCCACATCGGTCAGACGCCAGTACTCGATATTGAGCACCACCGCTTCGGGATTGTTGCGGAGAACATTGTCCCGCAATTCTTCGCGAGATTGCGTTACGTGGACGGAGAAATGAGAGCGAAGTCCTCCAGCCATGGACCGCGCCACTCCAGGATCTTGCTCAAGAACAACGACACTCTGAGCCATACATGCCCCGATCTTCAACCGTCGTCAACGGGGGAGACAGTCGATAGTTTGACTAGGGCTGCGGGGTGGCCTCGGATACCACAACTCCACAGACATCTAAAGCTCTCGAACCGCGATCGGAAACTCTGCACTCACCGGCGTGCAGGGGACTTTTCGGCCAGCGGCTCGAATGGTTCGGCTTGAAGCTTCCCGTTCTTTTTCAGCAGGATCTCAACTTTTCCCTCTGCCTGTTCCAATTCCTTGCGGCAGGCCGAAGAAAGTTGCATCCCCTCCTCGAAGAGCGTGAGAGACTTTTCTAAAGGGATTTCTCCCTTTTCCAGTTCCTGAACAATTTTCTCCAGTCGCTGGAGGCACTCTTCAAACTTGGGCAACGGGATTTCGCTCCGTCTGTCTATTGTAATGCAACGAAATCGAAGAAGTGTCCAGTGTTTTCGATAGGAATAATAGAAAAAATTGGCAATCTAGGTCCCGCTCTGGGAACGACTGTTGCACTGCAAAATTACAATATCGTTGTTGTTGCGCCAAATCGAATTCGTGGATCAATGGCGCGCGGTTGCGTCCGCTGGAAACACATGCACGGGGTTTAAAGCTTCCGACAGGAAGCAAGGAATGTCTGGGTGTGCAGGACGGGACTAGACAGCCGCCGTTGAACGGTCTCCTCCCAGCGCCTCCAGCACATCGACGGCGGAACTGTAACGCCCTGATGGCGCGCTGATTTGCGCTCCCTGCACCATCTCCCGGGCGGCAATCAGCATCTCGCGGGCGATGGCAACACCTTCGGCGCGCGCGGCCTCCGGATTTTGCGCTCGCGCCATCCGTTCCAGGATCGCGTCGGGCACGGAAACCCGCAGCTCGTTCTTCATAAACTCGGCGTTGCGCACGCTGACCAGCGGCCAAATGCCCGCCACCACCGGAATGCGGCAGTGCTCGATCCGCCTCAGGAAGTTCTCCAGCAGGCGAAGGTCAAACACGGGCTGGGTCACGGCGTATTCGGCTCCGGCCTCGACCTTGTACTCGAACCTGCGAATCTCTTCATCCATATCGGTGAGACCCGGATTCGCACCTACTCCAATCACGAAGCCGGTTCCGGTGCCGATGGGATTTCCGCCAAGATCGAGGCCGCGATTCAGGTTGTGGACAATGTTGACCAGGCCGATGGCGTCCACATCAAATACCGCCGTCGCGTCGGGATAGTTGCCCATCTTCGGCGGATCGCCGGTGATGCAGATCAGATTCCTGATGCCCACGGCAGAAGCGCCCAGCAGATCGCTCTGAATGCACAGCACATTGCGATCGCGGCAGGTGTAATGCAAAATCGGATCGATGCCGACCTCGCGTTGAATGAGCAGCGAAAGCGCCTGGTTGCTCATGCGTGCCGACGCACGCGGGCTGTCGGGGATGTTCACCGCGTCCACGCCTACCGACTTCAGGAACCGCGCGCCTTCCACCTCTTTGCGGATGTCGATCCCTTTGGGCGGTACTATCTCGACCATCGTCACAAACTCGCCGCGAGCCAGCTTGGCTCCGAGTTGCGAACGCTCTTGCAGCGGCACAACCGGAGTAGCCAGGGGTACGGATTGACTTGCCCCAGCGGGCTTCGACGCTGCCTTTCCTCGAGCCTCACCTACGCGCAGAGCTGATTTCATCACGCGGATGTGCTCCGGAGTGGTCCCGCAGCATCCGCCCACCAGTCGAACTCCCGCCGCCACGAATTTGCGCGCGTAGCTGGCCATGTATTCCGGCGAGCACAAATAGATATTTCTGCCGTCCACTGACCGCGGAATGCCCGCGTTGGGCTGAGCGGCGAGCGGAAGGGAAGTCGCAGCCCGTACCTTCTCCATCGCGTCGAGCATGGCGACGGGGCCAACGCTGCAGTTGCAGCCAATCACGTCGGCTCCCCATTCAACTAACTTGGGAACGAAAGTCTGCGGGTCGGAGCCGTCGAGGCAATTGCCGTCTTCGTCAATGGTGACCTGCGCCACCAGCGGCAACGAGGCGCTCACGTCTCGCACAGCCAGCATGGCCTGGTGAATTTCTTCCAAATATCCGAAGGTCTCAAGAATCAGGAGATCGACGCCGCCCTCAACCAGCACTTCAATCTGCTCGCGAAACGCGTCGCGCGCTTCCTGGAACGAAGTTTTTCCCAGTGGTTCGATTCTGGTTCCCAGCGGGCCAACCGATCCGGCAACCCACACATCGAAGCTTTTGGCGGCCTCGCGCGCGATGCGCACGCCAGCCCGATTAATGTCGCGCACTTTGTCGGCCAGGCTGTGTCGTCCCAGGCGAAACGAATTGCCACCGAAAGTATTGGTTTCAATAATCTCGGCTCCGGCCTGCAAATATTCGTGGTGAATCCCGCGAATCAGGTCGGGCTGCGAGAGATTCAGTTCGTCGTAGGAACGATTTATGAAAATGCCCTTGGAGTAAAGCAGCGTCCCCATGGCGCCGTCGCACAGCACCGGGGACTGCTTAATCCGGGCAAGAAAGTCAGATGCCATATGTTTTCTGAGGATACAGGATGAGCCGCGGTTCGCGCATCTTCACGCATCGTCGCCTGGCCCGAAGGCAGTCGCAGTAGTTTTTGCCCGGGAAGGCGCGACGCGCGAGCGAGAGGGCGCTTAGGGTCTGTTATAATCCACCATTTCGCCAACAAATCTTCCTTTTTCATGTCGTTAGGAGCATCCCGTTTGAAGAGAAGCGTCCTCGTTCTGGTGGTCTTGCAATTGGCCGCGCTAGGTCTGATTTCCTGTGGTGGACGTACGAAATCGTCATCCCCCAGCGGTCTTCTGAATCGTGTAGTAGCCTCGCAAGGGGTCTCCTCGGCCATTGCGCGGCCAGGCATGGTCCTGATCGACGCCTACTACAATGTCATACCGTCGGTTGCGCCTATCGGGGCGGGATCTTCTCCCGGGCTGATGGCGATTTCTCCGGCCCGCAACATAGTCGCGGCCTTTGACTCGGGCAGTAACAGCGTTTACGCCGCCAACACCGTGAAAGAAGCGGACATCGGAAACGTCCGCCTTTCCGGGCCCACCTCCAGCATGGTGATTCCGACCTCCGCTTCCATTGGATATGCCGCCGTCCCGACGGCCACAATTCAGGGATTTGCTTTTACCGGGGCCGTGCAGGTGATGGATTTCGCCGGGCAAGGGCTCACCACATCAATCGCAGTTCCCAATGCTCAAACCGTAATTTCGAACGCCAACGGCACCCAGCTGTTGGTATTCAGCAACGATTCGAATTCGGTGACCGTGCTCCAGCCGGTGGCTGCCGTGCCTCCGGTCGACACCAGTTGCTTAACCAATCCGCCGAATGCCGTGTGCACGATCGTTCCGGGTTTTGACCGTCCGGTGTATGGCGTCATCAGCGGAAATACTGCTTACATCGTGAATTGCGGCCCGGAGTGCGGCGGCGTGCAGGCCAGCGTGATGACCTTCGACCTTCCCACGCTTACCATTACCAGCACGATTCCCGTCGATGCCGCGACCTGGGCGGTCCTGAGCGGCTCGACGCTTTATGTTGCCGGGACATCGCCCACCAATCACGCCTGCACCGGACAGACGACGGCCGCCACCAGTTGCGGACGCCTCGATGCTGTCGATATCAGCTCTGGAACCGTCACCGCCAGGGCCGTCATCACCGACGGCTATCACTGGCGCATGGATCTGACCAACAACAATCAGATCTTCATCGGATCGTATAACTGCACCAACGTCGGCAACAGCAACAATCCCAGCGGCGAAGTTCGCGGCTGCTTGTCGATCTACAAGATCACCGACAATTCGGTTGTGGTCCCTCCCGTGAACGGCAACGTCGGTGGGCTGCAGGGCTTTACCAGCCGCTTCTACGAATACGTGGCGCAGGACGGAAAGCTCTGGGTGTATGACACCACCAGAGATATTCTGTACATCAATCCCGACCTGCTGCCGCAGGGGACCATAAATATCGTGGGCTACATCGGGGACGTGAAGGCGATCGACTTCTTCTAACGGAAGAGCTCGGCTTTTGTTCTATCTAGCCCTTCACGTAGGCGAGTTTGGCGGCAACTTTTCCGTCTCGCACAGTAAAAATGTCTACGCCGCGCAGATGCCACGGCTGGCCGTTGCGCACCTTGTGATAAATCCACAGCACCGTTGCCCGATTGCCGCTGACAATCGTGTCCTCAGCCTCGAAGCGAGCGTCGGCATTGCGGGCAAACCAACCGCGCCAGAAATCGACTACGGCGGCCTTGCCCTCGACGCGCCTGCCATCGGGCGCGGGAGATGTGTCCTCGAAAACGGTGTCGTCGGTGAGGAACGCTGCCAGTGCGTCGGCATCATGCCGGTTGAAGGCGTCGTTGAATCGGTCGATGGCGGCGCGTGTCGCTTGCTCTTGTGACTGCGGATTTTCCGAATGCATACTCGCCTCCCGCGGCGAGCACAGACCCGCCAGCAGAAACACAGAGCAAGTTACCACCAATACGCGGCGATTGGCACAGAGCATGTACATTTCGGTCCTCCGGATGTTCGAGTCGATCAACAGCGGTCCCATTTTACGTACCATAAGGCCTATTCCACATACTCTGGCGAAATCCAAGCGTAGCTATGGCGGCTAGCCTGTGATCCGCATAAACTGTGTCCGTGCCTGACCCTGTTACGGCAATAATTGCGGCGTTCGGCGTAATCTCAATTGCGATAACAATTCTTGTCGCTTACCGCACTCGTTCAAGGCCGCCCGTGACCCAGGACCGAATAATCTGGTGGCTGCCGCTGATTGTGGTTGCTGTTACGGTCGTAGTGTTGATTTCGCTGATCACTTATGACGCGATGGCCTCGATTTTGTTCGTCTTTTTAATTGCTCCCGTGTTCTGCTTTGTCTGCTTTCTCCTGTTACTCGCTGCCATTATCCGCAGAAGACTCCGCCTGGTTCTTACGATGTTGCTCACGCTGGTTGGCTTCGTCGCGATATCGTGGAGCGTGCTCAGAAACGAGGGAGTGCTGCGTCCACTCTTTCGATGGACGCTGTGGTCGCATCGTTACAAAGCGGAGCTCATGGCACAACGGGAGCCGTCTCCGGGCGAACTTAAGCATGTTCAATGGGACGCTTGGGGAATTGTCCCCACCGGTTTTACCGTTGTCTACCTTGTTTTTGATCCCAGTGATTCGCTTGCAAACGCTGCGCGATTGAAGAAGTCGGGCCGCTTCCCAGGCATTCCTTGCGAAATACAAGGCGTGCGGCATCTCGAAAGGCAATGGTACGCAGTCACCTTCTACACGGATGAGAATTGGGGAGACTGCCCGTACAGCGACCACAGGGGGCGTTGAGGAAAGCGGCTCTTACTTTCCCGGTTCCAGCACCAACCGGTGTGCCTTCGCCGCCTCCACCGCTTTCGCGCTGAACGGCAGCGTGAAGGTCGTTCCCTCATACCACGCCTTCCACTGGTCCATGTAGTAGGGGCTGAGAAAATTTCCGCCTTGCCCGGTCACGACGTTTAGCGTTGACTGGTCCAGATCCGCCATGTTCGCCGTGAAGCGCTCCGACGGACCATGGTGGCGCGTCACCGCTTTTACTGTGTATCCACTGCCCGACTGCTCCTTCACCCCCGGGCCCGACCATCGGCGAAGCATGGGAATCTTCCCCAAAATAGGATGTTCGATTTCCACCGCATTGAACGCGCCCCATCGCCACGACGCCAGATCCTTGGGCGCTAGCGGGCTGTTGACCGCGGCCTCCACCGCCGCGGTGAGCAGTTCGTCGTAATTCGGAAAAGCTTCCGGCAGCCAGCGCTTCGGGTGATGCAGCATGATGTTTTCCAGCCACACCGAACGCATCTCCCACGAGTATGTCTTCCAACTTAAGACCGCATCTTCCTTTTCAGGATCGGCGGGCGGGCTTCCCAGCTTCGCTTCGAGCAGGAGTCGCCGCAGTTGGTAGATCGAATTTTCGGCGAGGGTGGGCGCCGCCGACGTCGCCTGCATGCGTCCATCCCAACTGCGCATGAGGTCCGCCGCTTGTTTGGCGCGCGCCGAAGGCTTGGTGGCGTGGTCGACGGCATACACAAAACGTTCCGCCGCAAACAGGTCGGATTCGGATTGAGTGTCGGTCTGCAGCGCCAGCATATCCGCCGGGGAGAACTGCCGGCCCGACTCCAGCACGTGATAGATGCGCGCCGTTCGCCAGGGAGCCTCCCATTCCATGCTGATCGAGTTGGGATAATTGTCGGGCGTGATGCGCCCGTTGGCCGTCGCGATGATTCCCGATGGCGGGTTGTAGATGCTGGGCAGCTTTTCAAACGGAATGTAAGACGTCCACTCGTGCGCGTTGTCGGCGCCACTAGCGGGAAGGCTGCCATCTCCGGCCGCGCGAATGGGAACTTTTCCCGTGGCTTGATAGCCGATATTTCCGTCGACGTCCGCATAAACCACGTTCTGCCCGGGCGCGTCGAATTGCGAAAATGCGCGCCGGAAATCCTGCCAGTTCTGCGCCGAGTCTATGTCAAACAGCGGAATGTGCAGGTTGTCATAGAGCGTCCAACGCAGCGCCAGTGGCCGGGTTTCGCCGGGAACCAGTTCCGTGACGATCGGCCCGTGCCGCGTGATCTTCACGTCGACGCTCACGTCGGGCTTGCCTTTGACGTGAATGATCTCCACGCGATGTTCGGGCTGCACCCAACCGGTCGGAGTTTGATACGCGCCCTGCGCATTGAAATTTTCGATGTAGACGTCGGTCACGGTGGGGCCAACATTGGTGAACCCCCACGCGATTCGCTGGTTGTGGCCGACAATCACGAAGGGCATGCCGGGCAGCGTGACGCCGGCAACATCCAGCGCGCCCGATCGCAGGTGCGCCTCGTACCAGAGGTTTGGCATCTGGTGACCCAGGTGCATGTCGTCGCACAGCAGCGGCTTGCCGGTGACCGTGTGCGCGCCGGCGACGACCCAGTCGTTCGATCCATCCACAGGCAAGCCTTCTTCGGGCAAGGCTCTGTCCGCTGGGCTCGACTTTTGCGTGACCGAGTTGTCCGGGGAATCGTCGTCCTCGTCATCGGAATCGTTAGAGTTGGTGTCGGGTTGGTTCAAATCTTCGCGCATGACCGTGGGCGGACGATCGTGCCACGAGCGGTTCACATATAGATCGGCAGTTAGCTCCGGGCCCAGCTTGGCCAGGATTTTTTCGCGCGCCAGCGCGTCAAAAAAATAGTGATAGTTCAGATCTTTCACCATCTCGTTGGCGATGACGAGGGAGTCTTCCACCTGCCACGGCTTGGGCGCGTAACCGAGAATGCGGAACTCAATGGGAAGCTTGTGGCTGTGCTCGGTGATGTAGGCATTCACGCCTCGCGCGTACGCATCCAGGAAGGCGCGGTCGCGCGGGTTCGCCGTCTGCAGCGACTTCACGGCTGCCGCCCGCAGGCCGAGAATCCTCTGCTCGCGGTCGAGCTTGAGCAGCGACTCGCCGAGGATCTCAGAAAGTTCACCGCCGCCAAAGCGCCGCATCACGTCCATCTGCCACAGACGATCCTGCGCGGTCACGTAGCCCTGCGCGAAGAAAAGATCGTTCAGGCTGGCCGCTTCGATCGTGGGCACGCCATGGGTATCGCGCGTGACTGTGACCGGCGCTTCGATGCCGGGGATGGCCACCTGCCCGTCGAGTTGGGGAAGGGCAGAGTGCGCGACATAGTAGGCATAGCCTGCCGCGGCCGCCAGAAGAACCAGCACCGCCAGCAGCAACCATCCGACGATGCGGAAGATGGACGTACGACGAGATTCCGGGACGCTAACCTCGGCCAGGGTGTTCATGAGGAATCTTGATTGTATTCCAGATGGGCTGCGCGGAGGCCGCGCTCGCGCTGAAAATGAATTTCATTTTCAAGTTGCCGATGGTATCCTGACTCTGTTCCACCCGCCATGCTGCAGAAGCGAATCGATGATCAGCCCACCATCTCCCGCCAGATGGTCCGCGAAGCCCAGGACATTCTTCACCGCCATCTTAAAGACGTTGGCCTGAAGCAGACCGCGCAGCGCGACGCCATCCTGCACACCTTCCTCGAAACCCGCGACCATCTTTCCACCGACGAACTCCATCGCCTGGTGCAGAAAAAAGATGCCCGCATTGGTTACACCACCGTCTACCGCACGCTGAAGCTGCTGGCGGAGTGCGGGCTGGCCAGCGAAGTCGCCTTTCACGACGGGATTGCCCGCTACGAGCATCAATACAACCGCCGCAGCCATCACCACATGGTCTGCACCCAATGCGGCAGCTCCGTCGAATTTTTCTCACCGGAAGTTGAGAAATTGGAGCGCGAGATCGGACGCAAGCACCAGTACGTCACCACCCGCCACACCTTCCAGATCTACGGCCTGTGCGAGGAATGCCACAAAAAGAACACCGCCCGCGTCGTCTGACAAGACCGCAGCGCAGGCGTCCCGCTCTCGCTGTCTGCTCCACGCTTCGCGGTTTTCGAAGGGGTAACGGAAAGCTGGCTGCCCCACGCTTCGCGGTTTTCGAAGGGTGGGGACCGCAGCGGAGTGAGGTCGACGGAGTTTGTGTTTTGCG
>DASSRO010000193.1:0-19638 GCA_035701745.1 Candidatus Sulfotelmatobacter sp. | reverse complement strand
GGCAATCCCGAGGAATATATCGCATCCCTCAACCGCAATCTGGTTCACTACTACAGCATGGCGCACTTCGCATTGCCGCACTTGAAACGATCGCGCGGCCCAATCGTCAATATCGGTTCCAAAACCGCAGTTACCGGCCAGGGCAACACTTCGGGGTACGCTTCCTCGAAAGGCGCAATCATGGCTTTGACGCGCGAATGGGCTGTCGAACTGTTGCCCTATGGAATTCGCGTGAACACCGTCATGCCGGCGGAGGTTATGACTCCACTCTACCGCGACTGGCTCAGCACTTTCCCCAATCCCCAAGACAAGTTGAAAAATATTCTCACCAAGATTCCGCTCGAGCAGCGCATGACCACGGCGGAGGAAATTGCTGACATGGTCGTATTCCTGATCTCGGCCAGATCCAGCCATACCACCGGTCAGCATTTATTCGTCGACGGCGGCTATGTTCACCTCGATCGCGCGCTGACGTGAGGACATCGAGTGAGTAATTCCGCGCCCATCACCGAACGCCGCTACCTAGTGCCGCTGGCGCTGGTCACCAGCCTGTTTTTTCTGTGGGCGATCGGCGTCAACCTGAATGACATCCTGATCCAGCATCTCAAAAAAGCATTCGGCCTGACCGACTTTCAGTCATCTTTGATTCAATCAGCATTTTTTGGCGGCTATTTCGTCGCTGCGCTGCCGGCCGGCTGGCTCATGCAACGGCTGGGATACAAGCGAGGAATTCTAATCGGCCTGCTAGTCTGCGCTACGGGAACCATTCTTTTTATTCCTGCCGCATCCGTGCGGGTCTATGGATTTTTTCTCTTTGCGCTCTTTGTAATGGCCTGTGGGCAGTCGGTTCTCGAAGTCGCGGCCAATCCCTACGTAACGACCCTTGGGCCGGCAGAAAGCTCGGAACGGCGGCTGAATCTCGCGCAATCGTTCAACTCCACCGGCGCTGTCATGATTGCGCTTCTCGGATCGAAGTTCATTCTCTCCGGCATCGAACATTCCCCAGCGGAACTTGCAGCCATGAGCCCGGCACAATTACTGGCTTATCGCACGTCGGAAGCGAACATGGTGAAGGTTCCGTATCTCGTCATCACCTGCGTCTTCCTTTTCGTTGCGCTGCTCATTTTTTTCACGAGACTGCCGGAAATTCAGGAAGCCAGTGCGCCGGGTCAGCAGGCTGCTCGCGCGAATCTTCGCGGCACCTTCACTTTTCCGCATTTGATCAAAGGCGTGCTCGCGCAATTCTTTTACGTGGGAGCGCAGGTCGGCGTAGCCAGTTTTATTATCCGTTTCACGGAGTTCACTTTACCTGGAACACACGAAAAAACCGCGGCTCATTACCTGCAGGCGCATCTCGCAGGCTTCATGATCGGACGTTTTTCCGGTTCCGCCATTATGAGCAAGATCGCGGCGCCTCGCCTGCTCAGCATTTTCGCCGGCGGTTCACTGCTCTGCCTGCTTATCGTTCTGTCCGCCTCGGGCGTTGCCCCAGTCTCGGCCATTGTGCTCTTGGGCCTTTTTCACTCCATCATGTTTCCGACGATTTTTGCGCTGAGCTTGAAGGGCCTGGGCAGCTACACGAAGCTGGGATCTTCGCTTCTGGTCATGTCGATCATCGGAGGCGCGGTATGCCCCGCAATCATGGGCAGAATTTCCGATGCGTGGAATATCCAGCGCGCTTTCGTGGTTCCATTAATCTGTCACGCCTACATATTGTATTTCGCGGTGTGGGGATATCGGCCCGCTGCAACCGCTGCCTCCAACCGGGCCTTGGCCATTCCCGCCGCGGAGGTCGAATGAACCGGCGCTTCTGCCTCACTCTCGACTTGAAGGACGATCCCACGCTGGTAGCCGAGTACAAACGCTATCACGAGAAAATCTGGCCTGAGATCACGCGAAGCATCAAAGATGCCGGTGTTATTGACATGGAAATCTATCTCCTCGAGACGCGCCTGTTCATGATCATGGAGGTCAACGAGTCTTTCTCGTTTGACGCCAAGAGCAGGGCCGACCGTCTCAATCCGAAAGTTCAGCAATGGGAGAACCTGATGAGTACGTTCCAGAAATCCCTGCCCCAGGCGAAACCCGGTGAGAAATGGGTACTGATGGAACGAGTATTTAAGCTGGAAGACTAAGAGTTGGCCCCTTGATCGGCTCTTTACTTTTTCTTTCCCTCTTTTTACCTTATCTGAAATGCCTGCTTACTTTACTCCCGACCTCTTTCACTTTCTGTCCCGCTTGAAACGCAATAACAAGCGCGAATGGTTTCTGAATCATCAGGAAGAATTTGAAAACTGCGTTCGCCAGCCGGCTCTGCGATTTATCACCGATTTTGCCGCGCCCTTATACGAAATTTCCCCGCATCTTGTCGCCGACCCTCGCCCCTCGCGAGGCTCCCTGTTTCGCATCTATCGCGATGTGCGCTTCTCCCACGATAAGAAGCCTTACAAGACGCATCTTGCCATGCGCTTTTCTCATCGAGGCAAAGACGTTCACTCTCCCGGCTTCTATCTTCACCTGGAACAAGGTGGATGTTTCGCCGCTTCTGGCCTGTGGCGGCCTGAGGCCGCGACTCTTCTTAAAGTCCGGAACGCAATGGTCGCACGCCCGAAGGAATGGCGACCCGTCCGCAAGCTTCTCAACTGGGATGACGCCGGGAAACTCCGCCGACCGCCGCGCGGCTTCCTTGCCGATCACGAATTCGTGGATGATCTCAAACTGCGCGATCTCGGCACCGCCATGGAATTTACCGACAAACAAGTCTGCAGCCCGACGTTTATGTCGACCTTCGTAAAAGCCTGCCGCTCCATGTCGCCCCTCGCAGCCTTTCTAAGCAGCGCCGTCGGTCTTAAGTTTTGAGGGGACTTCGAAGCTAGGCAGGAACGGAGGTCTCCGCTTCATTGTAAAGTTCGTCAATCTGCTCACGATAGCGCGCTTCGACGGCTCTGCGCCGAAGTTTCAAGGTTGGGGTCAGGGTGCCGTCGCTGGCTGTAAACTCGTCCGGCACAAGCAAGATCTTTTTTATCTGCTCGAAGCGGGCTAGACCGAGGTTCACGTTGCCTACGATCCCTTCGTAGAGCGCTTTGACTCGTGGGTCGGCAATCAATTGTTCCCGCGATGAAAATGATATGCCGTTTGCGCGTGCCCATTCCTCGAGCAGAGGAAACTTTGGTGAAATGATTACGGAAGCAAATTTTCTTCGGTCTCCCAGCACGACGGCGGTGCCCACCAAGAGATTGAGTTTCAGAGAATTTTCCACGGGTTGGGGCGCGATAAACTTTCCCCCGGAAGTTTTGAGTAAATCTTTTTTGCGATCAGTAACTGATAGAAATCCTTCTTCATCCAGGCTGCCGATGTCCCCTGTCTTGAACCATCCATCCACAAATGCGTCTCGGGTTTCGTCAGGCCGGTTCCAATAGGCTCGGAAAACCGAAGGGCCCCGGACCAGGATTTCCATGTCGTGCGCAATGCGGACGTCGACGTTCGGTAGAGGACGCCCTACGGTTCCCAATTTGTGAGCGCGCGGATTATTGATCGCAATCACAGGAGAAGTTTCTGTCAGACCGTAACCCTCGTGGATCCGAATCCCCATACTCGCATACCACGCACCCAACTCCTTCCCGAGCGGCGCTCCGCCCGACACAAATATTTCAACTCTACCTCCCATCTGCTCGCGCACTTTCGAGTAGACCAATTTGTGGGCCAACTTCCATAACAGCGAACGAGGCGCTTCTCCCGCCAGAATCTTCGGACTATGAGCCCGACCGACCGACAAAGCCCAGCGATAGATGACGCCTGTCGCGAGTCCGCTTGCTGTTTGCTGCACCTGGCTGTGGATCTTCTCGTAGACGCGTGGCACCGCGACGAAAATTCTAGGCCTCACTTCTATGAGATATTGAGGCAACTGTTCGAAGTTGGGACAGTAGGCCAGCGTAACGCCGCGATAGAGCAACGCGATATCAGCGTGCCGCGCAGTCACATGCGACAGAGGCAGAAATGAAACGCTGACATCGCCTGGATGGACGTCGAAACCGTGCAACGAATTCAGCACGTTCGCAGTCAGGTTGCCGTGAGTCAACTGCACTCCCTTTGCAGCGCCCGTTGTGCCTGATGTGTAGATGATGGATGCCAGATCTTCAGGGGCGACTGCTCGGGCTCGGGCTTCCAGTTCCATATCGCGTCCCGCGGGCCTTTTGAGAAGCAACCGCCGCATCTGCACTGCATCTGGAGTTTCCAAGGCATCCATTACTACTAACTTTTCGATGACTGTTTCTTCTCTGACAGAAAGCAGTTTGTTCAACTGCTTCTCGGTTGACACTACCGCGACCTTCACACCGGAATCAGACAAAATGTATGCGGTTTGCCCAGCCGTCAGCGTTGAATAAACGGGGACAACTACGATTCCCAATAAGAAAGAGGCGAAATCTGCGACTGCCCACTCGTACCGATTCTCGCTGAGAATAGCAAGCCGGTCGCCCTTTATCACATCCCACTGGCTCAAAGCCCGGGCCATGCCGGCAACGTCACTATAAAACTGCTGGGAACGAACGGGAACCCATTGCGATGCCTCGCGAACCAGCATCACCGGGTGTTCCTTGCGCTCGACGATGGCAAGGAAAATCTCGTTGAGGGTCTGAGGTTTCATACAGAGCGTAACGCTCATGCCGCTACGCTACAACCAAATGGGTCAGGGAATTCTCGTGCATAGCCGCGGGCAAAGGTTCTGTTACTCGTTTCGGTTCAATTGGCGACAGGGCTTCGGCAACCGAGACGGGGCATGACGCACTTGGTGATGGCACGGAGGCGACGCCCTTCACTCGCCGTTTGTAACGCGGCTTCGCTGGCTCTGCAGTCTTAATTCCCACTGCCGTCCGCAGATCGGTGAAACTTTCCCTCAGCAGCTTTTCGAGCTTGCGAAGATCCGGCGCTGCATGCACATCCCCGCTGAAACCGAAATAAACCGTCCCGTTATAACTCAGGATGGCGCAGTTCACCGCCATCTCCCCACCGACCGGAACATAGGGGTAGCAGTGCAGCAACTTGTGGCCCAGCAGGTAGAGCGGGAATTGCGGCCCTGGAACGTTCGTGCAGACCATGTTGAAGGGAGTGATGGGCAATTGACTGACAATCGGTCCGGCCATTCCTTGCACCGACGTGGGGAACATTCCGATCATGCCTCCGGCGAGGCTGACCAACTCCGCCGCATGCATGCGCTTCAGAAATTCCGTGCGCTGATGGACGGCGGCCAGCAACTTTCCCGGCCGCCGAATATCCAGCGGAATGGTCACCGGAACCAGCGAAATCCGGTTCCCGAGATCCGACGCGTTTCCGTCGCCGCGCAGATTCACCGGAACCATGATCCGCAGCAACTTTCCTTTCACCCGGTCACCATGCAGTTCGCAATAGCGGCGAACGGTCGCAGTCACCAGGGTGAGAATAACGTCGTTAATGCTGGTCCCGGATTTGTGGCGGATGGCTTTGACCTCTGCCAGCGGAAGCTCCGTCCAGGCAAATTTCTGCGGTCCTCTATAAATCACGTTGAACCGGAGACGCTCGGTAAAAGCTGTAATCTCCGGAAACAGATCTGCGAATCCGTCGCTGGCAGCGCCGCCGCCGTTCGCGGCTGCGCGTTCTGTCATCGTCACAACGTCAGCCATCGCGGAAAGAATCCGTTTTACGAAATCGGAATACGAATCGACGAAACCAGCCGTGAGCGAGGTCAGCGGATCCTGCGGCGGAGGCACTCGGTACTTGATCTTCTTCTTTGGCAGACGCGGCGCTTCGGGGCTCGCCTCCAGCAGAGTGTTCAGGATGCCAACGCCCGCAATGCCGTCCGTCAGGCAGTGATGCATGCGCAAAATAATTCCAGTTCGATTGCCTTTCAGTCCCCGAAGCACCGTCATATCCCACAACGGATGCTGCCGGTCCATCACGCTGCTGAAAAGCCTTCCGGCGAGCATCTTCAATTCGGTTTCGGTGCCATGTTGGAGTCGCACTTCACGCACGTGTCGCCGGAGATCAAATGCCGGGTCGTATTCCCAACTGGGAAGGCCCAACCCAAATGCCGCGGGCACAACGCGCTTAACAAACCTGGGCAAAACAGGGAGCTTCGACTCCACGTACGGAATGCACTCTTCCAACGTGAGCTGGCCCTCGAAAATGCAGACGCTCGCCACATTCAGCGGCATACCCTCGCGTTCAAGATGCAGGAAGACAGTGTCCCCCCAGGAAAGGCGATCACTCTGTTGATGATTCTGCATCACTATGCTCCTAAACCCTCGCTCCGCGAGCGCGATCTTTCAGTTCACGAACACAACCCGCCCTGTCAGGTGCATCAGCTTTAGCACTTTGTAAACTTCGACGTTCACGCCACGCAACACGACTCTGACGTTCTTCTTCCCAGCGACGCTGGCCAACTCTTCTATTGCCTTCAGTGCATCCTGCCCTACACGTCGGACCGACGAAAAATCCAGCACGACTTCACACTCGGTGCCGTTCAACTTTTCGCGGGCCTCTCGCAAGGCTGGAAGCACGCTCGCCTCATCGATGTTGGGAAATCCCGTGTTCATTGCCATATGCTTCCGCCTTTCACCCCACTCGTTGCTGAGCCGTGTTGACATTTCTCCCTGCGCCGCGGCCTTCATAAGCTTTCCAAAAGAGCTCGACCAGCTCCGCCATCAGCGGCATGCGAGGGTTCGACCGCCAGGAAGGATCGTCAAACGCAACGCTAGCGAGGTCCGGCACGGCCCGCTCAAAGTCTCCTCTGGAAATGCCCAATTCCGCGATTGATTTCGGAAACCCCAACTGATCAAGCAGTTGCTCCGTGGCCGCGATCAGATTCTTCACTTTCTCGTCCGTGCTGTGACCACCGAGGCCTAACAAGTCTGCCACCGTGGCATACTTCTTGTGGGCCACATATCCCTTGGTGTACGGCGAGGGCATGAACTTAGTAGGAATCGCGGCGTTGTAGGCGATCACGTGAGGCAGCATCAGCGCGTTGGCGCGCCCATGCGGCACACCGAAGCGCGCGCCGAAAGCGTGCGCCAATGCATGATTCACTCCCACCGAAGCATTTGAGAAGGCCATCGCGGCGATACAGGCCGCGTTGTGCATCATGCAACGCGCCTCTTCATCCTGCGGATGCTCGTACGCAATTGGAAGATACTTAAATACCAGCCGGATGGCCTGCATCGCATTGGAGTCGGTGTAGGGTGAAGCGTAATTTGAAACTCCCGCTTCCAATGCATGGGTCAGACAATCGATTCCCGTATCGGCGGTCAAGCCCTTTGGCATCGTCATCACAAATTGCGGATCGACAATGGCGACATCGGGAGTCAGCGAGTAATCGGCAAGCGTGACTTTGCGCCCGCTGGCTTTGTCGGTGAGAACGGCAAATGGCGTGACTTCGCTCCCTGTGCCGCTGGTCGTGGAGATGGCAATCAGCCTCGCCCAGTTCACCTTCTCCGTCGGATATTGCACTACGCGCTTGCGCAGATCGAGGAATGGCGCAGCCAGATGCTCCAGATCGGCCTCCGGAGATTGGTACTTCAGCTTCATGATCTTCGCCGCGTCAATCACCGATCCCCCGCCGAGCGCGATGATCTGGTCGGCCTTATAAAAATTGAGCGCCTCCACTCCCTGCGTGATGACTTTCACCTCCGGCTCCGCATCGGGAATAACCTGGACATGAACCTTGGTCGTGGGGCCAATGTGCCGCCGCACAATATCAACGTGCCCCATCTGTTCCAGTAGCGGGCTGGTCACGATGATGGTCGATTGCGAGGGAAACTGACCCAGATTCTCTACAGCATTCATGTTGAAGTAAATCTGATTAGGAACTCGGAACCACATATGAGTCTGCGTCCGGCGAGCGACCCGCTTGATGTTGAGATAGTGAAAAATGTTTACGTTGTCGGTGGTGCTGTTGCCGCCGCCAGTTCCGCATCCGAAGGAAAAAGTCGGCACCAGATCGTTGTAAACCGCACCCAAAGCACCAATTGAACCCGGGGAATTCACGATGATCCGCCCGGCGTTGATCACGTCGCCAAAACGGCGGATGATTTCATCGTCGCGCGAAAAAATGACCGCTGTGTGTCCTATGCCTCCCGCATGGTTCACATCCACGCACACTCGCAAGGCTTCGGCGACGGATTTCGCCCGGTAAACGGCGAGCACCGGAAACAGTTTCTCGACCGACAGCGGATAGTCGCGTCCCACTCCTTGAATTGGAGCAACAAGCAGTTTCGTATTCGGCTTCACCGAAAGGCCGGCAAAACGGGCTATGTCGGCGGCTTTCTGTCCAACAGCCATGGGCTGCATGAACCCCGTTTGCGGATCGATGACCGTGCGCTCCAGCAGCTTGGTCTCTTTTTCGCTGCACACGTGCGAACCCAAATCCGCAAATTTCTGCAGCGCCGCATCATAAATTTCATCGTCGATCACCACCGTCTGCTCCGAAGCGCAGATAGTCCCATTGTCGAAGGTCTTGGAAACAATCATGTCGACAATAGCGGTATTCAAATCCGCAGTTTTCTCCAGATAAACCGGAGTATTCCCGGCTCCGACCCCCAAAGCCGGCTTCCCCGAACTGTAGGCCGCTTTCACCATGCCCGGTCCTCCGGTAGCATCGATCAGGCCCACATCTTTATGCTTCATCAGATACGCGTTATCTTGCAGGGTGGGCGAGTCCACGCAGCTAAACACGCCTTCGGGCGCTCCATGCCTGGCTGCGACTTCAAGCATGATCTTTACGGCTTCCGCGCAACAATGCCACGCCTTCGGATGCGGGCTGAAGACGACGGCATTCCGCGTCTTGATCGCCATGATGCATTTGAACAACACCGTCGAAGTTGGGTTCGTAACCGGCGTGACGGAGAAGATGACGCCGATGGGTTCAGCCATCTCCATCAAATTGCGTTCGGGAAACTCGCGAATGACGCCGACTGTCCGCTTGTCTTTGACGTAGTTGTAGACAAATTCAGTCGCGACCATATTTTTGAGGATCTTGTCTTCCAGAACTCCGAGCCTGGTCTCCTCCACAGCCAGCCGCGCGAGATGCTGCGCCTGTTCCAACCCAGCCAGGACCATCGCTTGCACAATACGGTCGACCTCCGCTTGCGTGAACTGCGTGAAAACCGCAGCGGCGGTTCTGGCCTGATTGACCAACCCTTCGAGATAGGCGATTCGTTCTACGCTCAGGGTGTCTACCGCCAGCGGAATTTGGACCCGCTCCTTTATTTCTTCAGTCGCGATCATTACCTACCTCCAGTGGCCCGGTTGGATCCATCGGTCATCTGAGAGCGCCCGGCTGCATGGCGAATATCCGGATCAGAGCTTGGCGACAGCGCCTTCGATTCTCCTGGCCGCACAGTCTTTTTAATCGGTTCGTGAATCGACCTTCGCGGGGCTCGCGCAGGATAGGAGAAGGACTTCTGCGGATGAAAACTTTGGGATCCGGAGGGCATTGTCGGTCAGCCTCGTTCCCAAAGTAGAACTCTTAGGCAGGGGTCGGTCTACAACTGCTGTCACGCCTGTTTGTGACGTACGTCACAAACATTTTCACAGGCAGGAAAAGACCTCGGGCAGAACGGATTGCAAAGAAATCATGCGGCGGAACGGGTCTGGGCACACTCGTCGCTCCACACCATATTTGCCGCAGAGGGGATCAGACTCATCGCACGCTCCGCCAATGCGGTGATGGTCAAGCTGGGATTAACGCCGAGATTCGCCGCCAGAACGGATCCGTCGCAGATATACATGTTGCGATAGCCAAAGACGCGGTGCCGTTCGTCCACCACTCCTTGTTCGGGTGAACCGGCAATCACACAACCGCCAATGCAGTGGGCGGTGCCGGGGATATCGAACAATATCTCGGGGAGCATGCTCATGGCGGTGCCTCCCGAGACCTGCGCGAATTGCTTGGCGAATGCATTCGCCTTCGGAATATAGGTGGGCACTTTATCCCCACGGCTCACCAGCATTTTCGAGAAGGGCCAGAACCACGGGCGCTGCCACCTCATTTCGATGTGCCCTTCGACGGCTTGCATGCAAAGCAGGACAGTGAATTCCTTCGCCCAGCCCCAGGGACGAAATAGCCGCAGAGTCTTAACCGGATGAAACAGCGCATGGAGCAGAACATTTTTCAGCCAGAGGCCAATACGCAACGGACCTGGACGCCCATCGGTCAGCATGGTGGTGAGAAGGCCCATGGTGTCGGAGCCTTTGGGATAGCGCACCGCCTCGATGTGGGTGTGTTCGTCGATGTAAATGCCCGAGCCGATCGCTATGCCTTGCGACAGATCTTCGGCGCATCCCGGCACGCGCGCGCCAATAATCGATTCCGAATTCGTGCGTACGTGTTTGCCCAAACGATGGCTGATGCCGGGGAGCGAACCCTTCTCCTTGAGTTGAAAGAGAAGCTCCATCGTGCCCAGTGAGGATGCCGAGAAAACCACACCGCGGCAGGTGAAGCGGCTCGGTTGCTTTCGAATCTGCGCCACCGAATTCACGGTATAAATTTCGTACCCTGCGCCGCCATCATTCGTGCCCGCCAGCGGCTTAACATTCACCACCTTAGTTTCTGGAAAAACTACCGCCCCGTAGTTCTCAGCGAGGTAAAGGTAATTGAGGTCAAGCGTATTCTTCGCGCCGAAGCGGCAGCCCATCATGCAGCCGCCGCAGCCTGTACATGTGCCTCGCGGCGGACCCTCTCCACCGAAAAACGGGTCGGGAAAAGATTCGTTGGTCGTTTTCCCATCTCCAGCCTGAAAAATTCCCACGCGCGTTTGATAGAACGTCTGGCCGACTCCGGCCACGTCACCGGTTCGTTTCAGAAGATGGTCGGCCGTTCCGAGGATCTGATTCTGCGTTACTCCCAGCATGCGTGACGCAGTCTCATAGTGGGCCGGCATCTCCGCTTCCCAGTCCGCCAGCCCGGCCCACGACCCGCTCTGCCAAACTTTATCCGGCGGAGCTAGCAGCGTTCCGGCGTATGTAATCGAGCCCCCGCCCACGGCGCATCCGTGAAAGATGGTCGCGTGACGGAAGAAGCGCATGTTAAAGAATCCGTGCAGCCCGAGGCTTGGACGCCAGATCCAGCGACGAATCGACCAACTGCTGCGCGGAAAAGAAAGGGGCGCCCAGCGGCGCCCCATCTCGATCACGGCAACACGATATCCCTTTTCCGCCAACCGAAGCGCGGAGACACTGCCCCCAAATCCGGAACCGATCACGATGAAATCGAAATCGAATTGCGGGCTTCGAGCAGCCATACCGCACCACCATCGCGCTCGCTACACAGCCAGGTACTTGCCAGTCTCAATGACCTTTTGGGCGATGGCCTGCCGCAACGCCACCGTATTGAATGGTTCGTACTTACACAGGCGACGCAGGATAGCCAGTTGCGACCGCAGCATGTCCCCTTCGGCGCAGGCGGCAACCACAGTCTTCGCCGCGCTTTCGATCTTCTCCATAGCCGCGGAAACATAGACGCGGGTCATGGCAATGGCATGCGCACAACCCGCGTCCCCGTGTTGTGCCGCCAGTTTTTGCGCGCGCAGCACGGCCGACTCCATGGCATAGGTTTCAATCGTCATATTGGCGATTGCACCCATGATTTCCTGCTGCTCCTGGATCGCCTGCATATACTTCTGCGTGGCAATCCCGGCGGCAAACAGGCCTATTTTTTTCGCTGACGCCACCAGCTTTCGTTCGTAGGCAAGCGGCCCTTCTGCGCCGTCATCAGCGGTTCCCGACAGCACTTCATCCATCAGCTTTTTGATGGCCGGCATCAGCGGAAGCTGTCCGCTCATCGCCCGTTTCAGCAGGAATCCCGTAATCAGCAGACGGTTGATTTCGTTCGTGCCTTCGAAAATCCGATTCACTCGAACATCCCGGTAATTGCGTTCCGCCGGATATTCCTCGACAAATCCGTACCCGCCATAAATCTGCACGGATTCGTCAACGACGTAGTCGATGAACTCCGATCCCCACACCTTGAGGATGGAACATTCGACGGCGTACTCGTCGATTACCTTGCGCACCTGCGCCATGTCCTCGTGCGTTTCCCCGAGTTGCGCAATGGCCGCATCCATCATGCCGACGGTGCGATATGCCATGGCCTCTCCGGTGAAAATTCCCGCCGCCATGTTGGCGATCTTCTCGCGAATTAAGCCGAAATCCGCAATCACTTTCCCGAAGGCCTTGCGCTGCCTGGCATAAGCGATTGCACCTTCGATGCAGTTGCGCGCCGAACCCACACAAGCCGCGCCGAGTTTGAATCGGCCTACGTTCAGGACATTGAAGGCGATGTGGTGTCCCTTGCCTATTTCGCCCAGCACGTTCTCGACGGGGACCTGGCAGTCATTCAGAATCAACGGGCAGGTCGAGGATCCCCGAATCCCCATCTTGTGTTCCTCGGCTCCCACCGAAAATCCGGGAAAGCCGCGCTCCACGATGAACGCGGTAAATTTGTCGCCGGTAACCTTGGCAAACACGATGAACAGGCCGGCGAATCCTGCATTCGTGATCCACATCTTTTCGCCGTTCAGGATGTAGTGTTTGCCGTCGTCGGAAATCTTCGCTTGGGTGCGGCAGTTCAACGCGTCCGATCCAGAGGACGACTCCGACAGCGCATAAGCGCCGATAATGTCGCCGCTGGCCAGCTTTGGCAGATATTTCTTCTTTTGTTCTTCTGTTCCGAAATACACGATGGGAAGCGTGCCAATGCAGGTGTGAGCTCCCCACGTCGTGCTAAAGCCGCCATATTTCGCAAGACGATCGGCAATGATGGCGGAGGTGACTTTGTCCATCTGCATGCCGCCGTACTGTTCGGGAACGTCCACTCCGCTCAAGCCCAATTCTCCCGCCTTCTTTACCAGTTCCCGAACAACGGCGAATTTCTTTTGCTCCATGTTCTCGATGTTAGGAACGATTTCCTTATTGGCGAATTCTTCCGCAGTTTGCGCAATGAGCAGATGCTGCTCGCTGAAGTCTTCCGGAGTGAAAACGTCCCCCGGAGCACGCTCCTCGATCAAGAAACTGCCTCCGCGAATCTTGCTAGCCGGTACTGCAGTGACTGTAGACATATTCCTCTCCCTCAAAGCGACGGATTCGTGCCTTGCCGGTCAGCGAGAAACGAAGCGGCGCGGCGAAACGACGACGAATCGTCAGTCTCGCTCCAAGGAGACTTCACTCTCTTCGGGCGCAATGCGTTCTGGGCGAAAGCGGCCTTTCGCCCCGAAACGCATGCGTGTGCGTACGCGCACCTACCTTGGCAGCGGACAAAGCACGTGTTGCTCGACTAAGGTCGGGCTGGCGGGATGCGGTTCTTTCGTTTAGGCAACCGCGGCTGCCGCTCTCACTTTCTTCCCACGCCCATGCCGCTCTGTCTTCATCGTCATTTTGACCCCGCTGGGAGCTTTCACCATCACATCCATCAGCGCTTTCTGGGCATCGACGTAGCTCTTGACCGCTTCCCGCGTCAGTTCACTCACAGGAAGAAACGGGAACGGCTTTAGGAGCTCCAGTGTCTTGCCTGCGGTCTTAACGCCGGCATTCATCTGGCGTCCCGCTACGTCGACCAGTCGTTTCTGCGCCTCCATCAACGAATCCGTAGCTTTGCGCGCCAGTTCCGTCAATTCCACCTGTTTGATTTTTTTTGTGGCGCCGTTGTGTTTGCCACCGGCCGCCCTCGCGGTTTCCTCGGCGATGACATCCATGAATTTCTTCTGCGCCTTAACGAAGCTCTCCATGCTTTCACGCGCCAGATCCACCGCATACTCCGGCTGATACGGTTTGCCGGCCTTGGCGGACTCCAGCCAGGTGTGCGTCTGCTTGTTGGCGATCTTGAGATATTCCTCTTGGAGTTCGATGAAAGTTTCTACGCTGCGCCGCAGCAGATCCGTCAGCGCATGCGCTGCCGGCCACTCTCCCACGCGCTCTTTCACGCCGTCCATAAGAATCTCATTCTGTTGTCTGCCAAGTTCCAACAGAACTTTCTGGCCTTCCATAAAATTGCTAAGTCCCTCTTCGGCGATTTCGCTGAGGATCGCGGTGGGGGAGTGTTTGGGATCGGACAGTTGCTGCCGAACGGCCTGCATGACACTAGCGTTCTGCCGCATGGCCAGATCGATCAGGATTCTCTGGGTTGCGAACAGTGTCTGCACGCCTTGCTGCGCCCAGCCCGAAAGCAGGGCGACGGTCGACGACTCTTTGGAATGAATGGATTCATGCTTTGTTGCCGTTGCCATAACAAACCTCCAAATTGCTGCATTGCAGCATCGACTAAAATATACGACTACCAAGTACTTGTGTCAAGATATTCTTGTTCGCTGACGCAAGGCAGCATTGAGGCTATGAAAACTTCGCCGATCGTGATCAAGAAATACGGCAACCGCCGTTTGTACGACACAGCCAGCAGCCGCTACGTCAACCTCGATGATCTGGCAGCTCACATTCGCGCCGGGCGCGATCTGCAGGTGGTCGACGCCAAGACCGGTCAGGACCTCACCCGCGTCATCCTGACTCAGATCATCACGGAAGATGCCAAGGACAAACCGACTGGCTTGCCGCTGGAGTTGCTGCGGCAGCTGATTATCGCCTCCGACGAGGTACGCCAGGAATTCCTGATGTGGTATCTGAAGTCCGCATTCGATACCTATCAGAAGCTGCAGGACACGGTGCAAAACCGCTTGAGCGAAGTTCAGTCCGCCATACTTTCCCCGGTAGACCTGATGAAGCGCTTTCTAGGTACGACCTCAGGGTCGCCGACAGACGCGGAATCCGAAGTCGAGGCCCTGCGTCGGCGAGTGGCAGAGCTGGAAGGGCAATCCGGCAAGTCTCGCCGCAAGAAACACGCAAATCGTAAGAAACGCTGAAAGGATCTTCGGGATAAGAAGGTCGATCGCGTAGCGGAAATGTTTCTTGAAGCCGCGAAGCTGGTCGCGCTATAATTTGTGCATTGCAGCATTCGACCCTTTCCACAGTTCAAATGGATCGGGCGGAGCCCAGGGACGAATTTGCAGCGTAAATCGAAAAAGGCAGCGGCGCGTCCTTCCGTCAAGAAGCGGGACCGTTCAACTCCCAGGCCCTATCCCAAGGCCAACGTCTCCAGTTTTTGGACCGAAGCCCTCTTCGGCGCTGAGATTCTGCTGCTGCACGCGACGCCTGTCTATTACGGGTTGGGCATCCCCCGCGGAGACGGCTCCGCCGTCATTATCATTCCCGGATTTCTCGGCACGGATTTGTATCTCACCGAACTGCACGCCTGGCTCGCACGAATCGGCTACCGGCCGTATTTTTCCGGCATCGGCATCAACGCGGAATGCCCCAATTTGCTCATCCAGCGCCGTCTGAACCAGACCATCGAACAAGCGTTGCGGGATACGGGGCGCAAAGTCCATCTGATCGGGCACTCCCTGGGAGGAGTGATTGCGCGCTCCGTGGCAGGGGCGCGTCCGCGCGACGTGGCTTCTGTCATCACGTTGGCGGCTCCTGTCCGCGGCACGGTTGCGAATCGAGCTGTCCTCCGCGCGGCCGAAGCCGTCCGCCTCCGCATTCTCGAGGAACACGGCACGGGAGTTTTGCCCGATTGTTATACCGGCCGCTGCACTTGCAATTTCATCGACAGCCTTCGCCGCAAAGTCTCGCACGCCATGGTCGAGACCGCGATTTATACCCGCCAGGATGGAATCGTCGATTGGCGCTACTGCATGACCATGGACCCCGAAAAGGACGTGGAAGTTCCCGGGACTCACATCGGCATGGCATTCAATCCTGCCGCTTACTCGGTCGTGGCGGAGCGTTTGGCTCGAGCGCAAGCGAACGAGTAGTCACCCCACAATTTCCAAAACCGCGCCTGTGGCAGTCTCCAGCCTCTCCGCGGCTCCATTCGCTCTTTGAACCATAATTAACGCCGACGCGAAACTGTTGTTCGCCACCTCGAACGTGCCGCTGCAGTCAGTCTTCAAATAAGGAAGACGATGCACGTGTGCGCCGCGGCCGTCGATTGCGACTTCCAGGCGCAGCCCATCCCGCGCCTGGCACTGAAACTGCCACAGCAACTCGTCGCGGCTGCGTCCGTGTTGCTCGAATTTTCGGAACACATGTTCCTTTCCATCGTGCCACAGTACCGCTTTGCGAAAGATCAGTCCGAATGGCATCTCATAGACCAACGCTTCTAATGTAGTGGCGCTCTGACCAGGCCGCGTGAAATACGCGTGCGTCCAGGTCCAGAAACTTCGATGGCGGTATCCGCAGTTGTGCCCCTGCACTCCAAATCCCAAGGGTTCCCCGGCGAATCGTCGTCCATCCAGCGTAATCTCACCAGAAAAAACCGCATCGGAATGCGGTGTTCGCGAGAATCCAATCCATCCCTTGTTGCTGAGCGTGACGCGAAAGGTGGAACGGTAGCGCAGATCCCACGCAATCGTGTGCCCATCCACCTCCAATCGCCCTCTGCAGGAATTTTCGCCAATGCTGTTATCTTCAACGCTAAAATGAAATGGACTCTTACTTTTGCCGCTGATATCCAATTCCTGGAGCGGAAATCCCTGAATGAAGCTCTGCGGCGTTCCGCCAGCCGGAAACCAGGTCGCCCAGACTTGAACGGGCATTCCCCGCGGATTTCCAGCGCAACCGCCGCGGCCGGGATTCATCAGTAAATAGCGGAACCACCACGCTCCGCTCCCGTCGGCAAACCCGATGCGCAGAAACCAGACTTCATAGCGCCGCCGCACCGAAAACTTCGAAAACACCTCATTCAGAGTAGCCAAGAATCTTTCTCCGACGTTCACTTCCCACATTTCGCACAATCGCTGAGTTTGTCATCCTCAGCAGAGCGACGGTTCCCTACCGCGGGAACGAACTCCGTGATGCGCAGCCTGCGCTCACGAAAGCAATGCAGTAATCCCTAACTATCGCACAAGACCTCCACGCTTCCGGTGATGCGGGTCACTGCATATTCATCTAGGCGGGCGCATAGTCTGTACCGGTAGGTTCCCTCCATGGATGCGTCCGCCATCGCTGCGGGTCTCGGCCCGCCCGCGCCCGGCCAGTTACGCGCGGCTCTGGAGAATTTCCTGCCTCACGGTGCAACGTCGGCAGAAAAAGTCAGCGCCATCGAAGCTGGCCTGCGCAGTCCGGCTGGCCAGTCCGTGCGCGAAGCTATGGCTCGCTGGATCGTCGACGAGATCGTTCCGGTACGCCAGCTTGTGCCCGAAACGTATAAGCAGTGGCGGCCGCCGGTACGCGACGCCATGATGTTTGTCGTGACCCGCCTCTCTCCCGCGCGGCTCGCTCCAAAACTTCTGGAGCAGATCGAACTTCCGCCCAAGACTCCTGCTGAAGAGCGGTTACTGCGGCTCATCGCGAAAGTGCCTGGGTTGCAAAAACTCGGCCAAGTCATCGCCAGGAATCAACACCTTCATCCTGCCCTACGCCGGGCGCTCGCCAAGCTGGAAAACGGAATTCGCGACGTCCAACCGGAAGATATCCGCAACATTGTCCAGCAGGCCTTGGGATCGCGCGTGCAGACTCTCTCCGTACAAGTCGCGCCAAAAATCCTCAAGGAGGCCAGCGTCAGCGCAGTCATTCGCTTCACTTGGCGCAATCCCGGAACCGGGCGGCGCGAACGCGGCGTCTTCAAAGTTCTGAAGCCGCACATCCCCGAATACTTCTCCGAAGACATGGACTATCTCCAGGGTTTGGCTCAGTACTTCGGCGAAAGGCATCATGCGTACGGATTCGCGCCTCATCTCATCCCTGACACTTTTCGCAAAGTCCGGCGTCTGCTTCGTCACGAGGTCAACTTCGCCCGCGAACAGAAAACGCTGACAGAGGCCGCCGCCCTTTATCGTACTTTCCCCGGAGTTCGCATTCCCCGGGTGATCGAGTCACTGTGTACACCCACGATCACCGCCCTTACCGAGGAACAAGGAATCAAGGTCACGAGCGCGGCTGCTCGCTTGCCCGCACCGCGCCGCAGGAAAGTCGCTGAGCAAATGGTGGAGGCTCTGGTCGCCGTGCCTCTCTTCTCTTCAACTGAAGACGCGATCTTTCACGGCGACCCTCATGCCGGCAACTTGCTCTACAACAATAAGACCGGTGATCTCGTGATTCTCGATTGGGCTCTGCGCGAGCGTTTGAGCCGCGAGCAGCGCCGCCATCTCGCTCTTTTATTTCTGATGGTGACCTTGCGCGATCCGGTTGGCACTTTCAGGGAAGTCCTCGCCCTCAGTCAAAATCCTGTCCGGGCAACTTCGCCGCGAGGGCGGGCTGTTCGCGAGGCTGTAACCAAATTCCTTGACGCAATCGCTGTCTCCCGGATGCCCAGCGGGGCAGACGCGATGCGGCTTCTGGAACGCGTCGCGGTTCAGGGGATAAGGTTCCCCAGTTCTCTGATCATGTTGTCGAAGGTGATGTTCACGCTGGAAGGGATACTGGGCGACATTGTTGGCGCTGACACGGGGATGGGTTTCACCATTGCGCGCCACGTCGCCCAGCACTGGATTGCCAACCGTTCGGCGTTCCGTTCGCCCCTGCAGACCCGAGACTGGCTCGCGCTGCAATTCAGCGCGATGCTTTATACGAGCCGAGTCTGGGTACAGTGGGAGCAAACCATGTTGAACCGCCTGTTATCTTCTAAATCTACAGCGTCCCAGCCCGCAATCGCGGCAATCGCGACGCGATCGTCCTAAGCATCATTTCCCGCGCCGCGGAGCCAATACCGGCTAGACCGTAACCGCTTTCTTCCCACGCGCCGCGTTCGCGCGGGCCTGCGGCGCTCGAGTAGACGCCTTCTTTACAGGCTTTATGAGCGATCTGATCAGTGACGTTTCCTGGTTGAAAACGTTCTTCACGCTTTTCCCGGCCCGGTTCGCGATCGGCAATAGCTGCGACGGCGACACTAGTCCGAGGGTGCGAGTGGCAGTGTCAAGGTTCACATTCATCTGTTGGCCCATTACATCCAGCAGCCGCTTCTGGGCTTCGACGAAAGCATTCCCGGCCTCGCGCGCCAGTTCCGCGAGTTCGGTCTTTTTCGCGGCCTTGCCATCGTGCTGCTTCCTGGCTTCCGTTGCGGCCGCCGCTTCCTCCGCCACCGCCTCCAGAAATTTCTTCTGTGCTCGGGTGAAGGTCTCCACGCCGTCGCGCGCGAATTCCACCAGGTGCGCCGCACGGCCACCCTTTCCCGCCTTCTCGGACTCCAGCCAGTGCAACGTCTGCCTGCTCGTTGCCGTCAGCAACTCTTGCTGCAGTTCGATCACCGTGTCGAGACTGCGCTGCGCGAGATCCGTTGCCGCCACTGCGGGAGTGAAACTGCTGATTCGTTCTTTGATTCCGTTAAAAAGGATGTCGTTCTCTTGTTGCACCAGGTCGAGAAACGTGCGTTGCGCTTCTACCAGACTCGACGTTCCTTCCACCGCTAGTTCCGTCAGAATGTCCAGGGGCGAATTATTCTCATCGGTCTTGTTATCGGTTGGCATAGCCTTTCTCCATTGCTGCATTGCAGCAATAGCATCACTTTAGTATCGGCGACGGCCGCAGTCAATACTCCGATCGTTGGTATTGCGTCGCGTCACCACAAACTGTGACTGCAGTCACGGGAATAAATCGGCGGCAAAGGCAACTTGTTTTGTGACG
>DASSRO010000192.1:0-38921 GCA_035701745.1 Candidatus Sulfotelmatobacter sp. | reverse complement strand
CCGCCGGGCAAAGCCCGGCAGCTTTAGCGCCACCGAACTTGTGAATGTCAAAAAACCGCGCCCCCGGCAAAGGGACGCGGTTTTTAGTTTCGCTTCTGCCGTCGCGGAGGAGTGGCTTTATTTCTTCGCGCTGACCGCGCCAAGGCATTTCCCGTATAACTCGAGCAGGTGAGCGGCATAGTCTTCCGGCTTCGCCGCCGAACCGGTGCCCTGAAATCCCACGCCCGACGAGGCGGTGCGGCCGTATCCCGTCGTCATGGCGATGAATTTCATCAGATCGAGTGCGATGTCTTCGTTGCGCCGCGCGGCGCCCGAACCTGTGGCCGGAGCTTCTTCCATGAATGCTTCTCCTCTTCCGGAAAGAATGGGTATTTCGTCGTCCCCGAAGTCCTGCATGATGCGAAATGACTCCGCCAGCGATGATAGCAGAGGAGCGCCGGCGGCTTCCGGCAGCCCTCTCCCAACGGAGCGACAGCCGCCTCGGCTGTCCGACGCGAAGCGAGGAGCCTACCTCTTCACTTCGCTCATCAGCCCCATCAAATTTCCCTCCGAATCGCGAAAAAACACCATCCACAAATCATGATCCGGCATGCGCGCGATGATGTGCGGCTCGTCCTCAAACTTGACCGCCTTCTGCTTCATCCCCTCGTATGCGGCCTGAATGTCGGGCACCGCGAAGTACAGAATCGAGCTGGGATGGTCGAACTCCGGCTTCTCCGGACGCGTCAGCATCAGGCGCACCCCGCCGCAGTCGAAAAAGGCGAGCCCCGGCCCGGCTTTGAAGAGCAGTTTCAGCCCCAGCGCATCCTGATAAAAGGCGGCCGCGCGCTCCACGTCGTGCGCGTTGACGGCAATCTGCCCAATGCGCGAGATTCCGATCCCTGTTGCAGCTACAGTCATGTCTTGACCTCCGTCAGCATATTAGTTAGCATAGCTAACTATATTTCCCCGGCCGCGTCAACCCAAAAATGACGGATCGAGAAAATTCCCGGCCCGCGCCAGATCCTGCGGCCCATCCCGAGGTTCTGGCCATCGCCGACCGGCTGCACTCTGCCGCCATTCACCTGCTGCGCCGCGTGCGCAAACAGGACGTCGCCACCGGCGAAGGTCCTGCTCGCCTCTCGGCGCTGTCGGTGCTGGTGTTCGGCGGCCCCAAGACTCTGGGCGAACTCGCCGCAGCCGAGCAGGTCCGGCCGCCAACCATGAGCCGCATCGTCGCAGGACTGGCCCGCAGCCGCCTGATCCAGATCACCGCCGATCCCCATGACGCCCGCCGCATGCGGATCGCAGCGACCGGCAAGGGTATTCGCTTGCTGCAGCAGGGCCGCCAGCGGCGCATCGCCTACTTGGCCTCCCATCTCGACCAACTGACTCCACAGGAATTGGCCACACTGGGCGAGGCCGTAGACATCCTCAAAAAGCTGCTCGAGGGATGGCTCTAACTTTTCACTTGGCGGTAATGCCATCTGGGTACTATGGTTACGTGATCGGGCCCACGTTTTACCGGATACTAGTGGGGTCTCAGTCCAGCTATTCTGCCAAAAGGATTTTGTACTAGAGCGGCAGTGCAGCTCGATCCTCCCTGCGACACAAGCTGTAAATACTTCTTTGCAGAAAGGGAAGGCTTTGCCTCGCAAGCCCATCGTCATCGCTGTCACCTGCGCATTGTGGCTGGCGCACGTGTTTGTCGTGGCTTCGCTCGGGACTAAACACCCAGGTCCCTTCCTCTCTGACCTGATTCAGCTCACGCTGGGAATCGTGCTGATCTGTGCCATCGTTGCGGCCGGCCGCCGGTCCGAGGGCATGGCGCTTTCCTTTTGGCGCCTGGCCGCCTTCGCCTACCTGGTGTGGTCGGTGGCCCAGGCCTTCTGCGTTTACAACGACGTTGCCTCGTCGCCCCTGGTCAGCGGCATCGAAAACTTCCTCTTCTGTTTCTGGTTCGCTCCTCTGGCTATGGCGATTTTTCTCGATCCCGACACCGGGACCGGGCAGCTCGACGCCCTCGTCGCCCTCGACTTCGTGCAGGCGGTCCTGGTTTGTGTTGCCGCGTACTTGTATTTCTTCTACATCCCCAGGTCGGAATCGGGGGAAATGTCCCACTCGGTGTGGGCGCCGTACTTCGCTGGCTATGGACTGGTATGTCTCGCATTCATTCTGCGCGGCGCGGTCAGCCGCTCCCGCGATGCCCGCTACCTGTTCGGCCGCATGGGAATTTTTCTCCTCCTCTCCGGAGCGGTGGACGCTTTGTACGATTACGGCCCCGGACGCGGCCTGCACACCGGTGCGTGGTTCGATCTGCTGTGGAGCGCCGTGCTCGTCGTTCCCACCGTCATTGTGATTTCTTGGAAGCAGGCCGAGGCCCCCGATCCCTCGCTGGAACCGGCTCCTCGCGAGACCCGCATCTTCACTGAATTGTTTTATTTGCTCTACCCGCTGCTGGTCCTGTTCATGTCGTTGCGCATTGCGCGCGAACGGCTGGGCTTGGCGGCTACGGTAGTGCTGCTGTCGTTTTTGTGTTCGAGCGCCCGCTTGCTCGTCACCCAGAACCGGCTGATGTTGGCCAAAGAAGCGCTCCGCCGCGAGGCTTCCCGCGATGGCCTGACCAGCCTGTGGAACCGCAAAGCCATTCTGTCGATCCTGGAGCGCGACCTGCTTCGTTCCGAGCGCGATCATCAACCGGTCGGCCTGATCATGATCGACGTGGATCACTTCAAGGCCATCAATGACAGCCGCGGACACGCTGCGGGCGACTCCGTTCTGCGGATCATTGCCAGCGGCATCGCTGCCGTGGTTCGCCCTTACGATTCCGTGGGACGTTGCGGCGGCGAAGAGTTCCTTATCGTTGCCCCCGGCTGCGACTTGGCCGACACCTGGGAACTCGCCGAGCGCGTGCGTTGCCATGTTGCCGGCTGCAATATCGTTGTCGGCGGAGCCGGCGTGCAAGTCAGCCTGAGTTTAGGCGTTGCCATCGCTGACGCCGCCGTCGATATGGAAAAACTTCTGCATGCGGCCGACACCGCCCTGTATCAGGCTAAGAACGCCGGACGCAACCGCGTGGAACCCACCATGGGCCGCGTCGCCGGCACCAGCCAGGCGCCGGCATCTTCTCCCGCCAGCGACTTCTGGCTCTAACTCTGCCCGCCTCAAAGTCCTGTTTCGCTCGGCCTATTTCACCCGCATGACCGATCCTTGTGTCTGCCCGGACACACCCTGTCCAGGCGCACGGACTGCGGGGTTGCGCCTTTCTAGTCCTTAGAAAAAAAGAACCTCTGCAGCTGCTACGCTTCCTACCGCAATACCCGCAGAAGGCACTAAGCCATTGCGCCAGCAACTCCAACACTCTGATTTTCAACCAACATACGCAAGGTTAATCTCTCGGCAAAGTGGCACGGGAATTGCTCATCTCAAGGTGTCGTCGCGCCAGAACCGGATGGATGCCGGGGAAGAAGAACAAGTGCCGCCCGGCAAAATGCACTTATGGTGAAACGAATTGCATCCTTCGGAATTGCTGCTTTTTGCCTCTGCGCGGCTGCCCCGGCGCTAGCGCAGGGCAAAACTCCGATAGCAAAATCGCCTCACCGCGTTTCAGCAAGTGCGGCTTCAATCGACCAGCAGCGTCAGCCCGTCGACGCCGCACAATTCTTGCCTGACGCTCCTTCGGCACAATCGCAGCATTCGGCAAAAACTCTGCAGATGGCCAGTGAGATCGCGCGCTTGCCCGTTGCCGCAGCCGCCCTGCCCGGCGTCGCGCGGCCAGAGGGCCCTGCCGCCGCCCTTCCTGAGGCCCCCAGCGCCAGCCTGCTCTTCCGGACGGCGCCCGAGAAAAAAGAGACGGGCGCTTTTCTTACCAGGTACTTCAATCCTTCCTTCCAACAGCGAGGCTCGCGGTATCAGCCTTCGTCGAATGACAAGGTAATGGCGCGGGCCACAGACGCTGCTTCGCGAATCTTTCTCCTGCGCGACACGACCGGAAAGCGCCACGTGAATACTGCATACTTCCTGCGTGTCCTTACCACCGTCGCTGCCGAGAATGCTTCACGCCGCTACAGAGCGCGCTCCGGCACGGCACCCCTCAGCAATTTCGGCTCGACCGTCGGCAACGACGCGGGCATGAATCTCTTGCACGAGTTCGGACCGGGCATCCGGCAAAAAGTACAGGGACACCTGCCCGAAGTCGTCTCGCACATCGCACAGCATCTCTCCCGCCCCGCTGGGCGTTAGATCTCGTCACTACCTCAAAGTCATCCTTGAACAACCGCCCCCCATACTAGGGCTCTGCCCGATACCGCCCTCTGCGGTCGCGGAGTAGAGTAGCCGTAGGTGAAGGTATGCTCTCGATATCTGTTAAGAAATTCTCGCGCACTGCCGTCGCGATCCTGTTGCTCTCGAGCGCTCTGCTCGTTGCGCAAAGCAAGCAATCTTCTTCCACGAAGTCCGCCGAAGGCGGTGCGGTCGCGCGCGGAAAATATCTGGTTGAGGGCGTTGCCCGCTGCGGTCAATGCCACACTCCGCAAAACGCCGACGGCAGTCCCGACCGCTCTCACTGGCTTCAGGGCGCAGCGGTCCCCTGGAATCCCGCCAAACCCAATTCAGACTGGCCGCTGACTGCGCCTCGCATCGGCGGCACTCCTTTGCCCGCCAGCGATGGCGACATGGTCAAGCTGCTGACTACCGGCATTTGGACCACTGGCGTCCCGTTGCGCGCTCCCATGCCACAGTTCCGCATGAACAGCGCCGATGCCGAGGCGGTCGTAGCCTATCTGAAATCGCTGAATCCGCAGCCATAACCGCAGGTCTTTCCTGAGCGTTTTGTGTGAGCGAAGCATGCCGGAGAGCGAAGCGAACCGGTATGCGCAGTCGAAAGATCCCTACGCCCCGCACGACCCGTAACGGAAATGTGGGATTTCACATCCGCTGTGGGGAATTAATCGCCCGCCAAACTCTGCAGCCCGACTTGGCCTTCCTGCGGCGTGCCGCGCTCGCCCACCCAGATCACGAGAAAGCGCGCCTCCACGCCATCTGACACCAGGTTCACAACTTCCCCCGGCTTCAGACGGAAGGCGACACCGCCGATGCGTGCGCCGCGATGGCTCACGTCAATAAAGTGCGCCATCGGGTGTGCATCCGAGTCCAACAACACGTCTGCCCGGAACTCGCCGGTGTGAGTTTCAACTTGCTGAAGCTCATTCTCAGGAAGGTCTTCGACCGGTGCGCCGATCTTATGATCATGGGGCAACACCTGCACCGGCAACGATACGGCGATCCTCGGTTCCCTCCGCTGGTAGGCAAAAGGCTCGGCCGAGGCGGCTTCTCCGTCCTCGGTCGCAGTCAGCGCCAGTTGGTGCTTTTCAAGTTCCACTAGAAACTTAGCTTTATTGAGCGACGCGCCCGTCCGGAACAATTCCAGTAGCGGATCGGGCTGCCCGATATTGGAAAGCGACGGTGCAAGCGCACGGCTCGCATCGTAGTCCCAATCCATTCCCTCGGGCTCAACCAGCACCTCCGACACCGTGTCGGGGCTGGAGTGGACGTGCTGGATCATCTCCTGCAATCGCTCGCAGTGCGCGGATGTTGGCGGCAGAAATTCAATGCCCATACCCAATTCCGGATCCATGAGTTGCACTCTGCCCTGCGTCTTGACGGAGCGATCGGCCGCGCGCAGCAGCAATTCGACGCGGGTTTGGGGAGGAAATGGCGAGGCGGTTCGCAGGAAACAAGCGGTGGGACTGAGAGCCACAAGCCTGCATCGGATCGGCGGATCATGCTTCTCGCCAGACTGCAGCCGCAGCCATTCTTTCAAACTCTGCAGCGAACTCTCGGGGAGCGCTGCGAACTGAATGCCGGCATGATTTCGCGCATCCTGCCAGGCGATGGTTCCGGTGGCTTCAATCACAGTCGTCGTGTCAGGCAGGGCGAAGCTGAAGCTCACCGGGCTTACCCTCTTGCCCGGCGCGCCGGCAAACCGCACAGCCATGCCGCCTTCGCTTAAGCTGGTGACAGAGACCTGCTCGCCGTCTCCATTCTGAAAGCGAAAATACGCGGCGATTTTCACCTGGAGCCGCACGCTGCGCCGACGCTCGCGTTTCATCAGCGCGCGAGCGGCCCGAAAACTGGATTTCGCCTTTTCTGTCGAGATCGGCTTGAAGACCACGAAGTTTGCGCCCAGCCTGAAGGCCGCCTGCAGGTTGGTGCGCGCCTCGATGATCGCGATTGCCATCGACTTACTGTTGTGCTGCCCGGTGCGCACGCTCTTCAAAAGCCCGAAGCTGCGCTCGTCCTTACAATCGACGATCACCGCCCCGAACGAGCGCTGCGACAATTCTTTCGCCGCGCTGCGCAGGTCGGCGCAGTGCTCCACGTCAATCTCCAATTCGCCCAGAACGCTGCGCAACACGCGCAGCGCGCGATCGTCCGAGCAAATTAGCAGCGATGTTAAATTCATTGCCTCTTGATGATAGAGAACAGGTAACCGCGGCCAAAGGTTACTCCGGTAACGCCGACCTTTGAGTCAGTGGCATGGAGGCTCGACGATCACAGCGGAGCACTCACACTCGCGGCTTGATTCAGTCACTTCCAAACCCCTGCCGGGCTTCCGACATCATAGAGTGGCCTAGCGCCATGTCGAATTCCGATCTCACTTCCGTCTTACTCGTGCTCTTGCTTCTGGTCGCAGCCGCGCAACTGCTGGGCTATCTTTTCGTGAAATTGCGCCAGCCGCGCGTGGTCGGCGAGATTTTTGCCGGAGTCGTGCTGGGGCCGGCGCTGCTCGGACGGTTGCCCTTCGCCTCGCGGTTGACCGAGGCGACGCAGCATCAGGGAAGCATCCTGAGCTTTGTCTACTGGCTCGGCCTGCTGCTGCTGATGTTCCTGTCGGGCGCGGAGACGCGCCAGCTGTTCAGCCGCGAGGAGCGCCGCGACGTGGGCTGGCTGGTCATGGTTGGAACCGGCATCCCGTTTCTTCTAGGCCTCGCGCTCGGGCCGTGGCTGATTCGTCCCGTGCTGGCGGGACCGAACGGCAATCGTCTGTCGCTGATCATCATCCTGGCGGTAGGCGTCGCGGTGACGTCGGTTCCCGTAGTCTCCAAGATTTTCGCCGACCTGCACATTCTGCATACGCGGTTCGCGCGGCTCATTCTGGGCGTTGCTGTGCTCGAAGACATCGTGCTCTGGCTGGCGCTCGCCCTGGCAACGGCCATGGCCGGGACGGCCGTGCTCAACCCGAAGCAGATGGCTTATCACCTGGTCGCCACCGTTGGTTTTTTCGGCCTGGGGCTGACGCTGCTGCCGCGCCTGGTGAAGCGCATCAACAAATCGCGGTTCAACGTTTTCGCGAAGCATTCGCCGGTCGCCTACGCCATCGCGGTTCTGCTGGGCTACTGCGTGCTGGCGGGGGCGCTCGACGTGAGCGTGGTGTTTGCCGCGTTCCTCGCGGGATTTGCCGTGGTTCACAAGAAGCGCAAGATCTTCGCCGAGGCGCTGGACGCCATCGGAAAAGTTTCGTTCGCCTTCTTCATTCCCGTGTACTTCGCCCTCGTGGGATTCAAGCTCGACCTGGTGCGCGGCGTTTCGCTGGGCATGCTGGCGGCCTTCATCCTGGGAAGTTGCGTGGTCAAGATTCTTGCTGTCTCACTGGCGGGCCGCCTCGCCGGATTCCGAGGGCTCGACTTGCTCAACCTGGCAATCACGACCAACGCTCGCGGCGGCCCGGGCATTGTATTGGCCAGCGTGGCTTTCGAAGCCGGGATCATCAGCCCGAAGTTCTATACCACGCTGGTGTTGGCCGCGGTACTCACATCGCAGGCCGCGGGAGCGTGGCTGGACTATGTGCTGCGGAAAGGTTGGCCGCTGCTGGCGCCGGATGCGGATCCAGCGTTTGACGCACGCGAAGCAGGATCGCTCGATTCCCTGACGCGGTGCGACCTTCCCGCTCCCGCTCCTCTCGCTGACGCAGCTTCTCCTCTACCACGCGAGCGCTGAAGCCAGCGGCTGCCTGTTCGTTTTTCGTAACAATTTTGTCGTCGTGCTCCACTCCTCCCTCTTCGGGTCTAACATGCGCCCTACCTCTTCCCCTCAGTAAATCCGGCTGGTGAACCCGTGGCTGCGGGTGGCCGGACTTTTTCGCAACGGGGCAATTCCGAAAAATTCTGAAATCTCGCCGAAGGGAGACTCCTATGGCCGTAAGAAAACTGGACTCGAAAGTGGTGGACTCGCGAGTGGGCGTCACCATGAAATCCGATCCGTCGAAGATCGATCCCAAAAAACTGAAGTTGGGCAAGGGGGTGGCGCGGCACGATCCGCGCACGCTGCTGCTCGCTTCCTATGTCACGACGGCACTGCCCACGCCGCCTGCGAGCGCCGACCTTACGGCGAAAGTGGGTGCTTCGTGGGGAATGATGGACAACGATCAAATTGGCGATTGCACCTGCGCGGCCGCAGGACACCTGATCATGGAATGGACGGCGAACGCGGGCAAGAAAATGGTCACGCCCACCGACAAGCAGATTGTCGCCGCGTATTCGGCCATCACCGGATATAACCCCACGACCGGTGCTAACGACAACGGCGCGCAGGAGATTGACGTGCTGAACTACTGGCGGCAAACCGGGATCGCCAGCCACAAGATTGGCGCCTATGTGGCCCTCGAACCGTCAAACCACAATCACATCATGGATTCGGTTTACATTTTTGCGGGCTGTTACATCGGGGTGCAGTTGCCGATCAGCGCGCAAGCGCAGGTGCAGAACCATCAGCCGTGGTCGGTGCCTCCGGGAGGACCGATCGGCGACGGCAAGCCGGGTTCGTGGGGAGGCCACGCCGTTCCCGTGGTGGCTTACGATTCGCGCGGTGTAACGGTTGTGACCTGGGGAGCACTACAGATGATGACGTGGTCGTTCTGGGAAGCGTACTGCGACGAAGCCTACGCGATTCTGAGCAACGACTATTTGAACGGGAAGAAGCAGGCTCCGGCAGGTTTCAGCATGCAGGAACTACAGGCCGATCTGGCGGATTTGAAGTAGGGGCCGCGCCGCGCAAGCAGATCCACTCGGGGAAGGAAGCAACGCCATGGGCGCTCTCACCATCGCCTTCGACACGATTCTGGTGGGAGCGCTCTCTCTTCCCTGGGTGGTTCTGCTCATTCATTTGTTATGTTTCGAAGGCGAAAATCGAGTTGGAAGCTTTTTAGACTGGCTCAAAAAGCAGGAGCAGCCCGCAGCCGTGGGCGTGCTCCTGTTTGCGATGGCCTACACGATGGGCTCGGCGGTGACCCGCATTGCGCAGGATTTTTTCAATGACAGCGATCTCCGCCTGCAACTTGGCGGGCACATGCTGCACGAAAGCGTGACCGAAGACCGCATTCTGACCCGCGTCTATTGCTCCGGCGACGACAATCACCTGCTGCGGGCCGGAGCGGGAAATCCCACGCTGGCGGACAAGCTCAAAGAGTTCCAGGCACAGAGAGCACGGTGCTCGCTGCCTCTTGGAGGGTTGACGTCTTACAAGTATGAGCGGGAAGACGACGACTTCCTGGAAACCGTGGCCGACATTTTTGGCCTCCAGGAAAATGCATTGATGGACAAGGGTGGAGACTTCACGGTGCGGCTCCGCCAAATTCATGACCAGGTGATGGTGCTTCGTGGCGCCGCGTTTAATGGCATGATCGGATTTTCGCTGTGCGTGTTCGCTTTGGGCGCGGCGTTGCGGCGGGAAAAGCCAGGCTCGTGGTGGAGTTTGGTCATCGTGCCCGTGCCCGCCATTGTGTTTGCCGTAGCGGTGATCGCGTTGAACAACCACTTCCATGAACACTTGCCTGCCGATCCGCCATATATGGAATTCACGCTTTTGCTTCTGGCGCTGGTTGGCGCCGGGCTGGTCTGGAGGCGCCCGTCGCCGCAGACGCCTGCCCGCCTGGAAGGCCTGCGCAACCGAGGCACGAAATGTTCGTGGCGGAAGGGGCAGTGGGCAAAACTGGTTCTACTTTCCGCGATTCTCACGCTGGCTGCGTTCCAGGGATGGTGGTCGACCGAAGTGCTCTATGGGACGCAGGTGATCTACTCGTACGACTCGCAGGGGATAACTACGGCGCAAAAGTAATGCGTAAATTGCATGAAGGCGCCCGGTTCGATCCGGACAACCGTTTGCTTTTGGTGACAGTCACAATCAAAGTGCCGGCTATTTAGCCGGTTACGGCCTGCGCACACTCCTCCTCGACACAACTTATCTTGCAAGTATCGTTTTTCAGAACAACGTACATCTTGAAGCCGCATACGCGATATCGCCCAAGTGAGTTGTAATGTCGGCGACTCATGGGGCTGCGTGCTTTGCGAGCGGGCTCCGAGGTTGGACGGGAACCGTATCCCGCCGGCTGAGGGTCCTGGCTGCAGGCTTAAGCCATTGGCGAATGTGCAATAGTGGAGGATGTGGTGAGCGATCGTTGCATCAATCCGTGGCCGGGTCGCGGGAGGCGTTTCAGCATCGAGGAGGGTTGCCTGGGCAGCGTGTTGTCGATGCTTTCGCGGCTTCGGCGGGGCTTCCGATTCTGGAAGTTGAAGATTCTAGCTTGCTTGAGCTGGATTTGCCGGGCGAGGCGGCGGCCCGCGAGGCGACAGGTTTGACACGCTACCGCCAAGCTCCTGCGAAGGGGATCTTCGCCGGACTTTGTCAGTTATGGCCTGCGAGTTATTAGTGGCTGAATCGTGCCCGCTAAGTCATGAAGATTTGCACAAGGCCAGATTGGTATTCCAACCTTGACTGAGAAAATTCACAGCTATAGGATCGCGGCATCCTAGAGGGCCCTATGCTCTACGGAAAAAAAGGAATGATGAGTCAACCGGGGGAGTGGAACGAGGAGAAGACCTTTGGCGAATTTCGCCGAAAGGTAAAATCCGCGGAAGTGTTATCGGCATCGATTGAAAGCCTGCTGAAGTCTCTGCACTTCACCGGCCGGGTGACTGTGATTATGCAGAACGGGCGCGTACTCAAGTCGGGCTACCAGGAAAGCTTATTTCATCACTCGCAAGGTGGTGGAGGAGTCGACGAGAGCGCGCAAGAGATATAGATTCGCCGCACGTCGATTGGATGTAGCGGCGCGGATGTTGTGCGGTAGTTTCAACTAAATAGCCCGAGCAGGTCGTCGTAAGAAAAACGAGCCCTGCGTTCGGTTCCCGTAAGTGAGGGGATCGGCGCAGGGCTTTTTTTGCTTACGGCGCAGAGAGCAGTTGGCGAAGTTGTTTGAAATAACCAGGAGGAGCAATGAAGAGTAGTCATTCCGGCACGGACAAGAAGGAAATCGAAATGGAACTGAAGTATTGCGAGCACTGCGGCAGCCTGTGGGTGCGGAGGCGTGGCGGCGGGGTGTACTGCGACAAGTGCCAGCGGGCCATGGAGCAATTGCCGGCCGCGACGAAAAAGCCGTCAAGGGTCATGCTGCCGGTTCATCCGCCGACCGCGATCAAAGGCCATGCCTTCGGGATCGACGCGGGCGATAGACGCGAACTGGAAGTAAGGGGAGGGTTGTTATGAGCAGCGTGATTGCATGGATGGCGGCGGAGGCGGAGAGGCCGCTGCAGGGAATGAACTCGGGCTTTCCGCGCCGGAAGCGGCATGAGGAGCAGCAGCCAGAATATTCGTCGACGCAGATGTCCACACAGGAAGTTCGCGACCGTCAACTGGCGGGGCAGGACGGGGAGCAGCAAGCTAAGGAGCTGGCGTTTCATGTGCGAGTGCGGGCAGAGGAGGAACGCGAACGAACGCGGCGAACGTACCGGGGAAGGACGGTGGCGATGTTGCGGCGGTACATGCGGTATTCGATTGAAACGGGGCGGCTGCCGTCGTTGCTGGGGCGGGAGTTCTTTCGGGCGAAGGTGACTTCGTATACGGTGACGACGTTTGAAGATCGCGTGATCTTCGTGCATGACATGGAGAGATGCCTGGCACGGCTGGATGACTTCTCGCAACAGCTGATTGCGCGTCACATAATGCAAGAACATGACCAGGCGGCGACTGCGAAACTACTACATTGCACGGTTAGGACAGTGAGGACTTATATGCCGGTCGTGTTGGACTTACTGGTTGAGATACTGCTCGATGTGGGACTGATGAAGCCGATCGACTCCGTTGTGGATAATTCTTGTCAAGAGGGGGAAAGAGACCAGAAGCTTTCAAGTAATTGTAAAGACTAGAAATATAAAGTGTGAGTTTTTGCCGGTTGACCTTGGGCGATTTGATAATCTGGAAATAGGGAGTTAGGAACGAATTGAGGCGCGCTTATATGGCGCGCCTTATTTTGTTGCGTTGCGAAATAGGCGTCAGTTACGAGGAAAGCTGAACCACAGAGGACGCAGAGGTCGCGGAGGAAAGCTTGAACCGCAGAGGATGCAGAGGTCGCGGAGGAACACTTGGAGAGAAAGGCTGGCAGAGGGCGGATAGGTGGGCATTCGCTTTAACCGGACAAAATCTCGATTTGAAAAAAATGTTGTCAAGGGGGGTAAATCGAGTGAGTCGGCGTAAGTGGTTGTTAGCAAGGGAAAAATAAAGTTTGATTTTTTGCCGGTTACCCCCGGGCAATTTGCTATTCTTGAAATAGAGAGTAAGAAAGAAAGAAAAGTTCTTGCGGAGGGCGCGTCTTCGGGCGCGCCTTCTGCTTTTTGCGATGACGATTTCATAATTCAAGGGGACCGGGTAGGGCGATCATGAAGAAAAAGGCCAAGAGCAAGGCAGCGAAGGCGGGGAAGACGGCGAAGGGAAAGGCAAAGCCGAAGAGCGCACGTCCGCGGGCGAAGAGGGAATCGAATCCCGCGGAGGTACGAAAGGATATTTCGAAGATCGTGCGGTCGGGGGCGAGGCGGATTACGAAAGCGGTGATGGAGCAGGCGGGAAGCGGGCAACTGGCTCCGGCAAAATATTTGTTTGAGGTAGCGGGAATTTATCCCGCGCTGACGGATGGAACGTTTGCGACCGAGGACGAGGATTGCCTGGCGAAGACTCTGCTGAACCGGTTGAACCTTCCAGATAAGCCGATCGCACTTGATGAGGAGGACGATGCGGGGAAGGTGGAGGGTCCGGGGGTGGAGGGAAATGCAGCGCCGACAGAGACACAACCGGAGAGTTCAGAAGGGGACGGGGCAGAAGCTAAGGACGTTCCTGCGTTAGCGCGAACGATACCGTAGAATGGGGCGGGGCAGTGGAACGACGAGCGGGAGTTGCGGTTTGGATTGGACCGGGGAAAGTAAGGGACAAAGACGCGACACACGTTGAAGGTCGCGAAGTCAGAGTCAAAAACCCCACCCTGTCGCGAAAGACGCGACAAGGGTGGGGCACCCGGGAAGTCAAAGTCAAGACCGAAGGGACGAGATATAGGACGGGGATGGATATTACATGGGTGACCGACCGGATTGCGGTCGGAGGCGGGATCTGGACGTCGGACAACATGGCGAAGGTGGCGCAGGCGGGGATCACGCACGTCATCGATATGCAGATCGAGTTCGACGACCGTCCGCTGGGAGTGGCGCACGGGGTGGAGGTATTGTGGAATCCCACGGACGACGATTTTGAGTCGAAGCCGGCGGAGTTGTTTCGGCGCGGAGTGGATTTTGCTAAAGCGGCGCTGGAAGAAAGGGATGCGAAAATCTTCATTCATTGCGCGGCCGGAGTTCACCGTGCGCCAATGATGACGCTGGCGGTACTGAGTTCGATGGGATGGAGGCTGGAGGACGCGATGAGCTTGATCCAGGTGCGGCGTCCGGTGGCGGATTTTGCCGAGGTGTATGTGCGGAGCGTGGAAGATTTTTTAGGGGATGGTGGTGGGTAGAGCGGGAGCAGTCCCCAGTTTTGGGTAAACAAGTTGTGGTGCGGCGGAAGAAGGCAGCGGACAGGAGAGTCCGCTCGACACCTGGGTTGGATGGAGGATGCGATGTTTGACGCGGGTCGCCGCCCTATAGGGCGGCTTTTTTATTGGTGGTTAGCGGCGGTGGCAATAACCGCAGGCGCGTTGACGGCTCGAGGAGCGGGCGCGGTTCCCCAGAGTGGACCGGCGACGACCACGATCGCGGATACCGTTTATCTCGCAGACGGGAGCACGGCGCAGGGGAATCTGATCATCACGTGGCCGGCATTTCTGACGGCGAGCGGAGCGGCGGTGGCGGGGGGCGTGAAGAATGTGGCGCTGGGCGCGAACGGAGCGCTGAGCGTGGCCCTGGTGCCGAATGCGGGAGCGAGTCCCGCAGGAATGTATTACACCGTCGTCTACCAGGTTGGTCCGGGACAGGAGCGAACGGAATATTGGGTGGTGCCGACGACGACGCCGGCAAACCTGGCGGCAGTGCGAACGACGCCAGGGTCAGGAGTGGCGGGGCAGCCAGTGTCGATGCAGTACGTGAATTCAGAACTGGCGACAAAAGCGGACGATAGCGCTGTAGTGCATTTGAATGGAGCGGAGACGATCAGCGGCGCGAAAACATTTGCGGCGGCGCCGAACGTTCCGGCGCCGACGAGCACGGGGCAAGTTGCGAATAAGGCTTACGTGGACCAGTCGATTTCGAATGTGGGAGCGGGAAATTACTTATCGACGGCCGGCGGGACAATGACGGGGCCGATCACCCTGCCGGCGAGTCCGACGGCGCCGATGCAGGCGGCGACGAAGCAATATGTGGACCAGGGAGCGTCGGCGAAGGCGGACCTGGTATCGGGAGTTGTTCCGGCCGGAGAACTGGGAACGGGCGCGGCGGGAGCGGGTACCTGCCTGCTGGGAAACGGAACGTGGGGTGCGTGCGGGAGCGGAGGCGGCCCAGTTGGCGTGGCGAACGGTTCGGCGCTGGTTTCGAATGGGGTGGCGCAACCGAGCGTGTATCAGACGAAGGTGATTGCGGACGTTGCGGATTATCCGCTGGTGGTGGCGGATGGAACGACGGATGTGTGCAGCAGTTTCCAGGCGTTCATTGATGCGAATCCGGGGAAGCGGCTGATCGTCCGGAAAGCGGGAGGGGCGACGCGAGGTGGAGGGGCGGCATCGACGATTGATTATTACTCGAGTTGCACGTTTCACTTGAAGTACAACGGGACGGTACTGGAGAGCAATGCGAATGAAATGTGGCAGGGCGCTCCGGTGTTTCTGTTTGCGGCGGGGGTGACGGGATTTCAGATCGATCCGTCATGTGCGGGCTGTGCGATTCGCGACATTGAGGAAGTGGGCGGGGGAAAGCCGGCCTACAACGCGAGCGCTTGCTACAGTTCGGGGAATGCGCTGGTGTATCCATTTACGGGAGCGACGGACGGCGTGCTGGTGTATGGCGGCGAGCCGACGCTGGAGCGGGTGCAGGCGAATTGCAATCCGCGGGATGGAATTCATATTGATGGCACAAACGTTGCGCTGAACGGGTTCACGGGGCAACCGGATGTGTGGGAGGTGAAAGGCGGCGAGGGCAGCGGCAACCTGCACGACAATCTTTATATTCACGGCGGGGATTCGAATGCGGGGATCGAGAGCCGGTTCATGGCGTACAACTCGGGAGGATGGGGAGTTGAGGATGACGCGAACCTGGGGAACACGCACATTGCGACGTTCACGACGGCGAACGGGAGGGATGCGGGGATAGCGGCGAAGGCGACGTCGAACATTTCGAGCATCAGCTGTTCGGGCTCGACGTGCAATGTGGTTACGGGGAGCGCGGTGGCGGGGATTCAGAATCATATCTGGATCGTGATCGCGGGAACGACGAACTTCAATGGCGTGTTCTACGTCACTGGCTACACCGACGCACAGCACTTCTCGTTTACCTGGGTCAATGCGTGGCACGCCGCGGAAACCGCTGGGACGGTAGGGGTGGACGGATCGACGCACATGCTGGCGAACGCGACTCGCACCGTGTCGGACGCGTCGTGTGCGATTGGGCAGGCGTATTTGTATTCGCAATCTGGGCAGTTCGGGCTCGACACGCAGGCGGGAGCGGCGATCAATGTGGCGGGAGCTGGGGCGGGTGGAGGGTTGTTATCGACGACGATTCTCAAAGTGTGGAACGAGTACAGCATCCAGCTGGCGGCGAACTGTACTACCGCAGTGAGCGGGGCGCAGATCAGCTATGGCGGCGGAATTTCGCACGGGCCGATCTTCAGCAATAGCGGCGGGACTCCGATCGTGTGGATCGCGCCTTATTGGGAGGGCGACCAGCCGCCGGCGAGAATGGGCGCGGGAAATAACGTGTTCGGCGGAAACCTGCCACTGGATTATACGTTTGGATCGCCTGTGGAGTTATCCGGTTACACGCTGCGCAGCACAACCTATGTGCAGTTATCTCCTTCGGACACGCTGAATGGCAATGAAGTATTCCGGTGCGGGACTACCCAAAATATCCCATGCGCTTTTTGGTTGGAGAACTATAACGGCAGCCAGGCATGGTCTATGGGGAATCCGTTCACAACGAACGAATTTCAGATCGTGGACCAAACGAGCGGCGGGCTGACGGCATTCCAATCAGTACATGGCGGGGACACGAGCATCCAGGCGGCGGGGAACATTAATTTTTTTGGAACGTCGATTGGGGTGACACAGCCTCACATCGTCAACGGCGGCGGCTTCTACCAGGCGAGCCAGAGCGCGCCGGCGCTGACACTGAATACGACTGGACCGCACTACGAGGACATTTACAGCTGCGGGGCGAATTGCCTGGCGATTGGGGGATCGACGACGACGACAGGAATTCCGGCGACGGCAATCGCGCAATTCAGCGAGTCGCTGGGGCTGACGATGTCGCTGCCGATCACGCTTCCTGGAAATCCGACGGCGGCGCTGCAGGCTGCGCCGAAGCAGTATGTGGATGCGGCAATGGCGGCGAAGGCCGACTTGACGTCGGGGACGATTCCGGCGAGCGAGTTGGGAACGGGCACCGCGAGTGCGAGCACTTGCCTGCTGGGCAACGGGACGTGGGGAGCGTGCGGCACTGGGAGCATGGTGTATCCGGGCGGCACGGGATTTGCGACGGCGGCGAGCGGAACGTGGGGAACGACGGTGAGCGATCCGCTGCCGGTGGCACACGGAGGAACGGGGAGCACGGCGACGCTGTTCCTGGATGCGACAACTTTTTCGGGGGCGGACGCGTGCGTGAAGATTGCGGCCGCTGGGCAGAGCTTGAATGCGCAGACCCGAGGAGGCGTGGTGGACGCGCGCGGATTCAGCGGAACGCAGTCGTGCAGCGTGAATCCTTTTTCGGGCGTGACGGCGCCGGTGAAGTTTATTTTTGGCGGGGCGACCTGGAACACGACGGCGCAGTGGTCGCTTTGCAATGCTTGCATTGCTGATGGGATCCAGTGGTCGAGCGGGGTGGTGGTAGCGACCACGGGGTTTCCAATCAATACGGCTATCTTCGCGATTGGGGATGGGACGAACACTTTCTTCGATACGCGGTTTAACCACATGCAGGCGGATTGCGGAAATACGCCCGTCGCGGGGTGCTATGGATTCCAGGGGCAAGGGATAGATGAAGGATCGGGCGTGAGCTATCTGCGCGTGCGGAATTGCAACGCGGCGAATGGCGGAGCATGCGTGGTGGTGCAGAGCGCGCCGTCGACCTCGAACTTCACGATGGACCATATTTATGTGCTGTTCAATACGAGCGCGACGACGACAGCGGACGGGATTCTGACGAGCGGGACGTCTTCACAGGGGACGTGGGATGCAATGACGATCGTTGGCGCGCGGGGCGGGCCGGGATCGACGACAGGAGCGGGGTTCCACTGCGCGGGGAGTTTCACAGGATGCCATCTGCGGTCGATTCATGCAGAGGCGATGAACGATGTGGCGTACTGGAGCGGAGCGTCGTGGGGATCGGTGGTGGGAGCGACGGGCGATCCAACGATGAACGCGGGCGCGGCCGTGGTACACCTGAACACGACTGGCTCGGGCGGCGTGTCGTATGCGGATTTGATGTCGGTGAATACGACTTATCTTTTGAAGAACGATGTGACGGGAGAGACGCAATCGGGGACGACACTCGCGGGCAACGTGCAACTGCCGCTGGGAGCGACATCGGCGTCGGTGGATACGATCACGGACGCGCGGGGAAATCCGTTTTTGAAGGTGAATCCGACTGCGGCGGCGGTGGATGGAGTGACGGTGACCAACGCGGCGACGGGGAGTCCGGCGACGGTGAGCGTAGCGGCCTCGGGCTCGGATGCGAACATCAACATCAATCTCGTTTCGAAAGGGACGGGGGCGGTGCTGTGCAATGGGTCGGCTTGCGGCGGGAGCGGCGGGGGCATGGTGTATCCGGGAGCGGGGATTCCTATCTCCACCGGTTCTGCGTGGGGAACATCTTTTACAGTGCCGGCCAGCGCGATCATGGGCGTGTCGGATACGCAGGCTATCAGCAACAAAGATTTCACGTCGTTGACCAATGTGTTCAGCGGAGTTGCGGGCCGGACAGTCACTTCGGGCGGGACCGACAGTATTACGAGTGCGGATGCGAACCGGTTTGTGATTTACAACGATGGCGCGACGAATGTGACGGCGACTGTGGCGGATGCGGGGGGAGCTGGGCTGAATCACTATCCGACAATCCCGGTAGTGAACCAGGGTACGGGGACGATCACGCTCAACCGGACTTCGGCATCGACGATCAATGGGCTTGCGACGGTGCAGATCTCGGCGCAGTCGAGTTGTACTTTGAACTCCCTGGACAACGCGAACTGGTTGCTGCGGTGCTCGCCCTTGCTGAACAGCGCGGGACAGATAGCGGCGGCAGCTATGTTCTATCCGACGGCAGGAGTGCCGAATTCGACGGGGACGGGATGGGGCACGTCGTACGGGGTGGGAACGGCGGCGGGGAATTTGCTGGCGCTTGACGCGAGCGCGAACCTGACTCTGCCGGGAAATCTGACGGTGAATGGACAGTTGTCGGTGACGGGGCCGTGGATGATTGGGTCGGCGCCAGCGACGTCAGCGATGACGGCGGCAGGGGCGGGATCGAGTTCGATGGGGATTTCGAACGACGGCAACTTTTATATTTCTGCGAACTCGGGGACACCGGCTCAGATCGTGACGCAGGCACAGGCGAGTTCGACGACGCCAACTATGAATGGGACCGGGTCGGTGGGGACGGCCACGAGTTGGGCAAGAGCGGATCACGTGCATCCGAGCGACACGACGAAGGCGCCGCTGGCGAGTCCTGCGCTAACAGGAACACCTACGGCACCGACGGCGAGTGCACTGACGAACAGCACGCAAGTTGCGACGACGGCGTATGCGGACGCGGCGGTGGCGGTGGAGAAGAGCAGGGCCCAGGCGGCTGAAGCGTTGCTGGCTCCGCTGGCTTCGCCTACGTTTACTGGAACACCCACGGCGACGACGCAGACGGCTGGGGATAATTCGCAAAAACTAGCGACCACGGCTTATGTCAGAGCTGAAACATATCTAGTGTGGTCTTGCACGCCGGGTGGCTTTACTTCGATTGGCAACTACTGTTCGTGGACCTTGCCAGCGGCAGTCACCATTACCGGTTTCGATTATTCGAACATCCAGGCTATAAGCTGCACGACGTATCCAGTCATCTCGATATGGGATGCCACTCTGGGAGCAGTTGTGGGGTCATTCACGATTACGGTCACTGCAACCGGTTCAGCGTGGAATGTCACAGGGAGTACCAGCGTTGCCGCAGGACACGTTTTGAGAATTCGAACGAGCACAGCGGCAGTGGGATGTACGTCAGGCGGACTCGGTGCATCGGTAACCTACCAGATGCAGAACTAAGACTAGGGACATCATGAAACGATTTCTTCTTCTGGGATTACTCCTGGCGACGGAGTGCCCTGCGCTGACTTACTACGTCAGTAACGCAGGGAGCGATTCAAACCCGGGAACTTCGACAGCGCTTCCCTGGCAGACACTCGCGCACGTCAACGCGCAGTCTTTTTCGGCGGGAGATACGATTAAACTCCAGCGCGGTGGAACCTGGAATGAGCCCTTAATCGTGCCTTCGTCGGGTGCGAGCGGCAATCCGATCACGTTCGACGCGTACGGGACGGGCCCGGCACCGATACTCTCGGGCGCGGCTCCGCCGCTGACTTGGACGTATAACTCGGGAAATATCTGGACCGCAACGCTGCCCGCGGCGCCAGCCTCGGCGACTGTGCTGAATATGCAGTTCGGAAGCCTGTGGGGGCAGTACAAGGCTCCGGTTTCGTCGAGTTGCCTGGCGGCGGGCGTGATTGTGAGCTCGCGCGACTTCTGCTCTTATGGCGGAATCTTATACGTCTATGACTCGTCGTCGACGAACGCTCCAGCCGTGTTCTATGGAACGACAGTTACGCCGATCTTGACCGTCTCGGCGGGGTATCAGTTGATCAGCATTAATAGCAAGAAATACCTCACGTTTCAGCACCTTAAATTGGTGAACTTCGATCAACAAGGAGTGCTGGTCTGGGCGGCGTCTGACTTTATTGTTTTCGCAAATATGGAAGTGGATGGGATTGTGCCCTATGGAACGACACCTCTCGGCTTCTACATAAACGCGACGAGCCCTACAAGTATCCAGTTCTATAACGTCGAGGTCAGGGCTCATGACTACGGCTGGGGACCCGCGAACAGCCGGAATTTGCTTGGCCGCTTCAGCACCCGGACTTTCAGCCTGCCGCGACTGGGCCGAGCGCAAACTTACTTCTTGCGGTTGTACGACAACTCTTCCCCCCCGCGGTACTCGCGATACGCAACTGCGCTGCACGTGGACTATCCGTTATGAATGATGATTACGCGGGAAGGGCGCGACACCATACAGCCGGCGACAAAGGGCCGGTGGCGGCGCAGTACACGGCGAAAGACTTCCAGCTTGAAGTGCTTGGCCGCTTGGGAGAGATGCAGGAAGCTACAGAATCGCTGGAAGAGTCCTGGAACAAAAAGCTGGAAGCGGTGAGAGATCAGAGATTGTTGAAGTTCGACAGCCGAACACTGTTGGCTATGGGCGCGATCGCGCTTTCGTTCGCCGGTTACGTGATTCAAGATGCACGCAACAGCGCAAAGCAAGACAGCGAAATCGAGGCAACCAAGTCGCGGGTGGCGCGCCTGGAGCAGATCGCGGCGACGAATACTGAAGCGCGGATACGGAGCGAGGTTCAACTGGGCGAACTGCGCGACGGACAGGCTGAGATCAAGGCACTGATAGAGGCGCATGACAGGACGAGCAAGAGAGCGGCTCCGCGATAATTTCGGGGCGAAAGAATTGGCGGAGGTGGAGCGTGAGCGAGAGGGAGATTTCGGTGTTGCGGGTGATCGACATGGACTTTCAGCACGAAGTATTGGAAAAGCTGAGCCGCATGGAAGCAAAGATGGAAATGCTGGTGGGTAATGGGCAGCCGGGAAGGATGACGCTGGCCGAGGACAGGATCGTGGAATTGGAACGCAATGACGTGCGCCGGACGGTGATTGAGCGGTTCGTAAATGCTGGCATTGCGGTGTTGATCAGCGTGGCCATCGCGCTGCATGAGCACTGGTGGAAGTAGGGTGTTCTAGTTCTCAGTTCTCAGTTCTCAGTTTTTCCCTTCAATAGAACATTGAGAAAAGATGCAGGCGGTGCTTCCAAATAGTTGGAGCGCCGCGATCAATTCAAACGCATAGTCGAATCAAGGAGGAGAATATGAATTTTTTAAATCAGCTACTGAGAGGAATTGCATTCATTCCCGCGCTGGTAAACGGGATTGAAGGACTTTTCGCCAGCAAATCCGGGATGGAGAAGAAGGATGCCGCGATGTCTTTTTTGGAAAATGCACTGGCTACTGTAGATGCGGTAGCAGCGCGGGAGATCATCGATCCAGAAAAGTTTCGCGACGGAATTTCCAAGATCATCGATGGAACCGTCGAGTGTCTCAATGCGTCGACGTGGGCTAAGGGCGGAACGGAAAAACCGGCGGTTGCTAATTCGCAGCCGTGAGGGGTTGTCTTCGCAATCCCGCACGCTTATTTCAAAGAGCATAGAGGAGACCACGGTCTTCCCGGCCTTTAGCCGACTTCTTCACTCCAGGTTTCGAGAATCTTTTTTACCATCGCCATGAATTGGTCGGCGACGGCGCCGTCGATCAGGCGATGGTCGTAGCCGAGCGTGAGATGCACCACGGAGCGGATGGCGATCGAATCGCTGCCGTCTTTGTCGGTGATCACCATGGGCTGCTTGGTGATGCCGCCGACGCCCATGATGGCGGAGTTCGGTTGATTGATGATGGGGAGGCCGAAGACGGCGCCGAACTGGCCGGGATTGGTGACCGTGAAGGTTGAGCCTTCGACATCGTCGGGCTTGAGCTTCTTGGTACGGGCGCGCTCGCCGAGATCGGAGATGCCGCGCTGCAGGCCGAGGAAGTTCAGGTCTCCGGCATTTTTCAACACGGGGACGATAAGCCCCCAGTCCAGCGCCACGGCGATGCCCATGTTGATGTTGCGATGATAGCGAATGTTTTCCCCTTCAATGGTGGCGTTAAGGATGGGCCACTGTTGCAGCGCGATGACGGCGGCTCGCACGAAGAACGGCATGAAGGTGAGGCGTGCGCCGTGGCGCTGTTCGAATCCCGCTTTATGTTTGCTGCGCAGGTTGACGATGCGGGTGAAGTCCACTTCATACATGCAGTGAACGTGAGCGCTGGTGCGGCGCGACTCGATCATGTGCTTGGCGATCAGCTTGCGCATGTTCGTCATGGGGACGAGATCGCCGGGGTAGGGAGCTGGGGCGGCGGGGCGCGGAGCGGCGGCGCTGGGTGCGGACGGCGCCTCGCTGCGCTCGGCGGGACGGACGAATGCGTCCGTCCCTACGCGGGCGGGTTGTGATGCCTGGCCTTCGATGAAGGAGAGAATGTCTTGTTTGGTGATGCGGCCGCCGAGTCCGGTGCCGGAGACCTGGGAGAGACTGACGCCGTGCTCGCGCGCAATTTTGCGGACCAGCGGCGAGGAGCGGGTTTCTTCTTCGTCCTCCTGAGCGGCCGGAGCCGGGGAAGAAGGTGCAGATTTCTTTTCTTCCGTCTTCTGTTCAGGCTTGGCAGGCTTCTCGGCCGGGGCTTGGGCTGCGGCGGCCTTGCTGGGCGTGGAAACCGCCTCGCCATCCGCGGCGATAGTTCCAACGATCGTGTTCACGCCGACGGTGGCGCCCTCGGTGACCTTAATTTCCTGTAACACGCCGGATGCGGGCGCGGGAATCTCGGCGTCGACCTTGTCGGTCGAGATTTCGAAGAGCGGCTCGTCGCGCTGAACTTTGTCGCCGGGCTTTTTCAACCACTTGGTAATAGTGCCCTCGACGATGGACTCACCCATCTGGGGCATGATGATGTCAGTAGGCATATTTCCTTCCACGCGCGGACCCAGTTCGAAAAACGGGTCGGGCGCAACCCAATATTATAGCGGGTGAGGGAGTGGATGCGAATGGTGGCGGGGGGTCGAGTGGCGCGCTTCCCTCAGCGGCTAAAGCCGCGGCCTTCGGGATCGGATCTGCGGCACGACTGAAGTCGTGCCCTTCCCTTTCTCCCAACTCTGTCTAGTGGTGGTCGTGATCGCGGTCTTTCATTGGTTCTTTCTTCTCGACTTCGGGGGCGGCGTTGAAATTTGTCTTCCAGTATTCCTGCACGGCGGGCGGAAGTTTGTCGAGATGAGAGAGCAGCATGGTGATCTTCCAAATGTCAGGCTCGCTGAGAGTCTTGTCCCAGGCGGGCATGCCGGTGTAGCGGACGCCGGTGCGGATGGTGAAGAAAATGTGCCACTCCGGATCGTCGGGCGGATCGGAGATGAGATTCGGCGGAGGAGGATAAAACGATGTAGCCAGAGGCGAAGGCTTGCGGTCGAGGCCTCCGTGGCAGAGCGCGCAATTCATAGTGTAAAGCTTCATGCCGTCTTCCAGGTTGGGATCGGTGGGCGTGAGCGGGCTGGTGATACGGGGAGCGTGGCGTTCCATAGAGGCGTCGACGGCTCCCATAGCCAGGCGGCGCTCGATGTGCGGAGGCTCGACGTTGGCGGCCGTTGGGAACAATCCGAGCATGGCGAATCCAAGGCCGCCGAGAATGAGAACCAGGAGCGTGACGATTACACCGAGAGCGAACTTTCCCATGAATCCTCCGGACGGGCTATTGTGGCAGATGGGCGGGGTCGGGCGCTAGCACCGCCGTGAAGATCCGTGGCAGTGGGCGACACCGTTTCAAATTGCTGGTCAAACGGGCTCGACGTTACCGTCCCCGAATAAATTCCTATTTCGGTTGGCGGCCGACGAATGCGTCCGCCGCTACGTGAATCAATAGGCTTTCAGGCGGCGGGCTTCGCGGACCACGTCTTCGACCTTGGGCAAGTAGTGATGCTCCTGGGGCGGAGAGAACGGTATGGCCGAGTCAAGCCCGGCAATGCGGACGATGGGGCCGTCGAGATCGTCGAACGCTTCTTCATTAATGATGGCGGATATCTCTCCGGCGAGGCCGCCGGTGCGCGAGTGCTCGTGCAGCAGGATGACCTTGTTGGTTTTCTTGACGGTCTGCGCGATAGCTTCGCGGTCGAGCGGCGACACGGTGCGGAGGTCGACGATTTCAAGATCGATTCCTTCTTTGCCTAGAATTTCGGCGGCCTCGAGCGCAGTGTGAACCATGGCTGCATAAGTAATGATGCTCAGGTCGCGGCCTTCACGAGCCATACGCGCTTTGCCGATGGGCACGACGTAATCGTCCGCGGGCACTTCTTCTTTTATACGGCGATACAGATATTTGTGCTCGAAGAAAATGCAGGGATTATTATCGCGGATGGCGGCTTTGATCAGGCCCTTGGCGTCGTAGGGCGTGGCCGGGCAGATTACTTTCAGGCCGGGATTGTGGACGAACCACATTTCTGGATTCTGAGAGTGAAAGGGGCCGCCGTGTACGTAGCCGCCGCTCGGCCCGCGCAGCACGAGCGGGGCGGGCGCGCCCCAGAGGTAATGCGTTTTCGCAACCATGTTGGAGATTTGGTTGAAGGCGCAGCCGATGAAGTCCATGAATTGAAATTCGGCGACCGGGCGCATGCCAGTGAGCGAGGCCCCGAAAGCCGCGCCCACAATGGCGGACTCGGCAATGGGCGTGTCGATGACGCGCTCGGGACCGAAGCGGTCGATGAATCCGTCGGTGACTTTGAAGGCGCCGCCGTAAATGCCGATGTCTTCGCCCAGGCAGAAGACGGTTGGATCGCGGTCCATTTCTTCCCAGATTCCCTGGCGGATGGCTTCGAGATAGGTAAGTTGGGGCATAAGGTCAAGTTTCGGTGCGCTGCTAGCTGAACACAAGGTCCCTCGACTGCGCAAAACGACTCGCTTCGCTCATCGTTCTGCTTCGCTCGGGATGACAAGTTGGGAGGAGCATTCTGACACCAATCTTGTCTGTGACGAGTGAAAATGAAATCCACAACCCTTACACCACGACGTTTTATTGACCTAGGTTACTTCAAGTGCACGGCGGCTTCGGTTTCTTTGTAGCCGCCGGTTCCCCTCTTCACTTTCGGAATACCATATTTTGGTTTGATCTCGTGGCAGCCGTCCTCGCAGAAGACGCCGCCTTCGGCTGATTCCGGCGTGGGCATCGGGGAGTTCACCGCGATCTCCCGCTCGGCTTCAATCACTTCTTCTACTTCTGCGATCAGCGCTTCGTTTTCTTTAGTGCTCAGCCACTTCTTTTCTTTCACTAGATAATTTTCAAAGCGGGCGATCGGGTCGCGCTTCTTCCAGAAGTCGAACATCGGCTTCGGCACGTAAGCGGCCGCGTCGTGGATGGCATGACCTTTCATCCGCATCATTTTCGCTTCGATTAACGTCGGCCCTTCGCCGCGATGGGCGCGCTCGACGGCTTCGTGTGCGGCGTCGTAAACCTGGCAGGCGTCGGTGCCGTCGACGATCACTCCCGGAATGCCGTATCCAATGGCGCGTTCGGCGAGGTCTTTGCAGCGGTACTGCATATCGGAAGGCGTGGAGTAGGCCCAGAGATTCGATTCGACGAAGAGCACCAGGCCGAGATTCTGCACGGACGCGAAGTTGATGCCTTCATATGTCACGCCGGTGGACTGGCCGCCGTCACCGATGTACGTCATAACGGCAACGTTGCGTCCCTGCAATCGTGCGCCGAGAGCGACGCCGGAAAGAACGGGAATGAGATCGCCGAGCATGGAAATGGGCGAGACCATGTTGCGCTTCTCGATGTCGCCGAAGTGCGAGGTGCCGTCGCGTCCCTTGGTAGGCGAGTCGGCCTTGGCCATGTACTGCATCATGGTGTCGCTGGCGCGAAAGCCGCGCACCAGCAGCGATCCCTGGTTGCGGATCATGGGCGCGAACCAGTCGTCCTTGTCGAGCGCGTAAGCGGAGGCGCAGGAGCAGGCTTCCTGGCCGAGGCCGAAGTAAACTCCGCCGACTACCTTGCCCTGCTTGTAAAGATTCTCGAGCGCGACTTCCATCTTGCGGTTGAGCAGCATGAAGCGGTAGATCTCGATGCATTGTTTCTGATCGAGATATTTCGAGTCGCGGATGGGCGGAACGGGCGCGTCGAGATTGCCTTCGACCTCGTAGCGAACGCGCTCAGCCCCGTCTTTATCTTTCTCGACGGCCTGGCGAACGGTGAAGTCAGGATGCTCGAGACGGTAGTCGGGAATCGAGTACGAGCGGAGATGCTGGCCGGGAAAGGCTGTCGAGCTTCGCTCGACCGAACGGCCGGGGGCGGCCGTTCCCACACGAGCAGTGATCCCGTTGCGCGGGCGGTTGCCATTGGAGCTTGCTTTGGACTTTTGCTTCTTGTTCCCCATTTTGCAGACGGCGCAGAAAGCGCGATGTATTGATGGTATCGCGAGAGCGGGGGAAAGGGCTAGGGCGGCGGGAGGATGACTCCCTGACGCAGCCGCACCACTGCCTATGCGAAGTGAATGTCGTCTTCCTGGCGCAGCTTTCGCAATTCGGCGGGGACCTTCATGGGGACACCCACTGTGTGACCGAGAAGGGCGTCGAGGGTGTCGACCCAGAGGATCTGGCTTTGGAAAACCACGCCGAAGTTGCGCGAGATGGATTCCGCCACCGCGTTCAGGTCGAGGGGCTTGCCGAGTTCTTGCTGCATTGAGGTGACCGGTTTGGCCGTGATGCCGCAGGGGACGATTAGGTTGAAGTAGCTGAGATCGGTGTTCACGTTGAGGGCGAAGCCGTGAGATGTGACGAAGCGGGAGACGTGCACGCCGATGGCGGCGACTTTGGCTTCGGTTGTGTAGGGACGGACGCATTCGTCCGTCCCAGGCGGGCGAAGCCCGGCTGTGTGGTTGTCGCCGACAGCCTCAGGACGAGCCTGCGGCTCGTCCGGGCGGACGAATGCGTCCGCCCCTACACAACCTACATCGGTCCATACGCCGGTCAGGCCTGCGACTCGCTTGGTGGGGATGGCGAAGTCGATGCAGGTGCGGATCAGGACTTCTTCCAGGCGGCGGACGAATTCGATTACGCCGATGTGTTTGCGGGCAGGGAACACAAGGTCCCTCGACTCCAGAGAACGACTCTTCGAGTCGTTCTCTTCCGCTCGGGATGACAAGGAATGGGAGTTGGCGTAGCCACGAAGATCGAAAATGGGATAGCCGACAATCTGGCCGTGGCCGTGAAAGGTCACGTCTCCGCCGCGATCGCACTCAAAAAGCTCAACCCCGCGCTGCTTCAGAAGGTCAGGCGAGGCGACGACGTTTGCGGCTTTCGCATTGCGTCCCAGGGTGATGACCGGGCTGTGTTCGAGCAAGAGAAGTACATCTCCGATTTTTTCTTCTTTGCGCAGGGCGACCAACTGCTCCTGCAGGCGGAGGCCGGTGGCGTAGTCGACGGTGCCGAGTTGGACGAGAGAGATCAAGACCTATTCGCCACGGATTTGCACGGATGCACACGGATTAAAATCTTTACCACAGAGGGCACAGGGGCCACAGAGGAATACATAGGGCCTTCGCTTCGCTCAGGATGACAAGGTCTTGTTGATGAATCCGTGTTCATCCGTGGGAATCCGTGGCCAGTCTTAAGCGTTAATCGCAATTCCATACACACTGTTCGAGGCGTCGAGCATGGCTTCTGCCAAGGTGGGATGCGCGTGAATCGTCCACATTAAATCTTCAACCGTCGCTTCGAGCTCCATGGCAGCCACGGCCTCGGCGATCAACTCGGTCGCCTGCGGGCCAATAATGTGCACACCCAGAATCTCGCCGTAATCGGCGTCCGAAACAATCTTGATGAAGCCCTCATGCTGGCCGACGATGGATGCGCGCGAATTGGCGGTGAAGGGAAACTTTCCAACCTTCACGTTGTATCCCGCTTCCCGAGCCCTGGTCTCGGTCAACCCGACGCTGCCGATCTCCGGATGGCAATATGTTGCGCCGGGAATGTGTTCGGGATTGATCGGCTTCCCCGGCTTCCCCGCGATCTTTGCCACGGCGACCAGCGCTTCCATGGCGCCAACGTGCGCCAGTTGCGGCGTCCCGAGCACGATGTCCCCAACCGCATAAACTCCGGGCTCGGCTGTTTGCATCCACGAATCGGTCTTGATGAATTCGCGATCCGGCTTGATTTTCGTGCGTTCCAGGCCGACGTTCTGCGTGCGCGGCTTGCGGCCGACGGCAATCAGAATTTTCTCGGCTTCAATCTTCTGTTGTTTACCTTCCGCGGTAATCGTCACGGCCACGCCCGCCTTGGTTTTCTCCACCTTGTCGACTTTGGCGCCGGTGTGGAAGTTGATGCCGCGCTTGCGGAACACGCGCGCGAGCTCTTTGGAAACTTCTTCGTCCTCCACCGGTACCAACCGCGGCAGCATTTCGACGATGGTCACCTCTGTGTCGAACGAGCGGTAGATCGACGCAAACTCCACGCCAACCGCGCCCGCGCCCACAATCACAATCGACTTCGGCAGATCTTTCAGGCTGAGGATTTCGATGTTGGTGAGGATTCGATCGTTAGCTTCCAGGCCCGGCAGCATGCGAGCTTCTGAGCCGGTCGCAAGAATCACGTTCTTCGTCTTGAGTTGAGTGGCCTTGCCGTCGTTGGTGACTTCTATCGTGTGCACGCCGTTCTGCGCCGGGCCGGTGAGCTTGCCGTAGCCTTTCACCGTCTGCACCTTATTTTTCTTCATCAGGAATTCCAAGCCCTTGGCATGCTTGGCAACAATCTTCCCTTTGCGTTCCTGAATCGCCGCCCAGTTCAGCTTGCGGTTGTCGACGCCCTCGATGCCAAATTCCTTCGCTTCTTTCAGGTGGTCCCAGAGTTCGGCGTTGAACAGCAGCGCTTTGGTCGGAATGCAGCCCACATGCAGGCAGGTGCCGCCGAGAAATCCATCTTTTTCGATGAGCGCGGTCTTCAGGCCGTATTGGCCCGCGCGAATGGCGGCCGTGTATCCGGCGGGGCCGCTGCCGATGATAGCTACGTCGTATAAAGTGTCGGGCAAAGTAATGATCCTCAGTAAGAAGAGATGACAAAAGGCAAACGAATGATTCTAGAACACCGCATAGGAAGGGACCAAACCCAACGCCTTCACCACGGAGGCCGCTAAGGTTCACGAAGGAAAACACACATAGAAAAGGCCGCCTTTACGGCGGCCTTGCCTTAACAGCTTTTTGAATACTTAGTTATTTTCGTTGCTGGCGCGCTTCCACGAAATCAGCTCGCCAATGGTCGAACTCGTGCTCGAAACCGGCTGCTTGTAGGCTTCCACTTCCGAGCGCGAAGCCTCTTCGCCCACGGCGCGAATGCTGAGTCCAACTTTCTTCTCTTCCGGATTCATCTTGATGATCTTGAAGTCGTGCTCGAATCCGGGCTCCAGGGCCAGCGGCTGCCCGTTCTCGTCGGTCGCTTCGGACTTGTGGCACAAGCCTTCCACGCCCTCCGCGATTTCCACGAACGCGCCAAATGCCGCCACCCGCAGCACTTTGCCGTGAACCACGTCGCCCACATGATGCGATTGGAAAAACGACTCCCAGACGTCGGGCTGCAGCTGTTTTACGCCCAGCGACAATCGGCGCTTGTCGGGCTCGATCGCCAGAACAATCGCCTTCACGCGGTCGCCCTTCTTCAGCACTTCCGAAGGATGCTTCACCCGCTTGGTCCAGCTCAGGTTGCTCACGTGAACCAGCCCGTCAATGCCGTCTTCAATTTCAATGAAGGCGCCAAAGTCGGTCAGGTTGCGCACGCGACCTTCGACGGTCATGCCAACGGGGAACTTCTCATGCAATGAATCCCACGGATTGGCCGCCAATTGCCTCATGCCTAGCGAAATCCGCCGCTCGGTCGGATTCACATTCAGCACCACGCACTCCACCTGATCGCCGACATTCACCAGCTTCGACGGATGCTTCATGCGCTTGGACCACGTCATCTCGCTGACGTGAACCAGGCCCTCAATGCCCTGCTCCAATTCCACAAACGCGCCGTAGTCGGTCACGCTGATCACGCGGCCCCCAACATGCGCGCCCTCGGGATAACGATGCTCGGCATCGAGCCACGGGTCAGGCGTAAGCTGCTTGAATCCCAGCGAAACCCGCTGCTTTTCTTTGTCGTACTTCAGCACTTTGACTTGAATCTGGTCGCCGACGTTCACCAAATCTTTGGGGTGAGTCAGGCGTCCCCAGGACATGTCGGTGATGTGCAGCAAGCCGTCAAGCCCGCCCAAATCAACGAAGGCGCCATACTCAGTCAGATTCTTGACCACTCCGGTCAGCACCGATCCTTCTTCCAGGTGCTCCAGAGTCTTCGAACGTTTTTCGTTCTGCTCGCCTTCCAGCAATTCCTTGCGCGAGACCACGATGTTGCCGCGCTTTTTATTCAGCTTGATGACGGCAACTTCCAGCGTCTGGCCCTTCATGCCGTCCAGGTTGCGGATGGGCCGCAGGTCCACCTGCGATCCCGGCAGGAACGCGTGCGCGCCCAGAATGTCGACAGTCAGCCCGCCCTTGATGCGGTCGATCACCACAGCCTTGATCGGCTTCTTCTCGTTGTAGGCCTTCTCGATTTCTTCCCAGGCATGAATGCGCTGGGCCTTCTGGTGCGAGAGGTTGATGTAGCCTTCCTCCGCCGGACCCTTCTCGCGCATGACGTCGATCTCGTCGCCGGGCTTGAACTTCGGCTTGCCCTCGTGATCGAGCACTTCCGCCAGCGGCAGCATTCCCTCCGACTTGGCGCCGACATCGACCACCACGTGCGTGCCCGTCAACTTGAGCACCGTGCCCTTGATGACTCGATCTTCACTCACCGCCTCTTCGGCTTCGGTAGTGAAACTCTCCAACACCGAGGCGAAGTCCTCGGTGGCCGCGTTCTTGTCTTCGGAAGAAACGTCGGCGGAGTCGGCGTGGCCCTCGGCGGCGTGGTCGGTGGTGGCGGCAGCCTGATGCTCTTCAGACTGGTGCTGCTGTTCTGTCGTCGGCTCGTTCTCGGTTGCGACAGTGGAATTGGATTCGGAGTTGTGGGCTGTGGTCTCGTCGAACAAGGTTATGCCTCTCTGATGATTGGATGCGGTTGCCTGCTCTGCGGACTGCTGGATGAGTCGTTTGGTTGTGGTGGGCTCACCCTGGCGAGTGAGCTTGGACAATCCCAGCTGTCGGACGTTTTTACAGAGAACCCGCGTCCAATGGGAACTCTTCGACTATAGCAATCGCTCGCGAACAGTGTCAAACGCAAATCGGCAATGTTACAGCCACGTTTCAACACCTCGGGTGTTTTGCGAGCGGCGCGAAGCTTGCCGACCAAATGACTGCACTCCATAGTCATTCGACTTAGAGTAGTACGCCACCAGAAGCGTTTCGGAATTTTAAAAATGGGTCAGAATCTGGAGAGTCAGAGACCGGGGGGCGGAGTCCGGAAGGGCAGATTCGTGGAAGAGCGGGGTCGTGGAAGGACAGAATCGTGGAAGGGCACGGCTTCAGCCGTGCCGTTCCGATTGCCAAAAATGGGGCTTTAGCCCCTGTGGCAGCCCAAGGCACGAGGCTGAGTGCCAGATTTTCCCGCTTCTGCTACCCTGCCCTGCATGGATTACCTCTGGACCCCGTGGCGCTACGCCTACGTATCCGGCACGGAAAAGACCACCGGCTGCATCTTCTGCGAAGCTCCCAAAGAAAAGGATGACGCCAAAGTGCTCATCGTCCATCGCGGACAGCATTGCTTCGTCATCCTGAACGCGTACCCGTACACGCCCGGCCACGTCATGATCGTCCCCTACGCGCATTTAGACGAATTGCAGAAACTGCCAACCGAAGCTGCCAACGAGATGATGGCGCTCTCCCAGCGCATGGAGTCGGTTCTCCGCGAACTCTACCACCCGGACGGAATTAATCTTGGCATGAATATCGGCAAGGCGGCCGGCGCGGGCATAGCCGGACACATTCACATGCACGCCCTGCCACGCTGGGTCGCCGACGCCAACTTCATGTCGGTAGTCGGCGAGACGCGAATCCTGCCAGAGACGCTGGATGTGACGTGGAGGAGGATGTGGGAGGCGCTGCGACACACGTAGCGACAGCCGCCTCGGCTGTCCGGGGGGAGCGCAGTTCAGCCGCAGACATATCAAACATCTCTCGTGTTTACTTGAGACGCGTCACAAGATCCGTCTTCACATGACACAAAAAATCGACCGTTGCGGACCAAAGTGGGAAGTGCCAACAGCTGCTCACGGTCGCCTCGCTGCACTTGGCTGGACAGCCGAGGCGGCTGTCCCTACGTGGTACCTTCACCCCGCTAGCTCCTCCATCTCTTTCTCATCAATCACCGCCACGCCCAGTTCCTTCGCCTTGTCCAGCTTCGACCCTGCATCTGCACCCGCCACCACATAATCCGTCTTCTTACTCACCGAGCCAGAGACCCGCCCTCCCGCGTCCTCAATCATCTTCTTCGCCTCGTCGCGCGTGTACTTCGCCAGAGTCCCCGTGAGAACGAAGGTCTTCCCCGCGAGCTTCGTGCCGCGTTCTTTCTTCGCGCCTTTAAATGCCAGCCCAGCCGCGCCCAACCGCTCGATTAGCTTTTGGTTGGCCGGAACGCTGAAGAATTCCACGATGCTCTCGGCGATCCGCGGCCCCACTTCGTTGACGTTCTGCAACTCCTCGACTCCCGCCGAAGCCAGCGCCTCCATCGATCCAAAATGCTCCGCCAGAAACTGCGCCGTCCGCGCTCCGACAAAACGAATACCCAGCCCGTAGATCACCCGCTCCAGCGGCAGCGTCTTCGAGTTCTCAATCTCATCCAGAATGTTCTGCGCCGACTTGTCGGCGAAGCGTTCCAAACTGAGCAGATCTTTCTTCGTCAGGTCGTAGATGTCGGCCACATTCTTCACCAGGCCGTGCTGGATCAGTTGGTTGACCAGCGCTTCCCCCATGCCGTCGATATTCATCACTCCGCGCGAAGCAAAATGCAGAATTGTGCCCAGCAACTTCGCCGGACAGTTCGCATTCACGCAGCGGTAATCGACTTCGCCCTCGGTGCGCACGACTTTCGTGCCGCACACCGGGCACTTCTCCGGCATCTGAAATGTCTTGTGCCCGCTCGGATGATCCTTGTCCTCGATCACCTTCGCAATCTTCGGAATCACGTCGCCGCCGCGCTCCACTTGCACGTAATCGCCAATCTTCACGCCCAGTCGCTCGATCTCGTCCATATTGTGAAGCGTGGCATTGCGAACCGTCGTCCCGCCAATCAAAACCGGCGCCAGCATGGCCACCGGCGTAAGTTTCCCCGTGCGCCCAACCTGCACCCGAATGTCTTCCAGCTTCGTGATCCCCGCCCGCGCCGCATACTTATAGGCAATCGCCCACCGCGGAGCCTTGCCGGTGAAGCCGAGTTCATCCTGCAAGCCGGTGCGGTCAACTTTGACCACGATGCCGTCGATCTCATAGGGAAGCGAATCGCGCTTCTGTTCCCACTGCTGAATGAAGGCCCAGACTTCGTCCATCGAGTGAACAAGCTTTCGGTTCGGATTGACTTTGAATCCGGCGGTTTCGAGCGCATCGAGCGTCTTCGAGTGCCGATCGAAATAAGTTCGGCCGTTTTGGAGCAATATGTAAGGGAAATAGTCCATGCGGCGCGCCGCAGTAACACTCGCATCCAGCTGCCGGACCGTGCCCGCCGTGAAATTGCGCGGATTGGCAAAGGTCGGAAGACCCGCGCGCTCGCGTTCCTCATTGATTTTCTTGAATGATGCGGTGGGCATCAGCAATTCGCCGCGCACTTCGAAATCGGCCGGAATGCCCGCCTTCTTCAACTTCTCCCTTGGGATCGATAAAGGAATGGACCGCACCGTGCGCACGTTCAGCGTGACGTCTTCCCCTACGCTTCCGTCGCCGCGCGTCACACCCCGCGCCAGCCGCCCATCTTCATACACCAGCGCCAGCGACATGCCGTCGAGCTTCAACTCGCAAACGTAGTCAACCTCGCTGCGCCCGCTGAGTTCGTGCACCCGGCGCTCCCACCCGCGCAACTCTTCCTCGTTGTAAGTGTTGTCGAGCGACAGCATCGGCGTGGAGTGCCGCACCTTGACGAATCCCTCACGCGGCTTGCCGCCCACACGCTGCGTCGGCGAATCCGGTGTTACCAGCGCCGGATTGTCGCTCTCCAGATCCTTAAGTCGCTGCATCAGCTTGTCGAATTCCGCGTCGCTGATTTCAGGATTGTCGAGTACGTAATAAAGATGTTCGTGGTGCCGGATCTTCTCCCGCAGGGCTTCAATCTTTTTTTCGGCGTCTTTCATCGTATGAAATTATAAAGAAACACGTAGGGACAGCCGCCTCGGCTGTCCGCCGAGCGCAGCGATGCGAGAGAGGTGGCTATGTTGAATTCGAGATTACGGCGACGCTACGCTCTCGCCGGGACAACCAAGGCGGCCGCCCCGACGCAAGCTTTCACACCAAATCATCCAGCTTCAGCGCCGTCGCTCCGCCCTTCCACGACGCCTTAAATTGCTTTTGCACGAATCCCGCATCATAGTCGCGTTTCTGCTGCAGCAAAGCTTGCTGCAATCCCCACAGCGACCGCGGGTTTCGCGGATTGCGGTCCAAATCTTCGCGGAACACTTTCTCCGCACCCGCTGCATCTCCGTTCATCAACAACGCCGCTCCGAGCGATTCCCGCACCGGAAAGAACCAGTCAGGCGGTTCTCCATACTTGAGCGTGTCCTGGATCGCCACTGCTTCGCGCAGCATTCCGACCGCACCGCTGCTGTCCTTCTTAGCTGTGGCAATCTTCGCGCCCAACGTGTCCTTGGCAATCTCGAGAATGTCCTTGGTCTTGTTGTTGATGGGCGCGTTGAAAATCTGGTCAGGAGGAGTCGCCGCCTGCGCGTCCGAAACAATTTTGTATTCCGCTTCCGCCTCGCTCACTTTACCGGTTCCGGCCAGCGCCATCCCGCGCGCGAAATGCCAGAAGCCCGTGGCCGCTTTCATCGCAGGATCCGGCGCGGGCATCTTCAAAATTTCATTCCAATGATGGAAGCGCACCTCCACCGCCATCGGAATCGTCATGAAGCCTTCTAGCGGCGGCATCTCCTTCACGTGCGGCCCCACATTCGCCGCCAGCAAGTCCGCATTCTTCCGCGCCTCGGCGTAGCGTCCATTCATCGCACCGCACATGGCAATGAAGTGCAGGTTGTGGCTGTAATACATCATCGGATAAATGCCCTGCTCACCGGTCGCCTTCAAGTACGCGCGGTCCACTTCCGCCGCCTGCTCGTTCGTCTTGACCGCAGCGTCGTAGTCCCCGGTGCGAATGTAGATGTGCGCCGGCATGTGCACGATGTGTCCCGCTCCGGGCGCCAGCGCAGCCAACCGGTTCGCGCCTGCCAGCGCGCGCTCGGGATTATTCGAAGCCTCTACGGTATGAATGTAGTAATGAACCGCTCCCAAATGATTGGGATCGCGTTTCAAAACCGACTCCAGCGTAGCCACGATTTCTTCCGTCCCGGCCTCGGGCGTGCCATCCTGATGCCACAACCCCCACGGATGCAGGTTCATCCCCGACTCTGCAAATAGCGTGGCCGCGTCCAGGTCGTCGGGCGAATCGGCAGAAACTTTCCGCATGGCGTCGCGGTACTCCTCGGCCGCCTTCTTCAGGTCGGAATTCGGATCCGCCGGGAACCGCTTCGCCATTGCCTGAATGTAAGCTTGCTCATTGGCCGACGCTCCCCCCGACAGATCAACCGCCTTCTGCGCCGCATCGTGCGCGCGCTTGAAGCGATCGGGATCCGCGGGATCGTTGTAGTTCGGCCCCACCGCCTCGGCGATTCCCCAGTAGGCCATCGCCAGCTTGGGATCAAGTTCCGCGGCATGCTGGAACGATCGCGCCGCCTCGTCGTGATTGAAGGCATAAATAAAACGCAGGCCCTGATCGAAGAACTGCTGCGCTTCCGCATTGTGAGTGGAAACCGGATGATGGAGATCGCCCAGCCCGGTCACCAGCGTTATCGGGCGAGCCTGAGCATGCGAGGCGTGATCCTGCGCCATCGCGCCCAGGCAGAGCAACAGACCGCACAGCACTTGCGCCAGAATTTTCATCTGGTCAGCCTCCCAAATTTAAGTTTGAAATCGAGCCCTGACAACCGTGAAACGGCTGCGAAAAACGCCCCTAAGGAATGCGCCCAGCTTATGCGAAATCCGGCGCCTTGCCAAGTCTTTCCGGCCGAACCCCGCCAAAGCCTCAGGTACAATCCAAGTCTGTCCTCGCTATGCGGAAGGCGGCGCTGCTTTACAACCCGGACTCAGGCGGCAGCAAGCAACGCCACAGAGAATTGGAATCCGCGCTCGCCGTGCTTCGCAACGGTTCCGTGGAAGCCGACCTGGTCCCCACCGAGTCGCCCCATCACGCGGTGCAGGAAACTGGCCGCGCCGTCGACTCCGGCTGCGACACCATCTTCGCCTGCGGCGGCGACGGCACCATTCACAACATCGCCCAGGTCCTCGCCAACACGCCCACCGCGCTGGCCATTCTCCCCATGGGCACGGCCAACGCCCTCGCGCACGACCTGAATCTTCCCATGAAAATCGCGGCCGCGGCCAAGGCCTCGCTGCAGGGCGCACCACGCCGCATCGCGCTCGGCCGCGTCACCTATGCCGACATGCAGGGTAAATCCGGTTCGCGTTATTTTGTGATTGCCGCCGGAGTCGGCGTCGACGCTCACCTCTTCTACAAGCTTCACAGCGGGGTCAAGCAGCGCATGGGCATGGCCGCCTACTACGCCAAGGCCTGGCACCTGTGGTTCAGCTATCCCATGACGCGCTTCGTGTCCGAGCAGATCGAAAGCGGCTCAGGGGCCGCCACGAGCGCGGAGCTCACCGAACTCATGTCCATCCGCATCCGCAACTTCGGCGGCGTGTTGCAGGAACTCGCTCCCGGCGCCTCGCTCGATCGCGACGACATGCGCGTGGTCTTCTGCCGCACCGCCAGCCGCGCCGCCTATCTCGCCTATGTCACGCGCGGCCTGCTGCGCGCGCACTGGAAAATCCGTGGCATCGACCTGGCTCACTGCTCAAGAGTTTCATGCCAATACCAGTCCTCGTCTGGCGGCGAACCGCAGACAAAAATTTACGTCGAGGCCGACGGCGAACTCCTCGGCACGCTCCCTGCAGAACTGACGGTGGTGCCCGATGCCCTCACGCTGCTAGCCCCGCCGCGCTGAGTCTGGTGTTGGCTCAATGCTGACTGCTGATAGAATCCTGCAAATCACTTGGAACCGATCACCCATTTCCTGACCGGCGCCTGCATAGGACGCGCCGGGCTCAACCGCAAGACCGCGCTGGCCACGCTCACGTTGACCCTCGCCGCCGAGGCTCCCGACCTCGACGTACTAGGCAGCCTTCGCGGGCCAACTTTCGCCTTCGCCCACCATCGCGGATTCACCCATTCCTTCGTCGGCATTGTCCTCGACGCCGCAGTCGTGCTCGGCTTCGTCTACCTGATCTGGCGCATTCGCGGCCGAAAAACCAAAGACCCGATTCTGCCTCCGCGCTGGGACCTGCTCTTCCTCTACGCCTGCCTCGCCGGGCTCAGCCACATTCTGCTCGACTTCACCAACAACTACGGAGTGCGCCCGCTCTGGCCATTCAGCGAGAAATGGTATTCCTGGGACATCGTCTTCATCTTCGAGCCGGTCATGTTTGGGTTCCTGCTACTCGGACTGATCGTGCCGTCGCTCTTCAATCTCATCGACAAAGAAATCGGCGCCCGCCGCCGCGCACCGCGCGGACGCGTCGCCGCTACGCTCGCGCTAGTCGCGGTAGTTCTGCTCTGGGGTCTGCGCGACTACGAACATCGCCGCGCCGTCAGCGCCCTCGAAGCCCGCGAATACAACGGCGCCGATCCCATCCGCGCCTCGGCCTATCCCAAGTGGATCGATCCCTTCCACTGGTACGGCGTTGTAGAAACACCCGCGTTCTTCGCCCTTGCGCCCGTCGACTCGCTCGCGCCCGAAGTCGATCCCGAAGGAAGTCTGGAAATCCGCTATAAGCCCGAAGAAACTCCGGTCACGCTCGCCGCGAAAAATTCCTATGCCGGACGCGTGTTCTTGGACTGGGCAAAATATCCCATCACCGAAACCGAACCTCTGCAGCCGCCCCAGCAAGGCTTCATGGTTCTTTTTCAAGACCTGCGCTTCGCCGGAATCTCCATCGCCGGACGCCGTCCCAGCCGCCGCGCCCTCACTCGCGCCGTCGAAATCGACAACAACCTCCACGTAGTCGGCGACGTCTACGAAACCAACAAAGGCCAAGTAGTAGTCCCCGAACCAAAATAATCGTGGGCCCATTTAACGTCGTCGGGTGCCCAACCCTTGTCGCGATTTTTGCGACAGGGTGGGGATTTTGACTTTCCTCACCCTTGACGCCAGCCGTTCCAGCGCCCAGAATAGAATTTCGGTCGAGGTGATCTATGCTGGCATACGCATTCATTCTTTTCGCGCTCGCGTTCCGCTTCCTGCCCCATCCCATGGCATTTACTCCGGTG
>DASSRO010000191.1:0-12865 GCA_035701745.1 Candidatus Sulfotelmatobacter sp. | reverse complement strand
CCGTTCACTCAGAATCAATTCGGGGCCGCAGTCGGTGGACCGGTCATCAAGAACCATACCTTCGCGTTCTTCAGTTATGAAGGCTTCCGCCTTCGCACCGGCACGCCGTTCAATACGACGGTGCCTACTCTCAACGAGCGTCAGGGAGACTTCTCCGACCTCTGCTTGACTGGATTTACTGCGGCCGGCTTCTGCAACGATCTAAACGGATCAACCCCGGTTCACCAGATTTATAACCCGCTTACCGCCACATCGTTGACGTCCACCCGCAAGTTTTTCCCCTTCAATTGCATCGCGGACCTGACGACCTTCTGCCAGACCAACGCGCCCGCCGTCGGCAATCTCATCAATCCGACTTCTGCCTATCTCCTGAACAAACTGGTAGCTGATCCCACCACCGGAGGCACAGTACTCAACTTCCTCAAAGATGCCAGTACGGGCGGCGACACCGACGCTTACACGTTCCGCCTCGATCAGACGATTAACGGCAAGCAATCGATCTTCGGCCGCTTCGCCTACTGGAAGCTGTTGAGCCTGGCCCAGGATCCCTTCGGCACCGGACTCTGCAAAGACCGTTGCGCTGAAAACACCAAGAGCAAGAGCGTGGCCGTCGGTTACAACTACGCCATCAGCCCCAACACAATCTTCAACCTGAACGCCAGTCTTAGCCGCTTCATTTACCTTCGCAGCCCGATCAATGAAGCCTTCGACATGTCCAAGGAAGGCTGGCCATCGGCTTACAACGCGCTCGTCCCCAACATTGAGCGCACTCCTCTCACTCCTTGCTTCGGGCAGAACGATTCGCTAGTCGGTTGCAGCCAGGGGCAAAGCGCCATCTCCGACTACAACACTCAATTCAACATTTCTCCCCAGGTGACCATGATTCGCGGCCACCACACCTACGTCTGGGGCATGCAACTTGAAGAAGGCTATGACAACTATCTGCAAACCAACACCGGTGGTGGTTTGATCTCCTTCGGTGGCGCATGGACTTCAGCTGTTCCTAACACAATCGGCGCGGGCAACCTGACGGGCGCTGGAGCCGGAAACGGCGAGGATTTCGCCGACTTCATGCTCGGTTACGGTAACGGCCAGGGCGCTGCCTTCGGCAATCAGACGACCGGGTCTCTCGTGATTTCCGGCCCGGTCTCTGGCAAACAAACCTATCGCGCTTTCTACTTCGGCGACACCTGGCACGTCACCAGTAAGCTGACCTTGAACCTTGGCGTCCGTTACGAACTGCAGGGACCTTGGTCGGAACGTTACGACAAGATGACGTACTTCAATCCCACTGCTACCAACGCCTCCGTTACCGGATGCAATGGCACGCCGGGTAGCTCCTGCCCGGGCGACCTCTTCCTGGTAAAAACCGGCGTGAACAGCAGCCGCAATAACTTGCCTTTATCGAAGAAGGAAATTCTGCCGCGTCTTGGCTTTGCTTACGCGCTCGATTCCAAGACCGTCATTCGCGGCGGCTACGGAATCTTCTTCATTCCAAACTACGTCTCGTTCGGAACAAACCCCTACGTAGATCCCGTCAGCAGCGCCACGTCGAACTTCTTCTCCAGCAACGACCACGGCGTTTCCCCTTCTGGCACGCTCAACGCCAATACCTGCTCCGAACCGGTTCTTGGCGGCGGCACCCTAACCTGTCTCGGTGCGGGGCCATTCAATCAAGGAAGCGGAACTGGTCCGAACCCTGGCGCGAACAACCTTACGGCAGTACCCGGCCGCAACCCGCAGCCCAATGTCTCCCAATACATTCTGACGCAGAACAATTTCTCGGCTACCGGCTACACCGTGCAGAAGTACGGTTACATGGAGCAATACAACTTAGATATTCAGCGTCAACTGCCCGGCGGTTTCTTCGCTGACGTCGCCTACGCTGGTTCGCACGGCGTTCACCTGGAACAGTTCAACACCAACGTCAATCAAATTCCCGATCGCTTCATTACTCAGGCAGCGGGCCAGTTCGCGGCGGGTCAGCCAGTCACGATCGCGAAACAGATCTGTCCCCCAGCTCCCGCGCCGTGTCCGAATTATCCGTTCAGCCAGAATCTTCCTGGCGGCCTTGGGCCGGCAGGTCTGATCCAGGGCCAGCTTGACCGGCCATACCCGCAGTACTCCGGGCTGAACCTCAACGGCTACGGTTGCTGCGGCAGCAGCTACAACGCTCTGCAGGCCACCGTCACCCGTCGGTTCCAGGGCGGCGGCACCATGCTGGTCTCCTACACCAACTCCAAGTTGATGTCCAACACTGACACTCTTACCTCGTGGCTGGAAGGTGGCACGACCGGCGGCGTGGGCGGCATTCAAGACTGGAACAATCTCGCTGGCGAGCGCTCGCTCTCCTCGCAAGATGTTCCGCAGCGCCTGGTGGTCAGCTACGTGCTAGACCTGCCTTTCGGACACGGCAAGAAATATCTCTCTGGCATGAATGGCTTTGCCAACGGAGTCGTCTCCGGTTGGGGACTCGACGGCATCTCCACCTTCCAACGCGGTTTCCCAGTCAAGCTGAGCTGGGGCGGCAGCGATGCCCTCACCGGTGCAGGCTTGGGTATCGGTTCCCTCCGGCCTGACTACGTTCCGGGATGCAACAAGAAGCTGTCCGGTAGTTCCGTCTCGCGCGTTACGGAATGGTTCAACACTGCGTGTTTCACGGCGCCCAGCGGAAACAACGGTTCTGTAAACACGCCCAACAATCCCTGGACCTTCGGCAACGAGCCTCGCGTCGATGCCAACCTCCGCCAACAAGGCGTTGTTAATTTCGACTTCGCGGTGTTCAAGCGCACTTCGATTTACGAAAGGGCGGCCGTCGAATTTCGCGCGGAGTTCTTCAACCTCTTTAACCATCCCCAATTCGGCCCACCGAACGGAACTGTAACCAGTTCAACCTTTGCGCAGGTCACCAACACAGTGAACAACCCAAGGTTGGTTCAGTTCGGACTCAAGCTAATCTTCTAGTATTTGTGCCGAGCTCTTGCGGGCGGGAAATAAATTTCCCGCCCGACTTTTTTGGGCCGATGGTACTATCCGCCTGTTGACCTCAGCGTTCCTGAGCTGCCCCTATGCGAACCCTCCACACCCTCGACTTCGCCGACGCCAAGCGCGCCGTTGACCATATCATCGATAAACTTTCCCAGATGCAAAAGGCCGCCGTCGTGGCCGTCGCCGACGTCCACGGCGACCTCCTCTGTCTCGCACGCATGGACGGCGCTCCCGTCTCCTCCATTCAGGTCGCAATGAACAAAGCCTGGACCGCAGCCCGCGAGCGCAAGCCCACCAAGGAGATCGGAGAGAAAGTCAAACATCCCGAAAAGGGCCACGACATCGCCTACTACGGCGATCCCAAATACGTAGGATGGGGCGGCGGCATTCCCGTCCGCAAGAATGGCGAAGTCGTCGGTTCGGTCGCGGTCAGCGGCCTCTCGTCCAACGAAGACGTTGCCCTGGCAACTCTCGGCGTCGACCTGATCGAAAAATCCTAAGCCAGCGGATCGCGCTGGCCAGAAACTGAGTCATTCGATTCTCAGTGCGCGATTGTTTCCGCAGCCACCGCGAACTCTCCCAGCCGCCGCGCCTTAACATCCCGCACCGGAGGCTGGCCGAAAAAGCGTTTGTACTCGCGATTGAACTGGCTCGCGCTCTCATAGCCGACTTCGAAAGCCGCGCTGGCCGCGTCCATCCCTTCAATCAGCATCCGCTCCCGCGCCGCCACTAGTCGAAGCTGTTTCTGGTATTGCAGCGGGCTCATCGCCGTCAACGCCCGGAAGTGATGGTGCAGCGTCGACATGCCCATGCGCGCCACCTCCGCCAGTTCTTCCACGCGCAGCGGTTTCATGTAATTCGATCTGAGCCAGGCAATCGCCTTCGCCGTTCTGTGACTCTGGTCGCCCGATGTGGCAATCGCGCGCAACCGCTCTCCTTGCGGCCCGCGCAGCAGCCGGTAGACGATTTCCCGCTGGATCGTGTTGCTCAGAAACGTTATGTCTTCGGGCGTCTCCAGAAGATCCATCAGCCGCGAGCACGCGCTCAGCAGTTCGGGAGTGCTCTTCCCCACCGCGATGCCGCGAGTTTGATGCGGGCCTGCTGGTTCAGGCAAGTCCTCGCGGCTGATGATCTCCCGCACCAGCGGCATTTCCAACCCCAGGCGCAACGCCAGATAAGGCACCTCTTCGCTTGCGAATACCTGGCTCACCACCGGCACATCCACCGAAGTCAAAAGAAATGTCGACTCGTCGCAAAGGTAAGTCGTGCCGCCCATGTTTACGCGCTTTCGGCCCTGTACGAAAACCGCCAGGCTCGGCTCGTACGTCGTCGGGTTGCATGGACTAGGCGCGTTTCGCCGATGCACTGACAGCCCGGGGACGGCGGTCGTCTTTTCTCCTGCCGTCGGAAGCAGCTCTCTGATCTTGCGTGCCAGTTCTGCTCGCATCGCGATCACCGCTGATTTTCGATCTGCTCTCCTTATTTCCTGTTTGATCAATCCGCCAACCATTGTTTCTCCTCGTCAGCCCAGACTACCTCTAACACTCGCTGCTGTGTAAACAAAATCCTGCCCCGCGACAGGAATAGGCAATCATTAGGAAGGATCGGGATACCGCTCTCGTTTCGCTCTTCTGTACCTTTGAAGTGGGAAAGATAGAAGATGCCAGTGACCAGGAGCCGGCCATGAAAAAGCTGATCCTTATCGGCTTAACATTTTCGTTGATCGGGGCGCTCGCAAACAGCCAAAGCCGCAGCGGCCGCGAGGCCATCGAGAACAAGTTTATCGGCGCGTGGCGGCTTGCCCAACTCGAACAGGAAGGCTCAGACGGCAAAATCCACGCCTCCGACGCTTCCGGGCTGCTCGTCTTCACGCGCGACGGTCACCTGTCGGTCCAGGTCATGGACCGCAATCCTCAGCCGCAAGCCCAAGCCGGACCAGAGCAATATTCGCTAGCCGGCTATGAGGCGTCCTTCGGCACATATCAGATCGACGAACACACACACACATTCACCTTTCACGTCGATGGCGCTCTGGTCCGTTCCCTTATCGGCAAGGATCTGCCCCGAGCCTTCGATTTCTCGGGTAAACAACTCATTGTGAAGTCGACTCACCCCGATGAACACTGGAGAGTTACGTGGGAGCACTATTAAGCCGCCTGAACAGTCACCACACGCACACTTTAATAAAGGAAAAAACAATGCAAAAACGAAAACTCGGAAAAAGCAATCTCGAAGTCTCAGCTCTCGGACTTGGCTGCATGGGGATGAGCTTCTCCTACGGTCCGCCCAAAGACAAGCAGGAGATGACAAAACTGCTCCACGCCGCCGTGGACCGCGGCGTCACCTTCTTTGACACCGCCGAGGTTTATGGCCCCTTCACCAACGAAGAACTCCTGGGAGAAGCGCTCGCTCCTCTGCGCGACAAAGTCGTGATCGCCACCAAGTTCGGCTTCGATCTCAGTGGCAGCGACAATCGGCCGGGAGTGGCAGGTGTGAACAGCCGGCCCGAGCACATCAAGCAGGCCGTCGAAGGCTCGCTCAAGCGTTTGAAGACCGGTGTCATCGACCTCCTCTACCAGCATCGCGTCGACACCAATGTGCCCATTGAAGATGTCGCCGGCACCGTAAAAGAACTGATCCAGGCCGGCAAGGTCAAGCACTTCGGCCTCTCCGAGGCTGGCGTTAAAACCATCCGCCGCGCCCACGCTGTTCAGCCCGTCACCGCCCTGCAAAGCGAATACTCCCTGTGGTGGAGAAAGCCCGAGAAGGAAGTCATCCCCACACTCGAGGAACTTGGCATTGGACTGGTTCCATATAGCCCGCTGGGCAAGGGTTTCCTCACCGGAGCGATCAAAGAGAACGCGACATTCGACAGCAACGATTTCCGCAGCACCCTGCCTCGCTTCACTCCGGAGGCTCTCAAGGCGAACCATGCGCTGATTGACCTGCTTGGCACCATTGCGAAAGCAAAGAAGGCGACCCCTGCTCAGATCGCCCTCGCCTGGCTGCTCGCGCAAAAGCCCTGGATCGCTCCCATCCCCGGCACCACCAAGCTGAACCGTCTCGAAGAGAACATTGGCGCCGTATCCATTAAACTAACGCCCGAAGACCTGCGAAGCATCGATGCAGCCGCATCCCAAATCAAAGTCGAAGGCGAGCGTTATCCCGAACGCCTCGAGAAAATGACAGGCCTATGAAAGGTAAAAGCATGTACAAAGCCAAAGCGTATTCCGCCGCCGGCGCCACGTCACCGATGGCGCGCACCAACATCTCGCGGCGCGATCCCGACGAAAACGATGTCCAGATCGAGATCCTGTTCTGCGGCATCTGCCACTCCGACCTGCATGCCGTTCGCAACGAGTGGAGCGAATTCATGCCTACCGTCTATCCCATTGTTCCGGGCCACGAGATTGTCGGCCGCATTACCAAGGTCGGATCGGCCGTCTCCAAGTTCAAACCCGGCGACCTCGCCGCCGTCGGCTGCATGGTCGACTCCGACGGCACCTGCCCCGAGTGCCGCGCCGGTTTCGAGCAGTTCTGCCCCAACATGGTTCTCACATTTAATTCCCCCGACAAGCATCTCGGCGGCGTCACCTACGGCGGCTATTCCGAGAGCATTGTCGTCGACCAGCGATTCGTCCTGCGCGTTCCCTCGAATCTCAACCTCGCCGGAACCGCTCCTCTGCTGTGCGCCGGAATCACCACCTACTCCCCCATGCGCCGCTGGGGCGTAGGCAAGGGCAAGAAAGTTGGCGTGGTCGGCCTCGGCGGCCTCGGCCACATGGGCGTGAAGTTTGCCCACGCGCTCGGAGCTCAAGTCGTTGTCTTCACCACTTCGCCCAAGAAAAAAGAAGACGCGCTTCGTCTCGGCGCCGACTCGGTCGTCGTCTCCCGCAATGCCGACGAAATGCAAAAGCACAACGAGAGCTTCGATTTCATCCTCGACGCCGTTTCCGCCGACCACGACATCAACGCTTATCTCAGCCTCCTCCGCCGCGACGGCAACCTGACGATTGTCGGTGCACCCCCGAAACCCCTGCCTGTGGCCGCGTTCGCACTCATCATGCGCCGCCGCAGTTTTTCCGGCTCCAACATCGGCGGCATCGCCGAAACTCAGGAGATGCTCGACTTTTGCGGCAAGCACAACATCACCGCCGACGTCGAAACCATCCCCATCCAAAAAGTCAACGAAGCCTACGAGAGATTGCTCAAGTCCGATGTGAAATACCGCTTCTCCATCGACATGGCTTCTCTCAAATCGGAATAGACCGAACCGGGTGCCCCACCCTTCCCGCGTTTTTTGCGGGAGGGTGGGGATTTTGACTGGGCACTAGATTTTGATTTACAGGTTGAAGAACGACTCAGTCCGTCCCGTCAGAAAGGAGCCGCTGCATGCCAAGGCCCAACGATTCTCTAAAATCCCATCTCGCTAGGTCTCAAGAACTCAAAATCACCGTCATCGGGCGCAAATCCGGACGCACCATCTCCAACCCAGTCTGGTTCGTATTGGACGACGACAAACTCTACTTGCTCCCGGTCAAAGGCTCCAACACGCAGTGGTACAAAAACGTGCTCAAGAATCCTTCACTCCGGATCAGCGAAGCAGGCGCCTCGGCTGAACTGAGGGCTATTCCCATTACCGATTCCAAGCAGGTGGCATCGGTAGTCGACAAATTCCGCGCCAAGTACGGCGCCGGCGACGTCAAGAAATACTACTCAAAATTCGACGTCGCCCTGGTGGCCCAACTGGAATAACCGCGATGCTGTAAGACTGATCTTCGATTTAGCGAAGACCGCCAAGCCCGGCCGGAGAATCCCCGCAAAAGGATGAGTCTGAAAGCTGCCGTTTCATCTCTTCTGACTTTTGCGCACCTTCGCTTGCGCACCCGCCGGCGCTTTCTTCTTCATCTTGATCTGATTGAAATCCACTGCGGCCCGCACAAGATTTTTCAGCCCGCGCTCGTTAATCTTGTCGCCCTCGAACAAATCGATCGCCCGCCACATGTTGCCTCCCAGCCCCGCATTGAAGACCCTCTCAGGGTCCGGCAGGCTCGCCCCGTGAGAAAAAGTTATCTTCACCTTATCTTTATGCCCGTTGCCAACCGCGATAATCCCATCGTGCGACCACACCGGGCTTCCCATCCACTTCCACTCCTCGACCACCTCCGCGTCTGCCTCGTGTATGATCTCGCGCACCTTCGCCAGCATCTTCCCGCGCCAGCCCCCCAGTTCCCTGATCTTCGCGTCAATAAGCGCCGAAGCCGATTCCGCCGGCACAAGCTTTTTCATATACACCTCCGACGAGCCCCTAATTTATCCGCGCCCACCATAACCTGCAACCTCCACAGGTCGAAGAGGCCGGGTGCCGCACACCCTTGGGCCAACCTGGCACAGAAAAGATAATTAGCCTCCCCGTATTGACCCGCCTTTCCCATAGGCCTACTATTTGCGACAGGTGTCGTTGACCTTCCCGAGCCTCGGACCTGTGCTGGGGCACTATCGCATTCTTGAGCAGATCGGTGCTGGCGGGATGGGTGTCGTTTACCGCGCGCATGATCTGCAACTCGATCGCGATGTTGCGGTCAAAGTCCTTCCCAGCGGAACCCTGAGCGACAGCGACGCACGGTCTCGCTTTCGCAAAGAGGCTTTGGCGCTCGCTCGTCTGAATCATCCCAACATTGCAACGGTGCATGAATTTGGAACTCAGGAGCAAGTAGACTTCCTGGTCACCGAATACATTGCTGGTATCACCCTCGACAGCAAGTTGGCAGGCGGGGCCTTATCGCATCAGGCGGCGTTGAACCTGGGTATTCAGCTGTTACAAGGTCTGGAAGCCGCACACGAAAAGGGTATCGTGCACCGCGATCTGAAACCGGGGAACCTGCGGCTCACGCCCAAAGGTCAACTGAAAATTCTTGATTTCGGCCTCGCCAAGATATCGTCTTCGGTCAATGCCGCCACCCTTACCCATGACTTGAGTGAGGAAAAGTTTCTCTCCGGCACTCTCCCCTATATGTCACCCGAGCAACTTCGGGGAGAACCGGTCGATGAGCGGAGTGACATTTGGGCGGCCGGAGCAGTTTTGTATGAGATGGTGACCGGATGCCGTCCGTTTCCTGAAAAACATTCACCTCAGTTAATCGACGACATCCTGCACCAGCCGATCAGACCTCCGAGCAGCCTCAATTCGCGAGTTGCGCCCGGTTTGGAATCCATCATCCTGAAAGCTTTGGACAAAGAACCTGAGCTCAGGTACCAGTCGGCCCGGGAACTCCGCGTCGACCTCAGTCGATTGCAGTCCCCCACCTCCGGCAATGCCCCACAGCCCATCACCACGAAGAGGACGGCCACCCGATCGAAGCGGACAGGGATCGTCGTAGCCGCAAGTCTCGTTCTGGCAATTTTGGGCGCGCTCGTCTGGTTGCAGTGGAGAAGCCAGCACCGTTCGACGCCTACCGCACCTCGAATTCTCGCGGTCTTTCCATTCCGCTCCTTGAGCGAGGACGACGCGACGAACGCACTTGGCCGGGGTTTAGCCGATACTCTCACGGCCCAGTTGGCGGAAGTCAGTAATCGTGATCGGCTGCAACTGGTCTCAACCCGCGAAATGGAAGCGGAAGGCATCAAAACCACGGAAGGTGCGCGCCGCCAATTCGGGGTCGACCTGATCCTGGAAGGCAGCCTCCAGCAAGCGGGATCGCAACTGCGAGTCAATTGCAGTCTCATTGACGCCCATACGAATCGGCAAATCGGTGGTCGTAGCCTGACTGCGGCCTCTGCCGACATCTTCGGGCTGGAAGATCAGGTCGTCACTGAGGCGCTGAATATTCTCTCTCTTGAAACCACGCCCGAGAAGCGCGACACCTTGCGAAACCATCTCGACACCAAGCCCGAAGCCTACCAGCATTACCTGCGGGGCGTGGGCTATTTGCAGGAGTATCACAAACCCGAAAATGTTCAGAGCGCGATTGCCGAGTTTGGGCTGGCACTTCAAATCGATCCCAACTACGGCCGCGCCTACGCCGGTACCGGTGAAGCCTACTGGCTGGGGTTCGAGGAGAGTAACCGGACCAATGGCTGGATCGGCAAGGCCGCCGAGAATTGCCGCAAGGCTCTCACCATCTCCCCTGACATTGCCGAGGGTCACAGTTGCCTGGGTGAGGTTTATAACAGCCAGGGGGAATACCAAAAAGCGGTGGACGAGTTCAAACGGGCGGTCGCTCTCAACAGCAGCGGGGATAATGCGCTCCGCGGCCTCGCTGATGCCTATGAAAAGCTTGGAAACGGTACCGCGGCCGAGACGACCTACCAACAGGCTATCGCGCTTCGCCCGCAGTATTGGGCTGGCTACAATTCATTAGGCGGCTTCTATTTCCGTCAATCCCGATACCCAGAATCGCTGAAAATGTTTGAGCGTGTCATCCAGCTGACGCCCGAGAACTTTCAAGGGTATTCGAACATGGGTGCCCTCCTCATCGCGCAGGGTCAATATTCAAAATCAATCGATGCCTTGCAGCGATCCATAGCGATTCGTCCCACACTTGAGGCCTACAGCAACCTGGGAGGAGCTTACTTTGCGGTGCGGCGGTTCGACAAGGCGGCGCAGATGTACCAGAACGGTCTGGCTCTCGATGACCGTGATTCCCTTATATGGGGAAACCTGGGCGATGCGCTGTACTGGACTCCGGGACGACGAACCGAAGCCGCGGCGGCATACCGCAATGCGATCTCCCGAGCTGCTTCCAAGCTGCAGGTGAATCCCCGAGACGCCACACTCCTCGCTTTCGTGGCCACCTACAACGCAATGGTCGGCGACAAGACTGCAGCCTTGTCGAGTCTGCAACACGCATTAGACCTCGCGCCCAGGGATGCGGAGGTTAGGTTTCGAGCCGCTCTCGTTTACAACCAACTCGGCGACACTGAACAGACGCTGTCTTCGCTCGAGAAGGCGGTCGCGGCAGGATATCCTCCATCGGCGATCCGCGACACTCCCGACTTTGATCATCTGCGCGGCAACCCGCGCCTCCAGACCCTGCTGAAAAAACTCTGAGCGGAGATCCAGCTATTTGACGTACAGCCCAGGATCGCTGGCTGGCTTACAAATAGGCGCCTTCTCGTCGGTCCCGGCCCGTATACCGTAATCGTAATACTGGCCCTTCTGACTGCCGGCGCTCAGGGGTCCGCTAGGCTGCACTCCATTTGCCGATACCTGAAACGTAGCCTTAGCGAAAGGGCTGCCGTTCTTGCCAAGGTTGAAGTCGACCAGGTAGGCGTTGCCATCATCGGAAATCCACTTCACTGTCTGGTTATTGTCTTTCCAGAGAGTTGCCTGCGGCCAATCGACAAAGCACTGGCCAGGGGAGGCCACCGGATCGGAGTAGATGTAGATGGGAAACTCCCTGGAGTCCTGCTTTCCAAAGCGCTGTCCCGGCCCTGGAGCTACGTTCGGCGTCGGGCCTGGCGGGGCTGGTTTCTGCGTACACGCTGGAAGAGAAATAATCGCCAATGCCAGGATTGCCAGAAGGGTCTTTTTCTTGAGCGTCATCAATGCCCCCCGCAAGAAGTCCCCGAGTTATGTGCGAGAAAAATAGCACAGTCCCCCTCCGTGTCAAAGCAATAAAGACGTCCCGGTCAGTTGTCGGGCGACTGCTTCATCCTTCCGCGCCTTTCGCGAAAGAGCCTGCCCTGAGCGCAGTCGAAGGGGTAGGGTTTTGCGCTGCCGACGCCATCGGGTTTTGACTGCCGGTGCCCCATTCCAAATTTCGCGTTCCCTGCGAAATTTAGGATCGGTTTCCGGAGCTTGGCAAGGTGGCCCACTCAAGCCCGGTTTTGGCTTGAGTGGGGATCTCCAAGTCTCCCCAACCCTGTCATCCCGACCGGAGCAGATCATCGCAAAGCGATCCGCGCAGTGGAGGGACCTGGTGGTTCTTTCGGGCGAGGACCAACTCGAGACCGAATCAGAATGAATAGCACAAAGCCGCGAACGAGCAGCGGGAAGAGTTTGTCCCGCGGCCCGCACCCCACTCAATCCAACAGTCAAGGTGGCCGAAGCTTCTTGACTGCGCGCCCTTCGCAAATTAGAGTTCAGCCTCCCCCCTGAACGTAAGTAAGGGCCTCAGCGAAAACGCTAAATCGGCATGCTGATTAACGGCTGCGTGAGGTCGAGAAACGTCAACCAGGGGACATCGTGATCGAGCAACGACTGAATCACTTCTTTGGCGATGCCGAGTCTACTGGCTTTGGAACCGGCTGGTGGAGCGGCATCTTGTCACTCTTTTTTGGATTTCTTTCATTCGGCGCAGTCCTGTGCCTGCATTTCCCTCAGCTACTAACCTCCCCTGAACTTCGCCCACACTATCCCATGCACACCATGCGCGTTCTAATCCAATGCCTCATCGTGTGCTCAATTTTATTCGGAATCATTTCTTCGATTACGCGTAAGAGAAAGACTCTGGCATTGACTGGAATGTTGCTCGCCATCGCGGCGGCGGCGCTGGGCGGATCAAGCGTTCAAATTAACAATACTTTGCATGACGGACCCGCAATCGCGCTGGACTGGTTTTTGCTTGATTTGTTTTTGACGGCACTCATCTACGTCCCCCTCGAAAGACTCTGGCCGCAATATCCGCAGCAAGGAACGTTTCGCAACGAGTGGACGTTGGATGTCGTCTATTTCATGTCCACTCATCTCCCCCTGCAAATTTTGTCTTTTCTCGTTTTAGTGCCCGCAACCTTTGCCACGAAATACTTGGGTGTTCCGGCTCTTCAGCACTTTATCGTTCGTATGCCATGGTTCTTACAATTCTTTTTGGCTATTCTGGTTGCGGACCTCGCCGAATACTTTATTCATCTGGCTTTGCATAAAGTCCCTTTTCTA
>DASSRO010000190.1:0-11731 GCA_035701745.1 Candidatus Sulfotelmatobacter sp. | reverse complement strand
CTGCACAACGTCACTCAGAACGGCAATCACTGGCTAACCGTGAAGTTGAAAGGAAAGAAGAGTAATCGCGACGGCATTGGCGCGCGCGTTGAACTCCTCGCCGCCGGACGCAAGCAGATTGCCGAGCGCACGGCCGGTTCCAGTTATCTCTCGCAAGACGACGGCCGCCTCCACTTCGGCCTGGGGGCCGCCACTAAGGCCGGCAAACTCACAATCCACTGGCCCAGCGGCCAGGAACAGGTTCTCGAAGATCTTTCCGTCGATCGCGTCCTCACCGTGGAGGAGCCGTAGATGCCCTCGCGCCGGATATCGGCCGTTATTTTTCGACGGACACCCAAAGCCATCGCCGTCATCGCCAGCGCCCTGCTCGCGATCGCAGCCACGCCAGCTTCAAACCAGTCGCCGACGATTCCGAAGGAACGCTATCTGTCCCCGATCGAAATGACTTCATCCCCTGATGGCCGCCTGCTCTACGTTGTCTGCCAGGACAGCGATGAAGTGCTTGTCGTCAATGCACAATCCGGCAAAGTAATCAGCCACATCGCCGTCGGCCGCACGCCTCGCGGAATCGCATCGTCGCCCGACGGTCATCGCCTCTACGTCACCAACGCCTGGTCCGATGGCGTTTCAGTCATCGACACCGCAACATTGCAAGTCGTCCAGACCTTACCCACCGGACCAGAACCGAGTGGAGTCGTTTCCGACAGCGCCGCCGCCACGCTCTATGTGGCCAACCGCCTCAGTGGCGACGTCTCCGTCATCGACCTCAGCAGCGGCCAGGAGATCAAACGCCTCCTCGCCGGCCGCGGCGCAAGCTATCTCGCGCTCTCCCCCGATGGCAAGCAGATCTATTGCACCCACATTTATCCCAATCCCGGAGCCTTCCGCGCGCCGCCGAATTCCGAAATCACCGTCATCGATACCGCACGCCAAATCGTGGTCGAGCGCAAGCCGCTGCACAATGTGGCGGGAGAATTTCATGTCGCGCTATCGGCGGATGGCCGCCTGGGCGTGGTGGCGCAACTCCGGCCCAAAAATCTGATCCCGCTGGCGCACGTCGAACATGGCTGGGCCTTCGGTGATTCGCTCACGCTCTTCGGCCAGGATGTCGGCGAACCTGTTCAAGTTCCGCTCGACGAACTCGAACGATACTACGCCCTGCCTTGGGGCATCGCCATCGCGCAAGACAAATCAAAGATTTTCCTGACCACTGCCGGATCAGAAAGCGTCACCGTGATCGACGTTGTGCGTCTGCTGAAAACGGTCCGCACGCGTCAACAGCCATTCGTCAACGACCTCTCTGCTTCTGCCGACTACGTGCAGGCCAGAATTCCCGTCGGCCACAATCCTCGAGGCGTTCTCCTCTCGCCCGATGGCAAGCGCCTTTATGTCGCCAACCGCCTCGACGACAACCTCGCCGTCATCGATACATCCACCGACAAAGTAATTTCGACCATCGACCTCGGCGGCCCGAAAAACGTCGACGCAATCCGCCGCGGTGAGCGCCTCTTCTACACCGCTGACTTTGCCTTTCAAGGCCAATTCGGTTGCGCAAACTGCCACCTCGATGCCACCATCGATGGCCTCCAATGGGACCTCGAGCCCGATGGCTTCGGCAAAGACATCGTCGATAATCGTTCCCTCGAAAACCTTGCCGGCACCGAGCCTTTCAAGTGGAACGGCGGCAACGCCGACATGCCCACCGAGTGCGGCCCGCGCACGGAAAAATTCTTTTTCCGCTCCCAGAGTTTCAATTCGCAGCAACTCACTGACCTTGTCACGTTCGTTTTCTCGCTTCCGTATCGCCCTAATCGCACCCGTCTGGCGAATGGTGAACTTACTCCCGCGCAGGAACGCGGCAAAGCGATTTTCGAGCGCACCCAATCCAAGAATGGCAAACCGATCCCCGCCTCGAATCAGTGCGCGACCTGCCACAGCGGTCCCAAGTACACGAATCAGAAACAAGTCGACGTCGGCACCGGCAAGCCCACGGACCGCTCGCCCGTGCTCGATGTGCCGCAACTTCCCAACATCGCCTATTCCGCGCCCTACTTGCACGATGGTTCGGCTCGCTCGCTGGAAGAAATCTGGACTGTCTTCAACCCGAAAGACACTCACGGCGTGAGCAACGATCTGACGAAAGACGAATTAAACGATCTCATCGAGTACTTGAAAACGCTATGAACGACCAAAACATCGGCATTCGCCGTCTCACACGTCTCGGGCGTCATCCTGAGCGTGGCCGCCTTTCAGGCGGAGCGAAGGATCTCGCGCGTGCAATGATGCGGTTCCTCGCGATGGTCGCGATTCTCACGATCCCATCTCTGCTCGCAGCCCAGGACATGCCTCTCTTCCGCTGGGAAAATTTCACCACTGCAACCGGACTGCCCGACAATCACGTTTTCTGTGTCCTAGTCGACGGCGACCGCGTTTGGGCCGGAACTGAGAATGGCCTCGGTCTCTACGAGAACGGCGACTGGAAGGTTTTTCGCCCCGCCGAAGACTCGAAACAACAAAGCCTCGCACATCAGGCCGTACTGTCGCTCGCTCTCGATAAGCGCACCGGCGACCTCTGGGTCGGCACTATGGGCGGCCTAAGCCGCATTTCCGCCGGGCGCATCGACACATTCACGCAACTAACCTCCGGCCTCAGCAACGACATTGTCTATGGAGTCGGCGTGCAGGGCGATTTTGTATGGACAGCCACCGCCGCTGGCGCCAGCCGCCTCAACACCCGCACCGGTGAATGGTCGCTCTTCAACGAACGCAACACGCCCATGCAGGAAATATGGACCTACGCCGTCAGCCCCGCTGATGACAAGGTCTATTACGCGGTCTGGGGAGGCGGCGTCCTCGAGTACGACGTGCAGACCGCCCGCTGGAAAGACTACAACGATCCCGACGGCGAAACCGAACTCGTCCTGATGAAAGATCAAGGCCTCATCCACGAGATCACCACCTCAGTCAGTTATGTCGACAAGATGTTGTGGGTTGCGACTTATTTCGGCGCCAGCCGCTACGACGGCCGTTACTGGCACAATTTCCTGCAGAAAGACAGCGGCCTACCCAGCAACTTCATTAATCAAGTCAAAGCCGTCGATGCCAATCGTGCCTGGTTCTCCACCGACAAGGGCCTTGCTTACTATGACGGTGCGAACTGGGCCGTCTACCGCCCCGCGCTCGATACACACAAGCCCGAAATGTTCGTCCGCGACGCAGCCGGCCTCGTAAAACAGATTCCAGTCCAGACTGCCCCCGCGCACAACTACGTTCTCGGCGTCGCTTTTCAAGGCGATGACCTCTGGGTCGCCACGGCCAAAGGATTAAGCCATGGCATTCGTCAGAAAAAGTCTATAGCCACCGCACAAATGAACGCACACTCGGCAGCACGTAAAAAATAACAGGGAGCCAATGAATATGAACGTCCAGGAATTATTCGCTGAAGTCGCCACCGCCCCGGTTGTAAAGCGGGCTATCACCAATCACGCAGCGTTGAACGAAGCCTACGACTACGGCAGCGCTTTCTCGCGCGGCATGCGGATCGACCTGAATGGCCTCACCATCTTGCTGATCTCCGGCACCGCCAGCATCGATGACGCAGGTCGCACCGTTCATGTTGGCGATCTCCGCGCCCAACTCCGCCGCACCTTCGACAACATCACGAAGTTGCTGGCCGCGGAAGGCGCAACCTGGCACGACATAGTCCGCACCACCTGCTATCTTCGCGACATCGAGCGCGACTACCAGGCCTTCAACGAAGAGCGCACCGCTTTCTACAAAGAGCAGGGACTCGACCCGCTCCCCGCGTCCACCGGCATTCAAGCGATTCTCTGCCGCCCCGATCTGCTCATCGAGATTGAAGCGATCGCCATGTTCCGGCGAGAAGTTCCTGCGGAGTAGCCATGCGCTTCGTACTCGCAACCTTGATCGCCGCCTTGTTGCTTTGTGCTGCCTGGGCCCAAGCTCCCGCTCCCTGTGCCTGCGGCCACAATCCGCCTGACCCGCCGGCGCCTCGCTCGCTCAAACCCTACACCGGCGCGCCCGACGACTTGCGCCCGTTCTCGAAATTCACCACTCCTTATTATGAGTACTATCAGGACCTCGTCGAATACAACGGCGCCGCCCGCGATGTTCCCGATCCCTATCTCAAAGATCTCGACGAGATTCGCATCGGCTTCCTCGCCCCGCTCTACGACCATCCTGACCAGGTGCTCGGCAATCGCATGCTGAACGGCGCGACCATGGCGATCGACGAGGCCAATGCCGCCGGCGGCTACGGTGGCAAACCCTTTCGCCTCGTCACTCACAACGATTACGACAACTGGCAGTTGAGCAAGTCTTCTGTCGCGGCCGCGTCAAGAGACTCCGCCATCTGGGGCGCTGCCTCCGACGACGCCGTCCGCATGATCTACGACGATAAAGTGTGGGCCATGTTCGGCTCTATCAGTTCCGAGTCCACCCACATCGCACTGCGCCTCACGCTGAAAGCTGAAACTCCGCTCGTGAATAGCGCTTCTACCGATCCCACGATCCCCGAGACCGCCATCCCCTGGTACTTCACCGATCTTCAAGACGATCGCCTGCAGGGCTACACGCTGGCGCGGCACATCTACACCGATCTCGGCCTCAAGCGCATCGCCATCCTTCGCGTGAACGATCGTTACGGCCGCTTCGGTGTCCTGAAATTCCGCGATGCCTCTCGCCGCCTCGGCCATCCCGTCGTCATCGAGCAAAAATTCATGCGCGGCGATACCGACTTTCGCCGCCAACTTCAAGTCATCGAAGATTCTCGCGTCGATGCCATCGTCCTCTGGACCGACATCGCCCCCGCGGCGATGATCCTGCAACAAATGCGCGAACTCGGTATGAAGCAGCGCGTATTCGGCAGCCATCGTACGGTTGGCGACGAACTCATCGCCCTCGCTGGCCCCGCCGCCGAGAGTTTCGAGGCCGTTTTTCCCTACGATCCCCATCGCGCCGATCCCGCATGGCAACAATTCACCGCGAACTATGAAGCCCGCTTCCATGAAAAGCCCGACCACTTCGCCGCGTTGGCCTACGATCAGATGCGAATCCTTCTCGACGCAATCTGCCGCGCAGGTCTGAACAAAGGCCGCATTCGCGACGCCCTGACCGCCACGCAAACCTACCAAGGCGTCACCGGAGACATGGTTTTCGATCCCAACTGCAAAAACATCGCTCCGCTTTTTCTCGCCCACGTGCACAACGGAGCCATCGACTACCGCCGCATTACCATGGAAAAGCCCTACGCCCGCGTCGGCGAGAACGGCGTTCAATACAACGGACCGCAGCCAACCGACCAGCAAACGACCTCGCTCAAAATTGCCGTCTTCGGCCCTCATGCCGACGAACTTGTCCGCCAGCCAGAAATTCAGCGCACCCTGAGTGCGCTCAATCCGTCCGCCAACCCCAATGCGCTGATCGCCATCCCCTCCGACACTCCCTGGGGCAAGGCGTCCGCCGACCTGGTGAAAGCCGTCTATCAGGAGCACATCGTCGCGATCGTCGCCCTCGACCGCCTCTCCAGTCATCTCGCCGAACAGATCGCAGTGAAATCGTTCGTCCCCGTCGTTGCCATCTCCTCCGATCGCGCTCTTACCTCCACCAATATCCCTTGGATCTTTCGCTTCCCGGAAGGAACTCCTCTTGAGCAAGCCCTCCGCGCTCTCTCAGCCGCAATCGAACAAGCCGGCACAAATCGAGCCGCCATCCGCGATGTGTTGGCCTCCGGCAAACCGCTATCCGGAATGAGTTTCAAAAACACCGGCGACTTGAAATAAAACGCGCTCAAAAGCCAAACTCGCTCCGACTCTTCGCGATTCTGTTCTCGCGCTCGCAATATCGCCGCCCGCAGGCCCTGGCACAATCCCCGCCAGAAGGAGTAAAGAATCATTTAAAATTAACCTCCACGCACAAGATGATCGCTCATCCCACCCGTAGAGTTCGCGTCATCGACTCCCACACAGGAGGCGAACCAACCCGCGTCGTTGTCAGCGGAGGCCCCGATCTCGGCTCCGGCCCCCTTGCCGAGCGCCTCGAACGTTTTCGCAGCGAGCATGATAGTTTTCGCTCCGCAGTCGTCAACGAGCCGCGCGGCTCCGACGTAATCGTTGGCGCGCTGCTCTGCCTTCCCGTTAACCTCGCGTGTGCCACCGGCGTCATCTTCTTTAATAATGTCGGATATCTCGGCATGTGCGGTCACGGCACCATCGGCCTCGTCGCCACGCTCTCCTTCATGAATCGCGTCCAGCCCGGCGAACACCTCATCGAAACGCCCGTCGGAACCGTGAGCGCCGTCCTGCATCCGAGCGGCGAAGTCACCGTGAACAACATCGCGAGCTACCGCCTGGCCGCCAACGTCGCTGTCGAAGTCCCGCGCTACGGCAAGGTGCACGGCGATGTCGCCTGGGGAGGCAACTGGTTTTTCCTCGTGCGCGACCACAGCATGGAACTCTCGCTGAGCAACATCGAACAACTCACTGACTTCGCCTGGGCCATTCGTCAAGCGCTCCGCCGGCAAGGAATGACCGGCGCCGCAAATCAGGAGATCGACCACATCGAACTCTTCGGTCCGTCCCGGCTACCTTCCGTCGACAGCAAGAATTTCGTGCTCTGCCCCGGCAAGGCCTACGATCGTTCTCCCTGTGGCACCGGAACCAGCGCCAAACTAGCGTGTCTCTACGCCGACGGAAAAATTCGCGAAGGCCAGATATGGAAGCAGGAGAGCATTGTCGGCAGCATCTTCGAGGGCAGCGTCACAGTTCGCGACGGCGTCGTCTATCCCAGCATCAAGGGCTCTGCTTTTGTAAATTCTGAGACTGACCTGCTTTTGGATCCGCACGATCCGTTTTGCATGGGTATTCGTGCCTGATGACATTCACCAATTCGCACGAACTTAGGAACCGCTTCAAACAACGCTTCGGCGATCGTCCCAGAATTTTTCGCGCGCCCGGCCGCGTCAATCTTATCGGCGAACACACCGACTATAACGATGGCTTCGTCATGCCCGCCGCCGTTGCGTTTTCCACCTATGTTGCAATTGCCGCGCGCGACGATCGAAAACTCGTACTTCACTCGGAAGACTTTCCAGGCCACTTCGAATTCGATCTCGACCACCTGCCCGAGCGTCGTACCGGCGCCTGGTGCGATTACGTGCTCGGCGTCGCCTGTGTGCTTCGCCAGCGCGGACACAAACTTCGTGGCGCAAACCTCTTCGTTCACGGCGAAGTTCCCGTCGCTGCGGGATTAAGTTCGTCCGCGGCTCTCGAAGTAGCCTCCGCCCTCGCACTAATGAGCATCGGCGAAGTGCAACTCCCTCTACCCGAGGTCGCACAACTCTGCCGCCTGGCCGAAAATAGTTTCGTCGGCGCCCGCGTCGGCATCATGGACCAGTTCGTTTCCTGCCTCGGACGAGCAGGGAACGCCCTTCTTCTCAATTGCCGTTCGCTGGAGTTTCAGTTCGTTCCCATCCCCGCAGGCATTCAACTCGTCGTCTGCAACACCATGACGAAGCACGATCACGCCACCGGCGCATACAATACTCGCCGTCACGAATGCGAAGAGGCAGTCGGATATTTTCAGAAGTGGAATCCCACAGTCCGCGCCCTGTGCGACGTCTCACTCGAAATGCTCGATCAGCACATTCGTGATCTGCCCGCAACGATCGCCAAGCGCTGCACCCACGTCATCCGCGAGAACCAGCGAACTCTCGATGCGGCGCAGGCTCTCACGGAAGGAAGTTTGACTCGCGTGGGGGAATTGATGCGCGACTCGCATGCCAGCCTGCGCGATCTTTACGAGGTTAGCTGCAGGGAACTCGACATCATGGTGGAAGCCGCGCAAGACCTGCCCGGCTTCTGTGGTGGACGCATGACTGGCGGCGGCTTCGGAGGCTGCACCGTCAATCTGGTCCGCGAGGAACACGCTGCCGCCTTTGCAAGGACGATTGCCGAGCGCTACCGGCAAGAAACCGGAATCAGCCCCGAAGTTTATCCTTGCACCGCTGAAGACGGAGCCAGGGAGATCAGCTAGAGCTTCCCTGGTCCTCGACATTTGGCGACCACCCTTGCAGCTTCACCAGCCAGTTTGCCGGCTCCGGCAGGATCGCGAATCTCGGTAGTTGCCCGCGCACCATTGCCACTTCGTCGCAGCAATGAAAGCGCGGACACGCGTGGCAGTCCTTGTAAATCTTGTCGGGAAGATCCTCGCGCTGTGCCACCGAGAATCCCTGGCCCGCAAAGAAATCTGGCTTGCGCGTGAACAGGCAGATGCAGCCTACGCGATGCCTCTTCGCCTCCGCCATCAGCGCTTTTACCAGTCGCCCGCCTCCGCCTTTGCCTTGAGCCCACGGAGCAACGGTGATCGACCGGATTTCCGCGAGGTGCGTGCCGTACAAATGCAGCGCCCCGCATCCAATGATGCGCCCTTCGTCTTCCAGTACCACGAAGTCTCTAACGTTCTCGCAAATTTCCGGCAACGTGCGGGGCAGCAAAGTGCCGTCGCCGGAGTACGCCCCAATCAACTCGTGAATCTGCTCTGCGTCGGGCAGAATGGCTTTACGCGTGCGCATGGGCCTCCTCGCGAAGAGATTCGATCCTCTTTCTAGTGGCGTTGACTGCCTGTCGTACGCGGCCCGGCGCCGTGCCGCCCGCAACATCGTGCACTCCCAGTACGGAAGTCAGTTTCAGCGACTCGAAAACATCCTCGTCGAATGCCGGACTCAGAGATCGCAGTTCGTCCAGCGCCAGATCCTGAAGTTCGCAGCCTCTCTCGATGCACACTTGCACCGCCTTGCCAACCCGCTCGTGCGCCAGCCTCGAAGGCACGCCCCGCTTCACCAGGTACGTAGCCGCTGCCCACGCATTCATAAATCCCGTTTGCGCCGCCTGCTGCATGCGCTCCCGATCGAATTCCACCGCCTTGATCCATTCCGCAACCAGCGGCAGCATCTGCAGCATCGTGTCCGAAGAAGCGAACAACGGTTCCTGCGTTTCCTGCAGATCTTTGTTGTAAGCCAGCGGCAATCCTTTGATCGCAACCATCAGCGATGTCGCATTCCCTATAATCCTCCCGCTTTTTCCCCGCACCAATTCCAGTAAGTCCGGATTCTTCTTCTGTGGCATCGCGCTGCTGCCGGTCGAATAAGCCTCCGGCAGAATCACAAAACTGTATTCCTGCGAAGAAAATAAAATCATCTCCTCCGCCCAACGGCTCAAATGCAACGCCAGCAGCGACAACGCATTGACGAACTCAAGCGCAAAGTCCCGATCGCTCGTCGCATCGAGGCTGTTCGCCGTCGGACCGTCAAATCCGAGACTGCCGGCTATGAAACTCCGATCCAGTGGCAACGTCGCCCCCGCCACCGCACCCGATCCCAGCGGACAAACGTTCAGCCGTTTTCGGCAATCCCCCAGCCGTTCCGCATCGCGCAAAAACATTTCAATGTAAGCCAGCAGCCAATGCCCCAGCAAAACCGGCTCTGCCCGTTGCAAGTGCGTATACGCCGGAATCGCCGCATCCCCCGCCCGATCCGCGCGATCCACCAACACACCGCACACCTCGCCCAGTTCATGCCGCAGTTGATCGATCGTGGCTCTCACGTAAAGTCGCAGATCGGTCGCAATCTGCTCGTTCCGGCTGCGCCCGCTGTGCAGCTTGTATCCCGCTTCTCCAATCAGCGCGACCAGTTCCTTCTCCACAAAGTGATGCACGTCTTCCGCATCCTCGTCGTCGAGAAACTTCGGTGACGTCGCCGCCTTCTCTCCAATCTGTTTCAGTCCTTGCAGAATGCTGATCAGCTCTTCCGCTGACAAAATCCCCGCATCCTTCAACGCCCGCGCGTGCGCGTTGCTGGCCAGCAGTTCACACTTCAGCAACCGCCGATCGAAGCTGAACGACCTCTGCCAGCGCTCGAAGTCAGGATCCAGCGCCTGCCGGAACCTTCCCGACCACATTTTCATCGCCCAACCTCCACCCGAGAGCGCGCCCGCGACCGCGAGGGCAGTCCGAGAATCCGGATGAATCCCTCCGCATCTTTCTGGTCGTAGCTGTCCCCCATCGTGAACGAAGAAAGATCCGTGCGGTACAGCGAATAGTCCGATTCTCGGCTGACGACGGAAACATTCCCCTTGTACAGCCCCAGCGTGACGCTTCCCGTCATTTCCTTCTGCGTGCTCTCGACGAACGCATCCAGTGCCTCGCGCAGCGGCGTGAACCACAGCCCGAAGTACACCATCTCCGCATATTTCAGCCCGATGTGCTGCTTGAAGTGCGCCACTTCGCGTTCCAGGCACAATGCTTCCAGCTCGCGGTGCCCCGCGATCAGCAGCGTTCCACCCGGAGTCTCATAGCAGCCGCGCGATTTCATTCCCACAAAACGGTTCTCCACCACGTCCACGCGCCCAATCGCATTGCGCGCGCCAATCTCGTTCAGCAATTCAACCAGCGACACGGGATCCATTTTCATCCCATTCACCGACACGGGCACACCTTGCGCAAATCCAATGCGAACCTGCTCTTCTTTGTCCGGCGCCTCCTGAGGCGAGCGCGTGATCTGCCACGTCGTCGCTAAGGGAGCGCTCCCCGCATCTTCCAACTCGCCGCCCTCGTGGCTGATGTGCCACAGATTGCGGTCGCGGCTGTGAATCTTCTCGCGGCTCGCCGCCACCGGAATCCCGTGCTGCTCCGCGTAATCCAGGCAGTCCTCGCGCGACTTCAGCGTCCACTCCCGCCACGGCGCAATGATTTTCAACTCCGGCGCCATCGCTTGATACGTCAGCTCAAACCGTACCTGGTCATTGCCTTTGCCCGTGCATCCGTGTGCAACCGCCGTCGCTCCTTCGCGCAACGCCACTTCCACCTGGTGTTTCGCGATCACCGGGCGCGCCAGAGAAGTTCCCAGCAGATATTTGTGCTCGTAAACGGCCCCAGCCTTCAGCGCAGGGAACACATATCCCGTCAGAAACTCTTCGCGCAAATCCTCCACGACCACTTTGCTGGCGCCCGTCGCGTAGGCCTTCTCCACCACGGCCTCAATGTCGTCCCCCTGGCCCACGTCGCCCACCATGGCGATAACGTCATAGGAATAATTTTCTTTCAACCATGGAATGATGATCGACGTATCCAACCCACCGGAGTAAGCGAGAACTACTTTCTCAGGCATGAGCGCTCCTAACGGGCAGGCGAACCGCGCCACCCAGCAATAAAGAAAGAATAGCCTTCTGTACATGCAGGCGATTTTCCGCCTGATCGAAGATGACCGAATTTTCCGAGTCCATCACTTCATCCGTCACTTCCTGTCCGCGATGCGCCGGCAGGCAATGCATGAACACCGCATGGGGCGCGGCTTTCGCCATGAGTCCACGATTCACCTGGTACGGAGGGAATATGGTGCTCCTCTGCCCCGCTTCCTGTTCCTGCCCCATGCTCGCCCACGTGTCGGTATAAACCGCGTCCACGCCCGCGACCGCCGCCTGCGGATCGGTCATCAACTCGATCCGCGCTCCCGTCTCTTTTGCGATTCGTCTTGCGTCCGCCACAATCTGCGCGTTCGGTGTGTAGCCCTTCGGCGTCGCGATTCGAATCGTCGATCCGATGCACGCGCACGTCAACATCAGCGAATGCGCTACTTTATTCCCATCGCCCACATACGCCAGCGAAACTTTCTTCAAATCGCCGAACCGCTCCAGCAGCGTAAAGTAATCGGCCAGCG
>DASSRO010000189.1:0-4155 GCA_035701745.1 Candidatus Sulfotelmatobacter sp. | reverse complement strand
CATCGGCTTGTAGTTGAAAAGGATGCGCTCGACCACCACGGCGAAGCACATGGCGGTGAGCACTTCGCCGATGAGAATGACGAGGCCGAAGATGGTGGAGATCCAGCTGGGATCGAGCGACATGACCCAGTCGATGGCGGCGAAGGAGATGGTGAAGCCGTAAAGAATCAAGCCTGGGCCTGCGACGGCTTTGAAGCGCTGTGTGTTGTCGGGAGCGCCGGCGCGGTCGGTTTGCTTCGACCAATGTGACAGCAAGTAGGAGAGAAGATTCCAGATGGCGAAGTAGAAGATGGCGCGAAGGATGAATCCGTTTGTGGTGAGATAAGTCTTGGTGATGTCTTCGAGGTGCTCGCGTAGATGCTTGTCGGCAACCTGGTCGAGCGGTTGCGCCCAGATGTAGAGCTTGTGAATCCCGAGAATGACCGGGATGAACAGCAGCGCGAGCAAGGGCACGGTGCGCATGGCGGCGCCGAGGATGCGGCGGATGACCATGCCCCAACCGCCTCCAGTGAGATGGCGGATCATGAGGATCGCCATTGATCCCAGGGCCACGCCGAGCCAGCACATGAAGCCGAGGAGATAGGCGCGGAAGAATTGTTCGGGGCGCAGGAAGGCGAGGATAACCGCGACGATGCCAAAGACGAGGCCGACGATCAGGGAGCGCTGCGCGATGGTCTTCACCACCGGCGGAGGCGTCAGATCGATTTGTTTCACAGGCGCCGCGCTCATTTCTTTTCCTCGGTCGTGGAATTAGTTTCGGGCAGCAGAGCGGGCAAGGTCGCGCCGGTTCCGGGCTCGCGGAATTTCAGCGGCTCGGAAGGAATCTTCTGGCCTGCGGGAACGTCGGCCATGGTGGCGTTCTGACTCAACTGCAGCGCGCGAACGTAGGCCACGATGTCCCAGCGATCTTTGGGCGGAATCTGCGACGCGTAATCGGGCATAATCCCGAAACCTTCGGTGATGACGTCATAGAAATATCCCAGCGGCGCTTTTTGCAGGCGCGCAATGTGGAACGACGGAGGCCTGCGGGCGAATCCGCGTGACGGGACGAAGCCGTTACCGTCTCCGAGGCGCGAGTGGCAGGGAGCGCAGTAGATGTTGAAGCGCTCGCGGCCATGCTCCAGGACTTCTTTGGTGACGGCGAAGGGCATGGCGTCGCCGGGATTGCTGCCGATTTTGCCCGTGTAGAAATAGGTGTCCTCGTGCAATTGGCCGCGGGCGACGGTGCCCTCGACCGGCGGACGCTCGGAGCGCTGGTCGGAGAAGAAGTCGCTGCGGGAAAGCGGGTTCAGGCGCGGCTGCACGTGCATGTCGATGCGGCAGGCGGCGGTGACTGTTATTGCCAGCAGTGGGAAGAAAAGCTTTAACCACGATCCGACGAAATTCTTCAACCACGAAGGACACCAAGGTTCACGAAGGAAGGCCGCTCGCGCGGGCTTTCGTGGGCACCCGGGTGTAAATGACAGGCTGTCGAGCTGCGCTCGACCGGACAGCCGGGGGCGGCTGTCCCCACAGGAGAATTTGCGAAGGTGAAGCATTTTAGCTTGGCACCTCCGAGATGGAGCGCGGGGCAAAGCTTTCGAGGAAGCGGCGCGTTTCCGTGGGATCGTACTTCTTGTCGGTGGAAAACACGATCAGGAAGAAACGATCTTTGGAGGCTGATGAAAAACGCGGGACATTGAATACCGGGTGATACGGCATGGGCAGGCCGTTGAGGGCGAGCATGCCGAAGACGGCTGAGATTCCGGCAAACAGAATCGTCATCTCGAAGGTGATGACAATGAATGCGGGCCAGGAGTGCGGAGGCTTGCCGCCGATGTTCAATGGATAGTCGACGGCGGACATCCAGTACTGCATGAGGTACCCGGTGAGGCCGCCGACGATGCCGCCGATCAAGACGACAAGCGGAACTTCGTCGCGATGAAAACCGATTTCCTCCGCCAGGCCTTCGATGGGGAACGGGCTGTAGGCATCGATCTTCTTGTAGCCGGCCTGATGAGTGGCGTGGGCCGCGTCGATGAGCGCCTGCGCAGAATCGAACTCGGCCATGATGCCGTAGATGGGATCGCGCTTCATTCCTTCACCTCCGACTCGGGCAGGAGGGTGCGCATTTCGAAGATCGAGATCGCGGGCAGAATCCGCAGGAACAGGAACATGGCGGCCAGGAACATGCCGATGGTGCCGATGTAGGTCATCCAATCCCAACGCGTGGGGTAGTACATGCCCCATGAGGACGTGAGGAAGTCGCGATGCAGGCTGACGACAACGATGATGAAGCGCTCGAGCCACATGCCAACGAGAATCACGCCGGAGATGAAGAAGAGCGCGATCGGACTGGTGCGCAGCTTGCGAATCCACAGCACCTGCGGCATGAAAATGTTGCAGATCAGCAGCATCCAGTAGGGACCGGCGTAGGGCCCATGCAGGCGGTTCCACAGCGTGAAGGCGTCGTAGCGATCGCCGCCGTACCAGCCCATGAATCCTTCGATGAAGTAGCCGTAGGCGACAATGAGTCCGGTGGCCAGCATGACCTTGGCGGAATTTTGCAGGTGGCGCTCGGTGATGAAATCTTCCAGGCCGTAGATTTTGCGGATGGGGATGGCGAGCATCAGCACCATGGCGAAGCCGGAATAAATCGCGCCGGCAACGAAGTAAGGCGGGAAGATGGTGGTGTGCCATCCGGGGACGATGCCGACGGCGAAATCGAAACTCACAACCGTGTGAACGGAGAGCACGAGCGGAGTGGCCAGGCCCGCGAGCAGCAGGTAAGCGGTCTCATAGCGATGCCAGTGGCGGGCCGATCCGCGCCATCCGAAGGAGAGCATGCCGTAAACAATCTTGAGCGCGCGGTTGTCGGTGCGGTCGCGCAGCGTGGCCAAATCGGGGATGAGGCCGATGAACCAGAACAGCGCGGAAATGGTGGCATAGGTGGAGACGGCGAATACGTCCCACATGAGCGGGCTGCGGAACTGCGGCCATACGCCCATGGTGCTGGGATAGGGAAAGAGCCAGTAGGCGAGCCAGGGGCGGCCGACGTGGATGGCGGGGAAGATTCCGGCGGAGGCCACGGCGAACAGCGTCATGGCTTCGGCGAAACGGTTGATGGAATTGCGCCACGACTGGCGGAGTAATAAGAGGATGGCGGAAATCAAAGTGCCGGCGTGGCCGATGCCGATCCACCAAACGAAGTTGACGATGGCGAAGCCCCATCCGATGGGGATGGTGACGCCCCAGATGCCGATGCCCTTGAGGAAAAGATATCCGATGGCGAACAGCAGCATCATGGTGAGCATGAAGCAGATGCCGAAGCCGATGAACCACCCGTTGGAAGCGGGACGGGTGAGCACGATGGCGCTGATTTTTTCCGTGACCGTGCCGAAGGTGTGGCCCGGCTCGATGACGGGGGCGCGTTCGAGTTCGGTCGACGATTTGTATTGCTCGGGCATAGCCTCTAGCTTCTAGCTACTAGCTTCTAGCTTTCCAACTCCGGGTTCGGATTTCTTACTTCTGCCAAATACGTGGTTCGTGGGCGGGTGTTGAGTTCGCCCAGGAGGCTGTAGTTTCTGGACTGCGCTTTCAACTTGGAAACTTTGCTGTTGGGGTCGTTGATGTTGCCGAAGATGATCGCGCCCGCGGGACAGGACTGCTGGCAGGCGGTCTGGAGTTCGGCGTCGTTGATTTTGCGGTCTTCGCGTTCGGCATCAATGCGGCGCTCACTGATGCGTTGCACGCAGTACGTACATTTTTCCATGACGCCGCGGCTGCGCACGCTGACGTCGGGGTTGCGCATCATCTTATATTGTGGCGTCTCCCAGTCCTGGAAGAGCAGGAAGTTGAAGCGGCGCACTTTATAAGGACAGTTGTTGGAGCAGTAGCGCGTGCCCACACAGCGGTTGTAAACCATGTCGTTCAGGCCTTCGGTGGAGTGATTGGTCGCTCCCACCGGGCAAACAACTTCGCATGGGGCGTTTTCGCACTGCATGCAGGGCACGGGCTGGAAGAATGCGCGGGGATTGTCGCGGTCGCCTTCGTAGTAGGTGTCGATGCGAATCCAGTGCATGTGGCGGCCGATGTGCGTCTGCTCTTTGCCGACGACGGCGATGTTGTTCTCCGACTGGCAGGCGAGCATGCAGTTGTTGCAGCCGACGCAGGAGT
>DASSRO010000188.1:0-13267 GCA_035701745.1 Candidatus Sulfotelmatobacter sp. | reverse complement strand
ACCACCTTCTCCCCTACCAGAACGTATTCGGGGCAGAGCACGCCGGGTTCCGGGCTTGCGCCGCCCGACATCTGTGCCATTAGTGGATGCTGCAGGCCGAGACATTCCGCCATGCGCATGCGAACTATTGTGCCTTGTTGCTGGCTGTGCGTCTGCGCCATTAAAGCGAAGGTGAAGGTGAACAGCATAGCAATGCATGAGAGCGAGCGTTTCATAATCCCCCATTTATCGAGTTTGCTCTGGATAGTAGTATCCGCTTCGGCTGCGGAACTGCAGGTTGCGGTTATGGGTTGGAAGAATCCGGATGCTGTGAAATCCGGGAACACGGGTCGGCAGTCGATAACTGACCGTGTAGCTTGCCTGAAAGCCTTCGAGAATCACTTGCAGCGCGTGGGCTCCCCCATCGGGAGCCGGGAAATAGTGGCCTCCCGTGGAGCGAGCCAGCGTCTGCAACGTGCCAGTTCCTGAAGAGAATCGGGAAGGCGGATTCAGGTCGATGCAATCGAGTTGAAGGTCATGGCGCAGCGAGTCATCGATGGTATCGCGCAACGAATTTTCGCTGGCCGTGTCCGCGCCATCCGAGAATAGGATCAGGATTCTTTGCGAATGGCTGTCGCCCCGCTTGCCAAGAAACTCCGAAGCAAACAGGATCGCGTCGAACAAGGGCGTAAGGCCGGTGGCGCTCCGCTCAGGGAGGAGTCTCTCGGCGGTCGCCAGGCTTTGACAATTCCCCGCACACAGCAGCGCCGGCTTTAGGCCCTGGAACGAAAAGATCGCGAGATTCTCGTCCGGAATTCCTGAGGTCTGAGAAACCAGGTTCAAAACCTCGGTGAGTTCCTGGCGGAATCGTGGTGTGACCGAGCCGCTGGCATCCACCAAAATCGCAATTTCCAGCTTGGACCAATCGGAACGGGTAAAGCTTTGAAAATTGCGGACGATAACATCCTTGTCAACTACAGCGAAGTCGCTGGACTGCAGTGTGGCCACGCCGTGATCATTCTGGTCGGTGGCTGAGAAGCTCAGGCGAACTTCGCTGGCGCTGCTGCGGTAGGTGAAGTCGCCGGAATCGCCCACCACGCGCGGGGAAATTCCGGCGCAAAACAGAAGCAGCGGCAGGAGCGACCAAAAGCGCCGACCAGGTACAGGTATGGCCATACCTGTTCTATCGACCTTTTGTACAAAACTTTAGGACGTCCCGGTTACGGCCGTCATTTCATTCTTCTCTTCTTCATGCCTCGTGGCTCCTGCCTTGCCAGATGCCCGGCCGACAGGGCCTCCTAAGAAGGTTCCAATCCTTGCTTCGGCCTTCGCGCGGACGCCCCGCGCACAACATGACTTCGAGAATTATGAGCGCCACAGCAAGCTGGAGTGCTCGCTTCGAATCAGGGCTATTCGTTCACTTTGGGCTGGCGGGCCTGCGCGATCAACTTCTGCACCGCAACTTTCTTGTCTGCGGCCAGCGTTGGATTCAGCTTCAGCAATTGTTGCCAAGCCGTAACCGCGCCGCTGGCATCGTTCTTACCCTGCAAGCGAATCATTCCCAGGTTGAAAAGCGAGTTGGCGTCCTTGGGATCGTAGCGGAGAGATTGCTGCAGCTGCTTGATAGCGCCGTCCGCGTCGCCCTGGTAATAAAGGCAAGAAGCAAGATCAGTCCGCGCGGCCACGTTTTTGGGATCGGCGTCGACCGCCCTCTGGTAATATCCCGCCGCTTCTTTGAATTGATGAGTTGCCTTATAGAGTGTTGCAATCTGATTGAGCAGGCTAGAGTTGTTTGGATCTGTTTTCAGCTTGGCCAGCAAGGGTTCGGCCTTCTTGTCGGCCATATGCTTCATCTCTTCCAGGCTGGGCATCTGATGCGGGCTGCCCGGGCTACCCTCGGCAGCTGCGGTCATTTGAGCGGGCGCAGCCCCGGTTGCCGACCCGCGGAACAAATAACCTAGAGCCAACCCGACGAGCAGGCAGATTGCCGCCATCGCATAAACTTGGTTCGTTCTCCAGCCAGTCTGCTGACGCACTTCAGGTTGCGCGTTAGTGGCCATAGGGCGCTCGTTCATCCCAACAGGAACGCACGTAAGGTGCCATCCTCGGAATGGCCGAGCGCTCGTATTTTCAATAACATACCCTCGAACTAACGACCAGCGCTTAATTCCTGGCCCGGCCGCCGGGCCTTTCCTCGCAGTTGCTGCGCTTTTTCACGTGAGATCGACTCACCTTCCGTATTGCTGATCCTTATGCCGGAAATCACTAACTGCAGTGCGTCCCCTCACTGTGCCCAACCTTAGAGGCTCTTAAAATCGCGACTGTCTTCCCCCGATACTCGGAGACTGCCGCCTTCCGCCTTTCCTTTTCCGAGAGAGAGGCTTTATGCAAAGCCTCCGTACTTTATCTGTTGCCGGGCTCAGGACCAAAACTGGACTTCTCTTCAGGCCCACAGCTCTAACCTCGCGCTGTAGGCAACGTTCTCCTCCCCCACTTTGATTCTTGGTCGGCACCTCTATCCCTCCCCCTTCCTGACTCCGCTCAAACGCGTTTGGTCTGCAGGAGGTCGACAATGGCCCGTCACTTCATTCTTCCTTTTCTGATTCTGTTTGGCGCCTTCCCCAGTTTTGCCGGTAGCGCCCCGAAATCCAATCCTGAACAAGCGATTGATCGAATCCTCGCCAACGAACGCGCATTGTCGACCACCATGCGGAGCTACAGCCCCATGGTTGAAACCTATCTGCAGCGCATGCAGCCCGATGCCAGTTTGGGATTCGTCCCTTCCGAAGACCGCTATTTTCTGGGGCGAGTGCAATTCCAGCAGGCGAAGGAGGAGTTCTATCTCGACAAACGGCTGGTGGAACGGATGGCGGGATCGTTCGCGAAACTTTATTCGCTCAGTCCGGTGGGCTTCTCCAGCATGATTTTCGTAGATCGCACCGGTTTCGATCGCAAGAATTATCAGCTGCGCTACATGCAGAGTGAATTCCTGGGAGAGGTCCGTTGCCTGATTTTCGAAGTCAGCCCGCGCAAAGAAAAAGATAAGAATGCCGGACGTTTCAAGGGCGCCATCTGGGTGGAAGATGGCGGCTTCAACATTGTCCGCTTCAACGGCAGCTACGGAACCTTTCACATCGACAGCTGGCGGATGAATCTGCGCCCGGGTGTGTGGCTTCCCGCCGTCGTCTATTCGGAAGAATTCGATTCCAATAAACCGCAAACCCAGAACCCCCGACTGAAGGCGCAGACGCGGATCTGGGGTTACAACCTCGGGCCGCGCCGCGAATCGGAATTCACAGAGATCGTGGTCGATCCGGCGTCTGCCAAGGATTCCTCCGAAAACCCCGACCAGAGTCCATTGGACATTCAGCGGTCCTGGCAACGCCGCGCCGAAGATAACGTCATCATCAAACTCGAAGAACTTGGCTTGATCGTGCCCGAAGGCGAAGTCGACAAAGTTCTAAAAACAGTAATTACCAACCTCGAAGTTACCAATCAGATCGTCCTCGATCCCGAGGTGCGCTGCCGCATTATTCCGACTACGCCCATTGAAGTGGCGACCATCGGCCACACCATTCTCGTCAGCCGCGGCCTGCTCGATGCCTTGCCCAACGAAGCCGCCCTCGCGGTTATTTTGTCGCATGCCCTCGCGCACGCCGCCCTGGGCCACGATCTCGACAGCACTTTCGCCTTCAACGATCGGATGGTCGTCCCCAGCCTGCAGCAATTGCCGCTCTTCGATTTCAAACACACCACCGAGCAGGAACGCGAAGCTGACGTGATGGGATTGAAGTTTCTGGCGAACTCGCCCTACAAAGACAACCTGGTCGAGGCTGGGCTCTTTCTGAAAGCGCTGGTCCGATACGACAAGAAGCTTCCCAACCTGACGCGGGCGAATCTCGGCGAGAGCCTGGTCACCGACAGTCACATTTCCTTCATGAGCGCGGTTGCCGACGCCGCTCCCGCGCTCGAACCCGATAACCCCCAGCAAATCGTCGCCTTGCCTCTGGGCAGCCGGGTGAAACTCGATCCCTGGGCCGGACAGTTGAAGTTCGTTAAAGCGCGTCCGCCGCGGATCTACTCCGCCAAAGATAAATTGGCGCTGGAGGTCACGCCCTTCTCGCCATACCTGGTGCGCCTGAAAGCTGCGGGCGCCGTGGCCGATACCGCGTTCGATTCGAAGCAAGACCGCTAACGGAGAATCGTATGAATCTGCCGCTGCGTTTTTCTATCGCCTGCCTCTTGAGTTCATGCCTGTGCTATGCAGGCCAGCATCCCACGCGCATCGATAACAGCTCGAACTGCCTGGAGTGCCACGCCGACCACGCTACCGGCACCCACATCCATCCGGCAATGAAACGCGGCTGCACCGCATGCCACGCGGTCGAAAACCGGCAAGATGAGAGCAACGTCGTTCTCAAGCGCGAGAACGGGGTTCTATGCTTTGAATGCCATGAAGCGACCTCGTTTCAGTACGCGCATCTGCCCTATGCGTCCGGAATGTGCACGCGTTGCCACGATCCGCACGGGGCGGAGAATCCCCGACTTTTGCGCGCTAAGGTGAACGAGCTTTGCCTCACCTGTCACCTGCGAACGGGAGAAACCGTTCCTTCGCCGTATCTGCCCTCCATCATTCTCACGAGCGATCACCGTACGGGTCACCCCTACGAGCGGCATCCGGTCAGCGGAATTGTTGATCCGCTCACCGGCGAAGAGATGTCATGCCTGAGTTGCCATCTGCCACACGGGGGCGCGCAGTTGCACCTGCTCAAGATGGGTGCCGAGATTCCCGAAGATGCCCTGAACCAGAATACGGAAACCAAGGATATGTGCCGCAAATGCCATCTGCGATTGTGGGGTCTGGAGGGAGCCACATCGCCGAACAAGAAAAACAGGAAAGCCCGGTAGACGGCTGTCCAGCTTTATGTGATGCTCACTTCCGTATAAGTGCCGTAGACCTCGCGCAGGGCTTCGCAGATCTCGCCCACAGTAGCGTAGGCGCGCACGGCATCCACAATGTAAGGCATCGTATTGGCCGACGAAACGTTCGCGTTGGCTCCCGCAGTCGGCTCCTGCGAGGCAGCCTTTTTCAGCGCCCCCAAGGCTCGCTGGACCGCATCATTCGAGCGCCGTGCGCGCAGCGTCTTCAGCTTCGCCGATTGCTGCCGGGCCACGCTTTCGTCGATGTAGAGAATATTCGGGGCCTCTTCCTCAATGACAAACTCGTTGGCGCCCACGATCACCTTCTCCCGCGCTTCCACCGCGCGCTGGTATTGGTAAGAAGCTTCCGCAATTTCCTTCTGCGGATAGCCGCGCTCGATGGCCTTCACCATGCCGCCCATTGCATCGAGCTTTCCGAAATAATTGAACGCGCCCTTCTCCATCTGCAGCGTTAAGTTCTCCAGGAAATAAGATCCCCCTAGCGGATCGACCGTCTGCGCCACTCCCGATTCATAGGCGATGATTTGCTGCGTGCGCAGCGCGATGCGCGCCGCCTCTTCGGTGGGCAGAGCCAGCGCCTCGTCGTAGGAATCGGTATGCAGCGACTGCGTGCCGCCAAGAACCGCAGCCATCGCCTGCAGCGCCACGCGCGCAATGTTGTTCATCGGCTGCTGCGCCGGGAGCGACACTCCCGCCGTCTGCGTGTGAAAGCGCATGAGCTGCGTACGCTGGTTTTTCGCGCCGAAACGATCTTTCATCACGCGGTACCAGATCTTGCGCGCCGCGCGGTACTTGGCAATCTCTTCAAAGAAATCGTTGTGCGCGTTGAAGAAGAAGCTCAACCGCGGACCAAACTCGTCCACATCCAGCCCCCGCCGCCGCGCCCATTCCACATATTCCACGCCGTCATACAGCGTGAACGCCAGTTCCTGCAGCGCGGTCGAGCCCGCCTCGCGAATGTGATATCCGCTGATTGAAATCGTATTGAAGCGTGGCGTGAACTTCGATCCGAACTCGAACGTGTCGATGACCAGCCGCATCGACGGCGCCGGCGGATAAATGTATTCCTTCTGCGCGATGTATTCCTTGAGAATGTCGTTCTGAATCGTGCCTGAAATCTTCTTCCAGTCGGCGCCCTGCTTTTCCGCGACCACCAGGTACATGGCCCAGAGCACCGACGCCGGCGAATTGATGGTCATCGACACCGTGGTCTTCTCCAGGTCGATGCCGCCGAAAAGGATCTCCATGTCTTCGAGCGAATCGATGGCCACGCCGCACTTGCCCACTTCGCCTTCGCTGGCCGGATGGTCCGAATCGTAGCCCATCAGCGTGGGCAGATCGAAGGCCACGGAAAGCCCGCTGCCGCCGTGTTCGAGCAAATATTTGTAGCGCTGGTTGGTCTCCTCGGGCGAGGCGAATCCCGAGAATTGCCGCATGGTGTAAAGCTTGCCGCGATAGCCGGTGGCGTGAATGCCGCGCGTGTAGGGTGGTTGGCCGGGAAAGCCAAGATATTGCTCTTCGCTCCAATCCGCGGGAAGGTCGGCCTGCGTATAGAGCCGCCGAATAGGCACGCCCGAAATTGTGGTGAAGCGCGCATGCCCCTGCTCGTCGAGATTGGTGCCGGTAGGCGCGCCAATGGGACGCTCAGGCCCCTTTTCGAGCGAAGGCCCTAACGTTTGCTCCGCCCATTTCTTTTCCGCTTCGGAGGGATGGCGCCCCTCAAAAACATCGCTGATCGGAGTCTCGGCTACCTGCGGCTTCGGCTTCTTTGGCATGCAATCCCCAGTGGTCTGCTTCGATGATAGGGAAGGGAACGCGCCGGAGCAAGATGGGAGTGGCCGGTGCAAACGACCGGTCGGTAGGCAACTCTTACCCTTCTGTCATTCTGAGCGAAGCGGAAGTTCGCGAAGCGGACTTCCGCGCAGCGAAGAATCCCTACCGCCTGCTCCGAACCCTGGGTGGCGACGCCGCATTTTCCACCCGCCAGCCTAGGACAGCAAAACTTGGAAGTAGGGATCCTTCGACTCCGGAAGTGCTTCGCGCTCCGCGAAGCACTCCCTCCGCTCAGGAAGACAAGGGGTGAGGCTACCGCCCCCGCCTCGACAGTTCCCACGCCTTCGCATATTTCCACGAGACGTAAACCGCATGATAGAGGTGAAGCAGCAGCCCTTCGCGCCCGTCGAGAAAGCCGAGACGAAAAAAGTAGTTGTAGATAAACGTGAACAGCGGACGCACCACGATGTTCCTTAGACTGAACCCGACGTTCCCCTTCGCCACAACCATCTCCGCGCCCAGCGAAGAGTAGCGATTCATGTGCTCGATGTAGTCAGACAGCGTCGGGTATGAGTGGTGGATGATTTCGATAGGTGACCTCATCACATAGTGGTACGAGGGATCGTAGATTTCGCAGCCCTCTACCATTCGTATGTCTTCATGAACTGCCCGCTCCTCAAACCGTCCTAACCCGCGCCAAAACATTCGGAGTTTGCAATCGGGATAAAATCCCCCGTGCTTGATCCACCGGCCCAGGAAATAGTTCTTGCGGGCAAACACCATGCCAATGCCTGCGTATCCTCCCTCGTGTTTGCCTAATATGTACTGCGACAGTAACTCACGCATTCCATCGCTGACTTCCTCGTCCGCATCCAAACTCAATATCCAATCACCGGTCGCTTTGTCGATCGCCGAGTTTTTCTGCGCGGCGTAGCCCTTCCATTCCTCCACAAACACCTTCGCGCCGAAAGACTTCGCAATCTCGACGGTGCGATCCGTCGATCCCGAGTCAACAACAATCACTTCCCCCTTGCCGTCAGCGAGCAGGGGCCTCACGCTTTCCAGCGTGCGCCCGATGTTCGCTTCCTCGTTAAAAGTAATAATGACGACGGAAAGATTCATAGATTGGAACGCGGCGCGATTCGCGGACCCGAAATTGTCTCACACCGGATTTTCCTGCCGCGTTGGGCCTTGCGACTTGCGCCAATTCACTTCCGTCAGCAGAAACACGATCAAGATCGCCAACTCCGGTTCGATCGGGTGGCGGTAGCGCGCATGCGGGAACACAAAGTAATAAACCGTGGGATAAGTCAGCACCAGTCCCGCGAAAAGCCACGCCCCGGGCCGCTTCTGGCGCACCGCGCGCCCCAGTCCCCACAGCGCCAGCACCGATGTCGCCAGAAACGCCGAGCTGCGAAAATCGACCGGCGCGACGCTGTTGGTCGGCCGCGGCACTCCATTCCAATAATAAAAAAAGCGCTTGGCGCTGATCACTGCAAAGCGCGCCGGATGATCCCGAATCCAGTCGTACGTAAAACGCTTGCAAGACTCCGCATATGCCAGTTCGCCCATGCGTTGAAACTTTTCCAGTTCAAGTTTATTCAGATTCGGTTGCAGGTACGCCATCAGCATGCCGTCGGCCGAGGGCCCATTACCCAATCGGATCTGCAATCCGAAATCATCGCGAAGAAACACGAAGCGCCCGAACACTTCATAATTGCGAACCACCCACGGGCTGAGCACCAGAAAAAATACGATCGACGAAAGCGCAACGCCTCCCAGCGACGACAATCCCCGCCGGTAGCGCTGCCGCCAAATCCACAGTCCGCAAAAAGGCAGGAACGCCAGCATGGTCGGATTCGCCAGCGCCCCAACCCCATACAGTGCGCCAAACACGATCCAGCCGCGCCAGCCCGGCCAACCCTGCAATTCCAATGCAAGCAGGAACAGGCAAGAGAGCACGAGCGGAGTGAAAGTCGTATCCCAGATCCAGTGGACCGACCAATACCAGACATAAGGAACCAGCCCCCACGCCGCTGCTGACCATATGGCAATACTTTCGTTGAAAGTTTTATGCGCGATGTAAAAAATCGGAATGCACGTCAGCGTCGCGAACAGGCTGTTGATGCTCAACAACACCCACGCGGAGGCCTTCGTGTAAATGCCGAAAACCTTGAATACTCCGCCGATCAAGTAAGGGTAGAGCGGTGGTTCCCACGCGGTGGGCCCAGTATCACCTTCATAAGGACTGCTGAAGCCGCGGCCTAGCGCGATCGAGCGGCCGACCCGCCCCATCTCCCAGCCAAATTCGAAGTGGTCGTCCCCGGGACGCGTTCGATACTGATGAAACGCCGCGATGGTCGCCAGCTGCAGCACGAACGACAAAGGTAAGAGCCAGCGGAAAAATCTGGGGAGTGCAGGACGCGACGCGGTCGCCATCGCGCGTAGTGTATCAGGCCGCGCTCTACGCGCGGGATTGTGCCTGGTAAGTTTCGATCAGATCGCGGATGCGTTTCGCATCCGCCTTGCGATGCCCGTGGCTGGTGATGGGATCGGTGCCGCCGGTCGACTCGATCACGATCTCAGACCAGAAAACTCCCGTCGAAATATGCACCGAGGCGACCTTCGTCATGCCAATGCTTTCTTCGTTGCTGCCGAACAGGCGCGGCTTGACGCGGGTCACGCGTTGCGGGCTGATTAGCAGCCTTGTGGGGAAGAAGAAGTTGCCTTGCGTCCAGCGGCTGGCCGTGAACGTCTGAGCTGGAGAACTATCCATCGGATTGTCGGGAAGGTTGGGCATGCGATCAGTCCCCAAGCGGCGGATTTCGCGCGCTGCTGGACAGCCGGTTTCGGCTGCCTCCACAAGAATTGTTACCGCTTGAGACGCCGCCGATTTCTAAACCCATTCGAGCGCGCCTTTTCTCCACACCCAAACATAGCCCACTACCAGGATTGCCAGGAAGATCAGCATCTCCAGCAGGCCGAACAGGCCGAAGGCTTTGAATCGGACCGCCCAGGGAAACAGGAAAATCGTCTCCACATCGAAAACAACGAACAGGATGGCGATGATGTAATAGCGCACCGTATAGCGCCCGCGGGCGCTGTCGATCGGGTCGATGCCGCATTCATACGGCATCAGTTTCGTCTTGCTGGGGTTCGATGGGCGCACCAGCTTCGCGAGCAACAACGTGATCGGCAGCAGGCTTCCAACAATCGCGATAAAGATGAATATCGGAACGTAATTTTGCGGCATAACGAGTCACCCTCTTCAATTGGCGCAGCACGCCATAGTAGCGCCGATGCGGCTGGCGTTCAAGCGACTCTGGAAGCCCGGCACCACCCTCGCAACTTTTTTGGTCCGGCGCCGGTTTGGGTGTAGATTGGTCCCGCACCAACGGAGCAGATTATGTCGACTGTCGCAGCATCGACTCGGGTGTCAACTCCGCAGAAAAAACGAACGGCGAACTTTGCGGCCAAACTTGGGGCTTCGGGCGCGATCCTAGCTATCGCAGTGGCCTTCGTTTTGAAATACGTCTTCCGTTACTACCTCAACTACAACCAAGCCGCCTTCAACGATCCGAATCTCGGCTCTCCCAACTATTGGGCGAATCGCGGATGGCTGCTCATGCACATGACCGGCGGCATGGTGGCTTTGCTTACCGGACCATGGCAGTTCTGGAGCGGGTTCCGCGCGCGTTATGCGCGCCTGCATCGCTGGACCGGCAAGGTATTTCTCGCCGGAGTGACGGTCGGCTCGGTCGGAGCCTATCACATGGCGATCTCCACCACGTATGGATGGGCGTTCGGTTTTTCGCTGCTCGGGCTGGATGCGGCCTGGGTTACGACTGCGGGCATGGCCTATTACGCCATTTCGAAACGGCGCATCCCGATTCACAAGGAATGGATGGTGCGAGCTTACGTCGTCACCTTCGCCTTTGTCACGTTTCGCGTGCTGAACGACTACGGGCCGACCTCGCGACTTGAGCCGGTCAATGACCGCGCCATCACCATCGGCTGGGCCTGCTGGGCGTTGCCACTGCTCCTCACCGAGGTCATCCTGCAACTGAGGCGCATGCGTTCGCCCTTGAACGCAAGTTGAGCTAATACACAGAGAGCAGCTAACGGGGAAATCTCTGGCGATGCGGTCACTGATCGGTCGCCTTACGAGAAGCCGTTGCGCGTTAACGGCAACTCGCGCACGCGCTTGCCCGTCGCCGCGAAAACCGCATTGCACAATGCTGGCACGAACGGCGGCACGCCGGGTTCCCCCACACCCGCGGGAGGCGCCGTGCTTTCGACAATGTGGACATCAACCTGCCGCGGCGCGTCATTCATCCTGGCGACCTGGTAGTCGTAAAAATTCGACTGGTCAATGGCGCCGTTGGTCGCAGTGATCTCGCCCGTGCGCGCGATGCTGGTACCGAACACGGCCGCACCCTCAAACTGCTGCCGCACCATCTCAGGATTGGCCACAATGCCGGCGTCAACCGCCGTGTAAACATGCGGAATGCGCACCGTTCCCTGATCGTCGACTTCCACCTGGACGACAGAAGCCACATAGGTAAAGAAACTACGATGCACAGCAATGCCCATGCCAGTGCCTTTGCCGGATTTCGTTTTGCCCCAGTTAGCTTTCTCGGCGGCAAGTTCGGCGACGCGGCGCAACCGCGCGGTGTCGTAGGGATATTTTTCGCCGACGCCCCCAGGCCCTTGCGGCCCCACGTCGAGCACGTGGCCGTTGCCAATCAACCCAAGAAGATAATCGTAGGGATCGCGGTTGGCAGCATGCGCGAGTTCGTTCGCGAAAGACTGCACCGCGAACGCATGATAAATATTTGCCACCGATCGCAGCCAGCCGATGCGCACATGCGCCGCAGCCTGCCCGTTTTCGCTGCGAAAGTTGGCAACGTCGAACGGCACTACATTCCAGCCCATCGACATTTCGCCCGCGCTGCCGTAGACCTCGCCCTCTTTGAACGTCGATCCGATCGGAGGGAAGACCGAGCGCTGCAGCCAGGCCTTCGGTTTGCCGCTATCGTCGAGCGCAGCCTTCAGGTACATCGCGGCAACCGAATGGTAGTAGTCGAACTTGATGTCGTCTTCGCGGCTCCAAATGACTTTCACCGGCTTACCCGTTTTCTTCGACAGCACGGCTGCTTCGATCGCATAGTCGGGTTTCGATTTGCGCCCAAACCCGCCGCCCAGAAAAGTTACGTGGCAAGTGACATTCTCTTTTTTCAACCCGAGAGCCTTAGCGACCTCTTCCTGCACGCCTTGCGGATCCTGCGTCGGCGACCAGACCGTCACTTTCTCGCCCTGAACATCGGCAACCGCGACCGGAGGCTCCATGGACGCGTGTGCCAAATGCGGTGCGAAATATTCGGCCTCGACAATTTTTCCGCCCTTCGCGAATTCCGCGTCCGGATCGCCAATCGTGTGCACCACTTTGCCCGGCTGGCGCGCGGTTTGCTGCAATTCTTTTTTGTAGTCTTGGGAGTTGTAGGACGCGTTGCCGCCATTCTCCCAATCGATTTTCAGTTGCTTGCGTCCCTTGAATGCGGCGAAGGTGTTGTCGGCGATGACCGCGACTCCGCCCAGCGGTTGAAAAGCGTGCGGCGGCTTAAAAGCATCGATCGCGATCGTTTTCTTGACCCCGATTACTTTCAGCGTCGCCGAGTCGTCGACCGATTTTACCTTTCCTCCCAGCACAGGCGGGTGGGCGATAGCGGCGTAGAGCATGCCATCGACGCGCACGTCCATTCCGAACAGCGGTTTGCCCGCGCAAACGTCGGTGACGTCGTAGCCAGGCGCCGGCTTGCCGATATACCGCCACTGCTGCGGAGTCTTGAGCGTCAGTTCTTCCTTCTTCGGAACCGGCTGCTTCGAGGCGAGCGTCGCCAGTTCTCCGTAGCCCAGCTTGCGGCTGGAACGTTTATCGGAGACGACATGCGCGGGGTCGGCCACGCACTGTGATTCCGGAACACCCCATTGCTGCGCCGCCGCGCGCACCAGCATCAGACGGGCGGTCGCGCCGGCCTCGCGCAGCGTATCGAAAAATTCACGAACCGAATGCGATCCATCCGTATCCTGCGATCCGTATTCGGCATCGCCATCGGCCTGCAGCACGTGAACCCGGCTCCAGTCGGCATCGAGTTCGTCCGCCAGAATTCGCGGCAAGCTGGTGCGCACCCCGTTGCCCATCTCCGAGCGGTGCGCCACGATGTACACCGTGCCATCGGTGTGAATCCCGACGAAGATACTGGGATGGAACGCCGACGCGTCGACCGACGCCGGTGCGGCTGCGGTTGTGGCCCAGAGTGGCTCCGGAAGAATGCGGGCGCACAGCACCAAGGCTCCGGCCGAGAACACGCCTTGCAAGAAGCCGCGGCGGCTGACATTTTCGATCGATATCTTCTCGATGGCGATCATGCGTTCTCCTTCGCCGCGACCTTAATCGCGGAGCGGATGCGCTGGTAGGTTCCGCAGCGGCATATGTTGCCCGACATAACCGAGTCGATCTCTTCATCGGTGGGCTTGGCATTCGACGAGAGAAGCGACACGGCTTGCATGATCT
>DASSRO010000187.1:0-11502 GCA_035701745.1 Candidatus Sulfotelmatobacter sp. | reverse complement strand
ACCGGAGCGAAGCGCAGTGGAGGGACCCTGTGTTTTCAGCCCCCCTTTGATTCTCGGCCAGTCCGTCGCAGCTAGAAGCTAGAAGCTCCATCCTGCTACACTCATCCGTTTGCCGTAGAGACATTGCTCGCAACGTCTTGCTGGCGGCCGTGCGCGTGCTGTGCCGCGCTGCCCGAGGCTTAGGCCGCTACCTCTCTACGGATGATTTCATGGAGGTCGCTTATGCGCCGGCTTCTTCTTTCTCTTCTCGTTCTCGCCTTTAGCCTTCCCGCTCTCGCCCAGGCCAAACATCCTTTCACTTTCGAAGACATGATGAAGCTGAAGCGCGTCGGCGATCCGCAAGTGTCGCCGGACGGCAAGTGGGTCCTCTTCAGCGTGGTCGATGTCGATCTGGAGGCCAACACGAAAACCCCGCACATCTGGATCGTGCCGCTGGGAACGCAACGTCCCTCCACTGCGACGAAGGATTCGAAAGCGAATCCTTCGTCTCCGGTCGCAATGACAGGGGAGCGGGAGATCATCTCCGATCAGGATGCCGACCGCCCTCGCTGGGCCCCGGACGGCAAGCGCTTTGCATTCCTGTCGACGAAGGAGGATGGCTCGCAAGTCTGGATCGCGGAGTTTGATGGCGCTTCCGGAAAAGTGACCGGAGTGCAAAAGCTGAGCTCGATCGCGACCGAAGCGGGTGGCGAACTATGGTCGCCTGATGGCAAGAACATTCTTTTCACTTCGGATGTTTATCCTGAATGCGACGGCGCGCCCCAGGCCGAGGAAGCATGCAATGCGAAAAGGCTAAAAGAAGTTGAGCAGTCAAAAGTGAAGGCACTGATTTTCGATCACCTGCTCTATCGCCACTGGAACGCCTACAAGGAGGGCAAGCGCAGCCATATCTTTGTTGTGCCCGTCGATGTTTGTGTGGGGACAGCCGCCTCGGCTGTCCGGCGCGGCGAAGCCGGGCAAGGTGCTGCCGGAGGCCAGGATCAAAGCAGTCGAGCTGCGCTCGACCGGACAGCCGAGGGCGGCTGTCCCCACAACAACCCTCCCCGCGATCTCACGCCCGGCGACTACGACTCGCCGGTGTTCTCGCTCGGTGGGCAGGATGACTACGCTTTCTCGCCGGACGGAAAAGAGATTTGCTACACGTCGAATCACGACAAGAATCCGGCAGCCTCTACCAACAACGATCTGTGGATCGTCCCGGTTCGTGTGGGCACGGGCGACTCGCCCGTGCAAGCCAAAAACATCACCGCCGACAATCCCGCCAGCGACTCGTCGCCGCTCTACTCGCCCGATGGCCGCTACATCGCCTACCGCGCCCAGCAGCGTCCGGGATACGAGAGCGACCGCTTTCACCTGATGCTCTACGATCGCAAAACAGGCGAGAAGAAGAACCTGACGGAGGGTTTCCAGCAATGGGCCGGATCGTTCGCCTGGTCTCCTGATTCGAGAACGATCTACTTCAACTCGGAGCATAAGGGGCATTTGCTCATCTACGCCGCTGGAATTCAAAACCAGAAGGATGGTTCGTTTCCGATCCGAAGCTTGGTCTATGGTTTCGACGATGATGTCGCCGCTGTGCCAGGTGGGAAGCAGCTGATCTACAGCCGCATGTCGATCAAATTCCCAACGGAGATCTACGCTGCCGACGCGACCGGAGAAGGTTGTCCTTCAAAAACGGGGAATGTGGACGCGGGCGAAGAGAGCTGCTCTTTGACGAAAGACTGGGCCCTTACTCATGTGAACGATGCGCTGCTCTCGCAAATCGAGATGCAAGCACTCGAAAACTTCACGTTCAAAGGCGCGAATGGCGATGAGGCCGAAGGCTTCCTGATCAAGCCGCCGAACTTTAATGCTTCGAAGAAGTATCCCGTGAAGTTTCTCATCCACGGCGGGCCGCAGGGGGCTTGGGGAGACGACTGGTCGTATCGCTGGAATCCTGAACTGTTCGCCTCGCCAACTTCCTCGCAGCCCTCGGGCTACGTCGTCATCATGATCAACTTCCACGGCTCGACTGGGTACGGGCAGAAATTTATTGACGCCATCAACGGCGACTGGGGCGGCGCTCCCTATGAAGACCTGATGAAGGGCCTCGACTATGCCGAGGAGCATTATCCATTCGTCGATAAGACACGCGAGTGCGCCTTGGGCGCGAGCTACGGCGGATACGCCATCAACTGGATCCTCGGGCACACCGACCGCTTCAAGTGCCTGGTGTCGCACGACGGCATGTTCAATGCGGAGTCAGCATGGGGCACGACCGAAGAACTCTGGTTCAACAATTGGGAGTTCAAAGGCACGCCCTACGACAATCGAGAAGGCTATGTGAAGTGGTCGCCACACCAGTACGCCAAGAATTTCAAAACGCCCACCCTGGTCATCCACGGCCAGCGCGACTACCGGCTCGATGTAAGCGAAGGCCTACAGCTTTTCACCACGCTGCAGATGGAAGGCGTGCCCTCGAAGATGCTCTATTTCCCCGACGAAGGCCACTGGGTGATGAAGCCGCAGAACTCGCGACTCTGGTATCAGACCGTGAACGACTGGGTAGACCAGTGGACGAAGTAAAGCCGCCCTGCGCTTCCACTCTTCGGCCTCGGCGGAAAAGGAAGCGAACTAGAAAGTCAGACTTCGGATCTTAGCAATTGGAACTCTAGTCGTCAGCAATGTTTGTGTGGGGACAGCCACCCTCGGCAGTCCGCCGGGTGCAGCTCAGCAGAGTTCCGTCGAGCGGACACTCTTGTCCGTCCCCCCACGCAACTCATCGACCGTAAGTTGTTGACTTCTGGTGCAAGTGATTGAGCCTTCGTGCAAGTGATTGAAAAGTCGTAGGAGCGCGCAGGAAAGCGCAGGACGCAGAAATATGTTCGGCTTGAGGTTTCCCTCGGAGTCGAGATCGATCGTCGATGCTAGGGCCGTTTCCGACCCCGCAAAAGGCATCGTAGGCGACGAGCAAGAGCGACAATTGCCCGGGGCGACTCTAATCTAATCTTTTAAGAATCGTGCTAAATACAAACTTGTATGTACAATAGTGCTTAACTCATTATGGATCATCCACTTGCGGACGTTCTACTCTCCTTTCTCCCGCCGCCCGGATGGGTCCGCGAAGGCGCAGCGGAGGACTCCCCCCTGGCGCCTGGCCAGACGACCCTGTGCTCGCCGCGGGCAGCAGTTGAAGCGGATAGTCGAGCGTGGCGCTGGTTCCGGCAGCAACTCCAATATCCACTTCCAGCGGTGCGCTAAAACCGCCAGCCGAGGGCACAATATTGGCCAGACCGTTGCTGTCGGTGAGAGCCGTGCTCGAGTTCACTTGCAGGATAGTCGGCATGGCACCATTCCCTGGATTGGTTGTGCCGTTGCCTCCTCCGAACGATGTGCCGCGCATCACGGTCGTCAGAAAGAGAACGTTCGCAGCTGCGACCGAATTAGGCGGCGACGCAGAATCGGTGACCCGCACCACCACCGGTTGAAATGCCTGGCCGGTGGAGACTTGCCCGCTTCCAGAGACCGGCCACAGCACCAGGTTGGCGAGCGACACCGGGTTCACATAAATCGTCTGGCAGGGAGCGTTGCCGGGCGCGACGCAGGCGGTTAGTTGCACGGTCGTGGTAAGTTGGGTGACGGTGAGCGTTACGGTGGCGTATCCGCTGGAATCACTTTGCGCGCTGGCCGCGCTCAGGGTTCCAGCGCCGCCGACCACAGTGAAGTTTACGGTGACATTGTTGCGCGGAACGCCATTGCTAAGCACACGAGCTGTGAGCGGAAGGATGGCGGACGCGCCCTGCGCGACCCACAGGCGCGGCGTCAGCACGCCGATGTCGGACGCTGATTCGATGGCATAAAGCGTCGCAGTTACTGACTTCGAAGAACCATAGGCGGCTGGTGCGAGCGTCGCGCTGATGGTTGCCACGCCGCTGACGGCTGGGGTCAGAAAGGTGGCGGCAGTGCCGCCCTGATCGCTGGTGATTGCGCAGGACGACGCGCCGCCACACGCCGAAAGCTGAACATTGTTGGTCGCGCTCCACACGATGGTTGCGCCGGTGACAGGAGTGACGCCATCGGCGGCAAGCACGCGCACGGTTACCGGATTCATGGCGCGAGTGCCTACCGAGGTCGAGGAATTGAGTCCGTTGCCGAGCAAACTAATGGTGTCGGTGGCGGCGGCTCCGTAGGTGATTGCTCCGGTCATAACGGAAGCGGCGCCGGTTACGGGATCGGAGATGGTAATGTTCTGTGCTCCATCGGCGTGCACAGGTGCGCCCAGCAGCATCTGGCCAGGGCTGACGGCGAATTGCGTAGCGGCGGCGCTGCCCATGGCAGCGGTCAAGCCAGGGCCAAATCCCGTGCCGCGCACCGTCACCACCCCGCCATTGACTCCTACTCGCGCGGGAGAAACGGAATCGGCATAGAGCACGTGGGCGTGGTAGCGGTAGTCGGGGCGGCCGTCACCGCGAATATCGGAAATTCCAATAAGGAAGTTGCTGGCTGTCCCGACTTGCGCGTCCAGCCGCGTCATGCCTAAAACGCTCTGGTTGAAAGCGGAACTTGTGAATGCGGGGGGCGGCGTGCCTTCCGGATCGGAAGCGGCCCACATCCCAATGACCGGCTGCGCTTTACTCTGGCTGGCGTTTCCGGTTTCGTCGAGCGCAATCACCGCCACCGAAAGCGTGCGATTCGATTTTGCGGCGAGAATTCTCCAGTCCATGCCTCCATAGTTGCTGAGCGATCCCACCCAATCGCCTGCGGGAGCAAGGACCGCCGGAACCGTCCAACTCGATGCCGCCTGCGGCACCGGTTGCGCGTTGCTGGTCATCAACACATCCTGGCCGAGATCGTTGCCCGGTGTAACTGTCACGATGATCGGCGCAAATACCCCCGAAGGCGCAACCGGACCCGGCGAGTAAGGGCCAACGCCCGAAGACCAAGTGGAGTTAAGCGATTCCACGCTTAACTGGTACTGTGAACTCGATCCATTCGGCGGGTGAAGTCCCGCCAGATCGAAAAAGCCTTCGAAACTCTGGCTGGCAGATCCCCAATCGGCGAGCGGATTGCCCAGAGAGTCATTGAAGCCGGTGACATAATTTCCGGCGTTGCCGGTGAACAGAAAGCCGGAGACCGACGAGGCGGCATAGCGTCGCGAGGGCAGGCCCGTTGTGGGATCGATCCAGCGGGCCACGACGTTCACGCCTTGCATGGGCTGGGTTTGATTTCCGTGCCTGTCGGTGAACCATACCCGGCCGTGAATGCGGGCGGTAACCGTTGAAAGCACCTGCTTGCCGGGAAAACTCGACAGATTCTGCGAAGTTACGGGATAGAGCCGCGACGCCGCGGCGGCATCGTCCATCGACAGCTGGTACGGATTGGGATAACACATCGTGATGGGCTTGCAGTTGGGTGGGTCAACGAAGTGCATTACGGGGAAGCCCGCGTAGTCATCCGCCGTTGCATGCGGTGAGCCCGTGAGTACATTGGGGTTCAGTTGCGACCAGCCGACGCCGATCACGCTGCCGATCACGCGCACTAAACGATATTCGACGTCGGTGCGTTGCGACGACTGCAGGGCGCACTGCCCGTTGATCACGATCAGGGCGTGCTGGTAAACGGCGGATGATCCGAAATTATCGTCGCCGCCGAATACAGCGTTGGAGGCGCACTCGCTGGCGCCGCCAGCGCCGCTTCCCATCAATGCGTCGGTGACGGAGCCGTCGTAGTCGTAGACGATGCCGACAGGAGTGCCGGTCGCCGTCGGTTGAATATCGGGGGGAAGGGAAATGCTGCCATCCGCATTCACGATTACATTGGCGCCGCTTACATCTTCAGCGAGTTGGCCAGCGCGGGTCGCGGTGAGGGCCGCGGTAGACACCGATGTCCATTGGCTGAAGGCATCGGCGACCAAGGCGTTGGCGGAGGCGTTAGGAAAGTACGCGCTCAGGTCGCCTTGATCGGTGTAGTACGTGATCTGTCCCAGAGGCCAGACGAGCGGCTGCCCAGTGGCGGTCGGATCGAAGAAAGAGGTGCCGGCGACGTTTTTGGGCCCACCGGCGTGCGACGTCGAGACGAGGGTGGCGAAGGTGAAGATCGCCATCGCCGACCAGGCCAGCCTGAGGAGAAATGGGCGCGGAGTAAATGCCATGCGAGTTTTCATGGTCACCTCTTCCGAATGCACTCACTCCTCCTCACTGGCCCGTCGTACCGCCAAGGCGAAATCGCTGAAACGTAGGCGCGACTTCCCACCAAGGACGGGATCCGCCCGAAAGGCTGCGAGATGTTGTGCCGAGAGCAAGACACGCCCCCAGGCATCGATCGGCAAACGCCCCATCCCGCCAGCGACGCAACTGGTCAGGCCCAACTTGCTTGGGGAGTACAAGAAAAGCAAGACGCGCTCCCCTAGGCGGTAGCGCTGGCCACCCGACCACAGGCCAATCCACTGCGAGATGGTGAGAAACTCGCCGGGAGTGGCGCCGCGAATTGCATTTTCCACGTGAAACGTGATCGCGACCGTCTCCAGGGTCTGGCCGCTGGTCGCGGGATGGCGCACGATGGCGGTGACAGTGCCGGAAAAAATAGAGCCGGCGGCGCGCACCAGCGTCGTCAGATCGTTTGCCGCTCGCTGCGGTGCAACTGAGACGGGCTCGCGAACCAGCGGGTCGTCGATGGGAGGCTGCACTACGCGCGGCGAGTGCCGCAAAGTGAAATCGGGCATAGTGATCGGGTGCCCGGACTGGGCGCGCAACCAGATCGGCGTCAGAAGCAGGATCGAAATGAGCAGACACGAGCTGTTTCTCCCAAACATGGGGGAGACCTCAAGATGAAACGTCTGCTCGGAGGGAACCGGGAAACACGAACAACCGGGAAACAGGAAAGACTAGTCCCAAGGTAAGCAGAAAAGCTGTGACAGATGTCACAACCGCCTGTGGATTTTCGAAAAAATTAAGGTTCGGCTTCGAGTTGCGATTTCGGACGCAGGAATGCAATCCGTAACAGGTTTTTCGAGACGGGCTAAAAAATCATTTGACACCAAAACTACATATGTAGTAGTACTGCATACATTCGTAGGAGACAAGATGGCTGGACCGAAATTAGCGAAGCTCGAGCTTCGAATCATGGAAACGCTGTGGAGCCGAGGCCAGGCGTCCATTCGCGAGATCCAGGAGGCTTTTCCGGAAAAAGGACGGCCCGCCTACACCACGATTCAGACCACGGTGTATCGCCTGGAGGCCAAAAAGGCGCTGCGGCGCGTGAAGAAGGTAGGAAACTTTCATATTTTCGAAGCCGCCGTCTCGCGCGACGCCGCGCAGCGCAGGCTGATCGACGATCTGCTGGCGATGTTTGGGGGGCGCACGCAGCCGGTGATGGCCCACCTGATCGAATCCGGCCAACTCACGCTGGAAGATGTGAAGGAAGCCGAGAAGACTCTGCGCAAGCTGGAACGAAAAGAGAAATCCATATGAGGCCGAAGCACCTATCCGGTAAGAGAAGCTGCTGCTCTCCGATGGCCAATCGCATCTGCAAACTTCTTGCGGTGGTGCTGTTCGTTCCCCTGGCGTTGGCGCAAGTGCAGATGCCCGACACTCCCGCGGCCCGTCAGAGCGCCGCGTGGCTTGAGGCTTTCAACCGCGGCGACCGGGAAGCCTTCCGGCAATTTCTGGAAAAGAATTATCCATCCAGCGTGGAGCGCATCGATCGGACCTTGCAATTCCGTTCGCGGACCGGCGGTTTCGACCTTAGAAAAATTGAAGACTCCACGGCTACAAAGCTGGTTGCGCTGGTGCAGGAGCGCAGTTCCGATCAGTTCGGACGCCTTACGTTGGAGACCGAGGCGGCCGAACCGCACCGCATCACCAGCGTGGAACTGCGCGCTATTCCGCGGCCTGCCGAGTTCGCCCTGCCGCGTATGAGCGAGCCTGAGTTGACGGCCGCTCTGCGAAAACGACTGGAAGCGGAAGCAGCGGCAGGAACCTTTTCGGGAGCGGTGCTGGTAGCGAAGAATGCTAAGCAGGATTTCGCCGAGGCTTATGGCTTCGCCGACCGCGAGCGCAAGAAACCGAACACGCTGCAAACGCGGTTTCGGATTGGCTCCATGAACAAAATGTTTACTGCCGTGGCGACGTTGCAACTGGTACAGGCGGGCAAATTGGGGCTCAGCGATCCGGTGGGAAAGTACCTGCCCGACTATCCCAACAAAGACATTGCCGCGAAAGTGACGATCCATGAACTGCTCACGCACACGGGAGGAACGGGCGACATTTTCGGCCCGGAATTTGACGCGCATCGTCGGGAACTGCGAACCCTGCAGGATTACGTAAGGCTCTATGGCGCTCGCGGACCCCAGTTCGAGCCCGGCAGCAAGTGGGAGTACAGCAATTACGGATTCATTCTGCTAGGCGTAGTGATCGAAAAGGTGAGCGGCGAGAGTTATTACGATTACGTGCGGGAGCACGTCTATACGCCAGCGGGCATGACTGCAACGGGCTCGGAGCCGGAAGAGAAGGCGGTCGACGATCGAAGTATCGGCTACACGAAAATGGACAGTCCTGACTGGCGGCCGAATACCGAAACGCTGCCCTATCGCGGCACGTCGGCGGGAGGCGGGTATTCCACCGCGGGTGATCTGCTGAAGTTTGCCCAAGCACTGCAGGCAAACAAGCTGCTCGATGCGCATTACACGGAATTGCTGACCACAGGCAAGCCCGGCACGCCGGATAGCAGCTATGCGTATGGATTTGGCGATCACAAGATTGGCGGCGTCCGATGCTTCGGTCATGGCGGAGGCGCTCCTGGAATGAATGGCGACTTACAGATATGCCCCGGATCGGGCTATGCGGTGGCCGTGCTGGCAAATATGGATCCGCCCGCGGCGACCAAAATATCGGATTTCATCACCAACCGGTTGCCGGAGCAAACGACCTCGGAAACCCAGGAACGAAAGGAGAAAGCGCAATGATCGCGGCAAATCTGTCGGCGCTGTGGAGCGCCGTTGCACCCGGGTTGGGCAATCACTTGTGGCAGTCGACCGTGTTTGCCGCTGTCGCTGGATTTCTGGCGCTGATGCTGCGGAAAAATCAGGCGCGGTTTCGCTACTGGGTTTGGCTGGCGGCGTCGGTGAAATTTCTGATTCCTTTTTGGCTGCTGGTGGAAGTCGGAAATCGTCTGGCCTGGACGCGTGCCTCAGTGGGAACGAGCCCGGAAGTGTTCCTGGTGATGGGGCAAGTGACGCAGCCGTTCACGCAGGCTGCAACAGTGGTCCCGGCGGCTGCTGCCCCAACCTTGCTGCACAGCCTGTGGCATTCGCTTCCGTTGGCGCTCACGGCAATGTGGGCCGCCGGATTTATTGCGGTCCTGGCGATGTGGTGCGTCCGCTGGCGGAGGGTTGCGGCCACAAGGCGCGAAGCATTGCCCTTGCGAGAGGGCCGCGAGATCGAGGCGCTACGTCGTCTGAATTGCACCGCAGGGCTGCGGGTGCCACTGGAGATGGTTCTGTCGCAGGATGCATTGGAGCCCGGCATCTTCGGCATTGCGCGGCCAGTCCTGATCTGGCCGGAGGGAATTTCCCAACACCTCGACGATCACCATCTGGAAGCGGTGATTGCGCACGAATTATGGCACGTGCGCCGGCGCGACAATCTGGCGGCTGCGATCCACATGATGGTGGAGGCGCTGTTCTGGTTCCACCCGCTGGTGTGGTGGGTGGATCGCGGCTGGTGGAAGAGCGCGAGCAGGCTTGCGATGAAGCGGTGTTGCAACTGGGCAGTGAGCCGCAAGTCTATGCCGAGAGCATTTTGAAGGTGTGTGAATTTTGCGTGGGGACGCCCCTGGCTTGCGTCTCTGGAGTGACGGGCGCCGATTTGAAGAAAAGGATGGTGTACATCATGAACGAGCGCGTTGCACGAAAACTGGATGCCGGCAAAAAGATATTGCTGAGCGCGGCGATGTTGTTGGCCTTGGCCATCCCGATCGGGTTTGGCGTGGTGAACGCGACGCAAGGACGCGCGCAGGCGCAGGAGGAAAGCGCAAACGCAACCAAGTTCACGTTTTCGGTGAAGCCCAGCGAACTTTCAACTCCGACCTATGCGGGGAGCGGAGTTCATATGATCAGGATGATGTATGGGCCGAACGGTTTTGAGGCGAGGAATACGAGTTTGCTGGCGATTCTGCAGGAGGCTTACGGCGTTCACGCCGATCAGATTTTAGAAGCTCCGCCGGAGTTGGCGAAAACTGCGTACGACATTGAGATCAAGGCGGAAGGGAACGCGAGCCAGTCCCAGGCAAACGATCCATTCTTGAGGCAAGCTGAAATCCGCAAGCAATTGCAATCGGTGTTGGCGGACCGCTTCAAACTGGTGCTGCACCACGAGACGAAGGTGCTGCCACAGTACTTGCTGGAGGTCGGCGAGAACGGATCGAAGCTTCAACCGACCAAGTATGCAGACTACCCCGACACCGCCATAGGACCGGATGGGAAGGGAATTCACCGGATGATGAGTCAAGTCAGAGAGGGCCAGGTGATGGGCATCGGAGCGCAGAAATCTTCGATGGCGGAGTTGGCGAGGCTGCTTTCCATGCAACTGAGCGAGAACGTGGTGGATAGGACGGGGATGACCGGGCAATACGATTTCAATCTGCAGTGGTCGCAGTCGGCGGACAACGCTTCACTGTTCACCGCAGTGCAGGAGCAACTGGGACTGAAACTCGTGCCGCAACAGGCGCCGTCGGATGTGCTGGTGATCGATCACATCGAACTGCCGTAGTCGGAGGGTTCGCGGTAATTTCGCACTCGGCCACGCGGCAAGGCAGCGAGAGCGGATTTTCTCGCATACAACTTCCGAGTATCTGACTAACGCAGGGATATTTGGGATCTATTTGGCTTCGCCATTGGGCAATGACAGGATCGCCTGGCGGTCGGTTTGTCAGGGTAGACCTACGCGCCGGAGCAAATCCTTAAAGCCCTCATCCGAGCGGTAGGGGTCAAAAATGGGGTCTACGGCGAGGTACCCCATCCAAACGGAGTGATCTGCATAGGCCGCTTGCAGCCATTTGAACGTTTCGTTCCTTTCGTTTAACGCTGCGTGGATCTGAGCCAATCCGTAAGGGGAAACATAACGCTTCCTTGAGATCGTTTCCAGTTCGTGAGCAATGAGCGACGCTTCGCGAGTCTGGCCTGCGCGTGCCAGGGCCACGGCGGCTTGCGCGGTATAAATTGGGCTGTCGCCTGACAGATTTGCCGCTTTCTTCAGTTCGTTAATGGCCTCGCTGTGCAACCCCGCCGCAAGAAGTTCCTGTCCGAGCAGAAGGTGAGCGGCGGCGAAGTTCGGATCCAGCTCAACCGAGCTTCGATTTTGTTCGATTGCGCGGGAGTAATCACGTGCCTGGTAGTAGCGGAGTCCGACCCACGTGCTGATCATCAGGTTAAGGGGATCGAGTTGCAATGCATGCTTCGCTTCCGCAAGCGCTTCGTCGTGGCGGCTACGGATGGAAAGATAATCTCCGTACCAGTGGTGAGCGTTT
>DASSRO010000186.1:0-52227 GCA_035701745.1 Candidatus Sulfotelmatobacter sp. | reverse complement strand
TTGCCACACATTCTGAAGGAGCGCCGGCGCTGGCACTGCCATCGGGGGCAGGAGCCATGCCAGCATGGGCATGGCGAGGGCAGCGTAGAGAACCGCAGTCCAGGTGAAGAGCCGAGTGGAGGTTGCTTTTACGCGAAATGCAGTCAGACCTAGCCCAGCGGCGGCACCGAGGATGAGGCCACGGGCTGCGGGGATCGCGAGTTGCGCCAGCAGGGTTGACGAAGTTTGCAGGGCAGCCGTTGCGGTCATGGCTTTTTATCCTTTTTTTCGGCGGTCTTTTCGTCGATGCGACGGGCGAGGCGTTCCAGTTGTTTGCGGCTGAGCACAGCGTTGTCGACCATGCCGAGCAGGAGTTCCTCGGCGGAGCCGCCGCAGAAGCGATCGATAATAGTTTTTACAGCGCGGACGGCGACGCTTTGGCGGGCATCGGAGGCGCGGTAGATAAAGGTGCGGCCGTCGAGCGCGTGGGTGAGATATCCCTTTTCTTCGAGACGGCGGAGGACGGTGCGAATGGTCGAGTCCTTCATGGGGCGGGTGGAGGCGAGGGCCTCGCGGCATGCTTCGGAAGAGGATGGTCCGTGGGTCCAGATGTGGTCCATGACAGCCTGTTCGACTTCTCCCAGATTCTTTAGACGTGGCTGGCGTGTGTTAGTCATTGTAGCGTTACAACGTGTAACACTAGGAGAATTTGTTGTCAAGGGGAATAGCACTGTGTTGGCGCTGCGGGTGATTTTGAGTGGAACGGGATGTTACGCCAACCGTCCAGTTAGACTGTCGAAATGAACTTCAATGCCGGAGCACCTAAAATCGTGACCCCGTTTCCCGGTGAGATCGCAGAGGCGAAGCGAATACCGGGCGGTTGGGTCTATCGCATCGCGGGTAGGTTCGGACCCAAGGACCGTGTCCCACCTGAGGCAATCGTTGGTGCGTGGAAGGTCGATGCGGATGGAAACATATCCGGCGATTTCATCAGAAATAAGAACTACGATCCGAAACGGTGGCCCGGCCCTGAATGAGCGATCGCGATGTTACGCCAATCATCGGGAAACCGCTGAAACTACGGCGATTGCAAAAATGCGACGGAAGTAACGTCGACGCAAAGGTCTGCAAGGCGTACGTTTTTCTGAGCAACGGTTGTTATCAAAATGGAAATCCGATATTCCCACAAACTGGAAGATTTCGAAGAGGTTGCCGAAGTTGCAGATAAGTTGGTTCCAGGGCGGCGTGCTGTTCGGTTTGGGTCGGTCTGCATCGGAGTGTTGCTGCTGGTTGCTCCGTTCCTGGCTAGTCCCGGTCTCGTGCATCCTGATCCGTTTCTACTAGGGCTGTCTGTATTTGGAATTGCGATGATCGCATGCGGTGTCCAAGGTCCACGCAGACTCGCGAGAAAACAATATGCGCCTATGATTGACGGCTCTGAATACGAAGCCACCATAAACGAGGACTCGATGACAACGAGATCTTCAACAGGCCACTCAGTAATTCAATGGGCTGCCTTCTCGAGAGTGATTCAAAGCGAGAATGCAGTGGGGGTCGTGGACAAGGCGATGATGTATGTGATACCCCGACGTGCATTCACGCAGGATCAATGGGCTGAGTTTCTTTCCTTGCTCCGACAACACGTGCCCGTTTGGGATGGCCCCGTCAGAAGCATTCGCTTGCTCCCGCCACAGTAGAGTCAAATCCCCAAAATCAACTGACGAAACCCGTCGTAGCCCAGTGAACCCTCGTCCTTGATTCACTCGATAGGAATCCTTCTTCTTACTTGTGGGTGGGGGCGAGTGTGGCTCAGAGTGAGAGGACTAGTTTGCTGGAAGAAGGGGGACGCCAGTGCAAGCTATGGTTTGCCTGCGATGCAGGCGCGAGATTGAGGCGGGGCAGAAGTCGGTGGCGGTGTACATGTTCGCGCAGACGGTGGGAGTGAAGCCGCGGCAGAAATCGGGCGCGCAGCGGATTTGTTTTTGTCCGCAGTGCGCGGTTTCGCTGGCCATGGGGATGCCGCCTGAGGGCGCGCTGAATATGGCGGCGTGGGACATGATTCGCGACCTGGTGAGTTCGGAGCCGTCGCTGAACGAGGCGGCGTGGGAGAGTTTGCGCGGCGTGATTGGACTGCTGGGCGCGGGCGATGACGGTTCCCAGGCGAGAACGCGGATGCGGCGGGTGGGATAGACTGGCGCCATGCCTCCGAAGCTCGGCAATGGCAAAATCTGTTATATCCAGATTCCGGCGGTCGACATTGAACGCTCGGTGGATTTTTATCGCGCGGTGTTCGGATGGAACATACGGCAGCGGGAGCACGGAACGGCGTTCGATGACGGAGTGGGCGAGGTCAGCGGAGAGTGGGTTCTCGACCGGCAGCCGACGACGCAACCGGGACTGCTGGTTTACATCATGGTCGACAGCGTGGCGGTGACCGTCGAGTCGATTCTTGCCAATGGCGGAGAAATTGTGCAGCCGATCGGCGGGGATGCTCCGGAGATTACGGCGCGGTTTCGAGATCCGGCAGGGAATGTGATGGGGCTGTACCAGCATCCGCGGTGAAGATGGGGCTGGGTGCAGGGCTGGGCTGCGAAAAAATCAACTTCAAAACCCGCTCCAAGAAAATCAACTTCAAAACCTGGCGGGCAAGAGTGCCCGCCCCACACGAAACCGCCCCACACGAAACCGCACCACACGCAACCGCCCTACACGAACTGCGCCACACCAGGCTCACCCCACACTGAGCACGCTTATTGCGGCTTTTGGGCGGGGTCGGGACTTTTCCTAGCTAGGGAGCGGACGTAGTTCACCAAGTCCCAGTTCTCTTCCGTCTTCACGCGCTGGCCCTCGGGCGGCATATCCTCGTGGCCATTCTTGATGATGTAGAAGATCTCGCCGTCGGTGCGATCTTTGAGCGTGGCGGGATCGGTGAAATCGGCGACTGCCAGTTTCATGTCGGCCGCGGTCTCGCCTTTGCCGTTGCCGTCTTTGCCGTGACACATGGCGCAATCCAGCGTCCACCACTTCTTGGCGTGAGCCAGGGAGTCAGGGGTGGATTTGACCGGATTAGCCTGTCGAACGGCTTCAATCGGAATGGCAGCGTATGCCGAAGTCTTGTGCGGTGCCGGGGTTGATGGTTGCTGCGCGGGAAGCGCTGGTGCCAACAGAAAAAGAGCGGGAAGAACCAGTGTAAATCGGGTCACGGGAACCTCCTCTCGAGGTTGAGGTTGACTTACAGTCGAATTGTAGCGAGGGGGGAAGAGCGGCACTGTGATTGAGATCACAGTCGTAGAAATGTTATTTGCAGCATCGGCGCGGAGGTTTTTTTCGTTTTCTCATTCTTAGCAGGACGGAGTTGCGGGATGAGGAGGAGGGGGAGGGCTGTACGGGATTCCGAACAGGGGCGGCAAGGATATTCGGGGCTGCCGCCCCGTGTTGGTTCCGACAGCAGGTTCATTAGAGCGGGAGAATCTGAAGATCAGATGAAAGCCGGCAAAAACTTGCTGGATGCTACCGCGCGATTGCGGCCGCGTGAATGCCTCGCGGAAGGCACGCGGGTCAACGAGTATGATAATTTCGAACGTTCTCCGCAGGACGGCTGTGAGTAGAACATTTGGCTGCGGCTCTTGGCCGGGAGTTTTCCGAAAAAAATATGGATAAGAAATTTCGCGTGTTTGCTACGTGCGACATTGGAGAAGCGACCGAACTGTTGCGCAAGCGGGGATATGAAGTGGAGGTCTACGCGCACCCGGAAGCGCCGCCGAAGAGCGTGATTCTCGAGAAGGCGAGGTCGGGCGTGGACGGACTTATTACAACGCTGCGCGATCCGATCGACGCGGAGGTGTTTGAAGCGGGGAAAGGAAAACTGAAAGTGGTGGCGCAGATTGCGGTGGGATTTGACAACATCAATCGCGCGGACGCCAACCGTTACAAGATTCCGTTTACGCATACCGCGGACGTGCTGACCGAGGCGACGGCGGAATTTGCGTTTTTTATGATGGGAGAATTGGCGCGGAAAATGTGGACGGCGGAGCACCTGACGCGCGACAACCAGTGGGGATACTGGCATCCGTATTTGCCGTTTCTGGGGGATGAAGTTACGGGCAAGACGGTGGCAGTAATTGGGACGGGGCGGATCGGGCTGGCGTTTATCAAGAAATGCGTCGGGTTCGATATGAATATTTTGTGTTACGACCCAGCATATGAGAATAAGGCATTCGTGCAGGCGATTCAGGAGATCCAGGACTTACGCCATGCGAAAGGAATGAACAAACAGAAGGCGTGGATCAAGTACGCGCCGTTTGAAGAGGCGCTGCGGGAGGCGGATTTTGTGAGCGTGCATGTGCCGTTGCTGCGGGCGGGGGAGAGCGCGACGCCGACGTACCATCTGTTCAACGAGAAGAATTTGCGGCTGATGAAGTCGAGCGCGTATCTGGTGAATACGTCGCGCGGGCCGGTAGTGGAGGAGGCAGCCCTGGCGCGGGCTCTGAGAGAAAAATGGATTGCTGGGGCGGCGCTGGACGTGTATGAGGTCGAGCCCCTGCCGGCGAATTCTCCATTGCGCGATCCGGCGATTGCGGACCGCTGCCGGTTGCTGCCGCACTTTGCCAGCGCGGGGAGGATTACCAGGCTTTCCACCGATCCGGAGAAGGGCATGGCGGGGCGATGCGTCCAGGGGCTGATCGATGTACTGGAGAGTAATTATGGCGGAGATGTGACGAAGATGCCGTATGTTGTTAATAAAGAAGCGTTTGGGAGGGAATCTTGAGGGATAACAAGAGATCGAATCGAAGGTCAGGTTGGGGGTATCAAAAGGTTGAATAGGGTTCGCCGCCCGGGTTGCAGGTACAATACTGAGACTTTCGAGTACAGGGATCCGAATGAATAGACGATTGCGGTGGGTGTCAATTACAGCGCTTTGCGCTTGCGCACTTTGGGCGCGAGATTCCGGCGGTGGGACGCAGTTGAAGCTGGTGCCTGCGCCGAAGGAAGTACAGTTGCGGGATGGCGGATTTGAGGTGGGGCCGCGGACGAAGATTTTTGTCCTGCTGGGGCACCAGTCGGAAGACCGGATCGCCGCAGAGACGCTGGCGGAAGAAGTAGCGGACCAGTCGGGACTGCGGTTGAACATTCAGGGAATGAAGGCGGCGGGCAAGGCTGAGGGCGGTGCGATTGTGCTTGCCCGGTTGCAGGACCAGCGGGTGCGGCGTTTTCTGGCGCGCAACGGGTTGAAGGCCGACGATGTTGTGGGCGAGGATGGTTACTTGTTGTTCTCCGATAAATCGCACTTGATTGTGGCCGCCAACACGGGCGAAGGATTGTTTTATGGCGTGCAGACGCTGCGGCAGTTGCTGCGGCCCAATGGCAAAGGGTTGATTTGCCCCGCGGTTGAGATTCGAGATTGGCCGACGTTGCGGCGGGAACGAGTGCAGGATGACGTGAGCCGCGGGACTCCGCCGGAGTTTTTGAAGAATATGTTTCGTGGGCCGGGACGTTTCTAGAAGTGCAACTACTGCCCGGGTCCACGGACCGGCGCAGAGGTCCTTCGACTCCGCAGGACGGTTCGCTTTGCTCACCGTCCTGCTCCGCTCAGGATGACAATTCTGAGGGTTTGCTTCGCATTCGAAATTCGTTGCTATTGCTCGCATCTCGCGCGGCGCACGGTTTTCCTTCCTGTCGAATAGAATTCCAGACATGTTTTCTGAACGGACGAACTGGAGGCTGGCGCAGAACCAGTTTTCGCAGGCGGTGGCAGAAGTGCGGGCAGACGGGGGGAAGATTCTTGATCTGACGCTTTCGAATCCGACGCGCGCTGGTTTGCATTACGAGGAGCGGCAGATTTTGGGAGCGCTGGCGTCACCGCGCGCGCTGGATTACGATCCGCAGCCCAAGGGGCTGCGCGAGGCGCGGGAGGCGGTGGCGCAGTACTACCGCGAAGATCAGGCGCTGGGCCTCGACGCGGAACAGATCGTTCTTACAACGAGCACGAGCGAGGGGTATTCATTCGTGTTCCGGCTGCTGTGCAATGCGGGAGATGAATTGCTGGTGCCGAAGCCGAGTTATCCGTTGTTTGAGTTTCTGGCGGATTTGCAGGACGTGAAACTCACACCGTACGAACTGATCTACGATCACGGATGGCAGATGGATTTTCCGTCGCTGGAGAAAAATGTGACGGCGCGAACGCGGGGCGTGGTGGTGGTGCATCCGAATAATCCCACAGGGTCGTACGTGAAGGATGCGGAGATGAAGACGTTAAATTCGTTTTGCCGTGAGCATGAGTTGGCGGTGATTGCGGATGAAGTCTTTCTCGATTACGGGCTGAGTAGTATGAAGCATTCCAGTTTCGCCGGGAATCGCGATGTGCTGACGTTTACCCTCAGCGGGCTGTCGAAGGTTGCGGCGCTGCCGCAGATGAAAGTGGCATGGGTGGTCACGAGCGGACCGCGAGAAGAAGCGGGTGAGGCGATGGGACGGCTGGAGGTAATTGCCGATACTTATCTGTCGATGAATGCCCCGATGCAGTGGGCGACCGGAGCGCTGCTGCGACAGAGAAAGAGCTTGCAGGCGCAGCTGCTGGAGCGGGTGAAAAAAAATCTTGGCGAACTTGACCGGCAACTGGCGGCTCAGAAGGCGTGCCAGCGGCTCAGCGTGGATGGCGGGTGGTATGCGGTGTTGCGGGTTCCGGTGACGCGGACGGATGAGGAGCTGGCGATCGAGCTGTTGCGCGAAAAGTCGGTGCTGGTGCATCCCGGACATTTTTACGATTTTCCGGGCGACGGATATTTGATCTTGAGTTTGATAACACCGCAGGAAGAGTTCGCGGACGGAACGCAAGCGATGATCGAGAAATTGAGTGAGTAAATAGGCGGCGGCGACGCGTGAAAGGTTGCAAAGAATATTCCTGATTTGACCGCCTGGCGATCGAACGCGCAATTTACTTTCCAACCCGCGATACTCCATGCTCATCAAAGGCTGGTCACACAGGAGGAAATCTATGCATCGCGGAAATAAATATGTGGCATCGCTGTTTATAACGGCTGCGCTTCTGGCGCCCATGGGTGCTATGGCAGCGGCCCGGCCGCAGGACGACCACGAGCGCCACGAGCAAGAGGAACGAGAGCGGCGTGTATATGATCCGTATCACAAGGACTATCACAGCTGGAATCGCTCTGAGGATGAGGTTTACCGCCGCTGGCTAGATACGCGGCACGAGGCTTACGTCGATTACGACCACCTCAGGCGTAAACAGCAGCGAGAGTATTGGAACTGGCGCCATGAACACCAAGAGCACGAAGAGCACGAGCACGACCGCCAGTAAGCAAGAATTGGTTAGAACGCAAACAGCGGAGACGAGTTCTCCGCTGTTTGCTCGTTTGCGGGCCGAATCAAAAATGTAGGCGATGCGATCGCTGTGGGGATTAGCGGTTCACAAGAAAAGGATTGGTCTCGCGCTCTTCGCCGATAGTGGTGAGCGGACCATGCCCGGGGACGACGACGGTTTCATCGGGTAGAGCGAGGACCGTGTTGTGCAGAGACTGCAGGATCTTTTGCATGGAACCTCCGGGCAAGTCGGTGCGGCCGATCGAGCCGGCGAAAAGCGTGTCGCCCGCGATGAGTTTCTGCTCGGCAGGGAAGTAGAGGCAGATGCTGCCTTGGGTATGTCCGGGCGTGTGCAGGACGCTGGCGGTGAGCGATCCGGCAGTGACGGTTTCTCCGGGGCTGAGGCTGTGATCGATTTCAACGTTGCCGGGCGTGGGCACGCCGATCCAAGCGGCTTGGATATCCAGCATTTTCAGAAGATCGTAATCGTTTTGATTGAGCAGGATGGGAGCGCCAGTGGCGGCGCGAAGCTTCATCGCTCCGCCGACGTGGTCGATGTGGGCGTGAGTAATGATGATCTGCTTGACCAGCAGGTTATGCTTGCGCAAGAGGCCGAGAACATTCTGAATGTCGTCGCCGGGATCGATGACCATGGCTTCCCGAGTGGACTCGTCGCCGATGATGGAGCAGTTACATTGCAGCGGGCCGACGGGAATGATTTCGTGGATCATGGGAATATTGTAGCGAGTGAGCGTGGAATTGCGCGCACTTGCCGCGAAGGGCGCATAGGGTAGACAATACGCCCGACGCGCTGGGGAGGGTTTGTGGCGGCAAAGTATCGCCAACATGGTTATCAGGATCGCGACCGGGAAGAGTCGCGGAAGGGGCAGGGCGAGAAGCCCGGGGGCGCCCCATCACCGAAACGGGATCTGACGTTCGGTCCAAAGCCCGTCAACCTGCCGGGTACGCGCGCGGTCTCGCGATGCACGCAGTGCGGGACGGTATTGCAGGGAATGCCTCCCAGCGGGCAGTGTCCGAAATGCGGATTTGAATTGCATTCCTGCAAGCAGTGTACGTACTTCGATCCAGGCAGCCGGTTCGAATGCATGCAGCCGGTGAAGGAGCGAATCGCGAAAAAAGATGCGCGGAATGAGTGCACCTTTTATGAGATTCGGGTGACGCGAGAGAAGGAGACTTCGACTCCGGCCAGCTTGCGGCCCAATGATGCGCGGCAGGCGTTTGAGAATTTGTTTAAGAAGTAGAGAAGCGGGCTAACCACAGAGGGCACTGAGTGGCACAGAGTGAAGAGCGTAGCTGCGCTCGCCGACGGCCATCCCCCACATAAAACCTTCCCTGCATAAAGCTTTCCAACCAAAGCTTACGGCTTTTGCGTTGGCCTGATCAGGACTTCACTGACAAACGATTGAGGGGACTGCGTGACGAGCATGGCCACGGCGTGGGCGATGTCGTCGGGCTGCAGCAGTTTCTTCGGGTCTTTACCGGTGTTGGGGCCGAGTTCGGTTTCGGTCGAACCGGGGCAGATGACAGCGACGCGAATATTGTGCGGGCGCAGCTCTTCGGCGAGCGAGTAGGTCATCCCGTTGAGGCCCCACTTCGAGGCGGCGTAGGCGGCGCCTTTGGGCAGGGCGTTTTTTCCCGAGAGAGAGGAGATGTTGATGATGTGGCCGGAGCGGGCGCGCATCATAAGAGGTGCGAAGGCGCGAACAGAAAAATAGACGCCCCGCAGGTTCGTATTAAGAATGCGCTCCCAATCTTCGGGGGGGAGTTCGTGCAAGAGTTTGGTGAATCCTCCAACCCCGGCGTTGTTGACGAGGATGTCGAGGCGACCGAAAGTGCTGTCGACGCGCGCGGCGGCGTATTCGAGTTGGTGGAGCAGGGTGACGTCGCAGGGAATGACTTCGGCCTTACCACCGGCGCTGAGGATAGCATGGGCGGTGGTGTCGAGAGTGGACTGGGTGCGCCCGCACAGCACGACGGCGGCGCCCAAACCGGCTAGCGTACGGGCGATGGCGGCGCCGATTCCGCGGCCGGCTCCGGTAACCAGTGCCACTTGGCCGATGAGAGGGTGCTCGGTGTCCATATACAGGGATCTCCTCAGTGTTGTGATGGCAGGCGGCGCTGCAGATAAGGCACATCACAGCGTCCGCTAAGCGCATCTTAGCAATAAATAGGAGGATGATTGGGAAGTCGCTTGCCTTCGGGAGAAGAGGTACTTATAATCCGGCCAACCGGGAAAAAGGGACGGGAGCAGAGTGTTCCAGCGAAGCCGACCCTTGTACCCGGCGCCCTGCCTGAAAGCCGGGCATTCCTAGCAGGATCAGGACGCGACGCGGTCCAGACGGAATGCAGTAGCTGCTAAGTTTGAGAAACACGTTTCCCAGTAGAGCGATTCCCCAAAAGATCCAAGGAGCCATGCTGATGAAAAAGATTCTGCTTACGGTTGTGCTTGGGATTGCGGTGGGTGCGACGGGCCAGACTCCGTCGCAACCCGCGCAGGGACAACCGGCCACGCCGCCCGCCGGACAAACAGCGACACCGGGACAGCCCGCCGCGCCCGCGGGCCAAACTGCGGCTGCACCCCAGGCTGCGCCGGTGATCAAGGATCCAGCGGAGTATAACGCGTACGTTGCGGCGGTACAGGCGAGTGATCCGAATGCGAAGATCAGCGGGCTAGAAGCATTTCTCAATCAATATCCCAATAGCGTAATGAAGAACCAGGCGCTGGAAATTCTGATGCAGACCTACCAGCAGGCCGGGAACGCGAAAAAGACCATGGACACGGCGACAAAGTTGGTGTCTGTGGACACCTGCAACGTGCGGGCATTGGCGCTGCTGGCGTACTTTGACCGGGTAATGGCGCAGGGCGGCGATCCGAACTCCAAGCAAGAGCTGGCCGATGGCAAGAAGTATGGCCAGCAGGGTCTGGACTGCATGCCGAAATTCAACAAGCCGGATGGCACGTCGGACGCGGACTTTCAGAAGACGAAGGACCAGATGACCGCGATTTTTAACGCGGCCATCGGGATCTCGGACCTGCAGGATAAGGATTATGCAGGAGCGGTTCCGGCGCTGCGAAAGACGGTGGACGCGAATCCGACGGACTTCAGCGTGGTATATCCGCTGGCGCTGGCGTACCTTGGGCAAAACCCGGCGGATTATCAAAACGGAATCTGGTATGCGGCACGTGCGGCCGCGGTGGCTCCTCCGGCGGCGCAGGCGCAGATTGAAAAATACGCGCACTCGCAGTACGTGAAGTTCCACGCGGGCGAGGATGGCTGGCCGGAATTGCTGGCTGCGGCCAAAGCCAACGGAGCTCAGGTTGCGATCAAGCCGGCGCCCTCTCCGGCCGAGCAGGCGCACAACATGATCACCCAAACGTCGCCCGACAAAATGGATTTCGCAACCTGGGAATTCGTGCTGAGCAATGGCAGCGCGGATGATCAGGCGACGGTGTGGAACGCCATCAAGGGCAAGGCGGTTCAGATGAACGGAACCGTGATGAGCACGACTCCGACTGAGTTTTCGATTGCGGGCAGCTCCGATGACATCGACGCGAAGAAGGCGGACATCACCTTGAAGTTCGAAGAAAAGGTTCCGGTCCGGCTGATTCCAAAGGACGGGGCAAGCTTTGACTTCCAGGGCGAACCGGCGTCGTATACACCGAGCCCGTTCATGATGGTCATGGAGAAGGGGCAACTGCTGCGGGCTAAGGCAGCTCCCACCACGCACAGGGCGCCGGTGCATAAGAGGCCTGCATCGCAATAACTGAAGCGTTTGACAGAAGTTAAAAGGCAGCCCGCGCGGGCTGCCTTTTGTTTTTGCCGGGATCGAAGCGCTGACGGCAGGGTTCGAGCACAATTTCCGGGTGTCGACCGTTAACGGACGACTTTCTTTTCCAACATGACGGAACGGGTGCTGCGCGGGGGCCGTTTCACGCCGTCCCGGAGTTGGCGGACATCGATTTTCAGCTCGCTGATGGTGCGGCTGAGAGTGTTGCGGTGCATGCCCAGTTCGCGGGCAGCGCGGCATTGGTTGCCTTTGTTTTCCTGGAGGACAGTCAGGATGAAACGTTTTTTGAATTCGCGAACGCCTTCGGAGTACAGAATATTGCTGCGGTACATTTGCAAAATCAGCGCTTCCAGTTGATCTTTCACGATGCATCTCTCTCTTTAGTATGAATTTTTAACTGCACCGCGGCCTATTTCGGCGGGGAAGCATGGGAGCCGGAGAGTTTCTGCGGAGCCTGATGGACGAGATCGAGACCTTGATAGAAACGAGCCCGCAACTCGGAAGGAGCCACCCAGATCGCAGCCCTACCCATGACAAGGAAGTAGGGGGCCAGTTGCGAATTCTGCAGCAGCTTCGAAGTCGGCTCGAATGCCGTCATACCCATCAAGATCACCGCGACCATCAGCCCGCCCTTCGCCAGTCCCAAGATCGCGCCAAGGAAACGGTCAAAACCGCTGAGACCGGATTGCTTCATCACCCAACGAGCGATCCTGGCGGCGAGACCGAACAGCAGCAGGATGGCAAAAAAGATGATGAGGAAACCGAGAATCTCAGCTAACCACTCGTTCTTAAAAAACTTTTCGAACCACTCTGCCAAGCCACGGTACTGCCAGGCAGCGACAATATAGCCGACGACCAGGCCTGCCATGGTGAGGGCTTCGGAAAAAAAACCCTGCATGGCCGCCGTGACGACGTTCAAAAGCACAACCGCGCAAATGATCCAGTCCGCGAGGGTCATACCGTGCTCCTGCGGGCGGGGATTGCTCGATGCAGCCGATTACACATCCAGCTTGTGACCGGTCAGCTGGAAATACGCCTCGAGATATTTTTCGCTGGTGTGCCGAGCCACGTCTGGGGGAAGGGACGGAGCGGGAGGCTGCTTGTTCCAGTGAATTTGCTCGAGGTAATCGCGAACGTACTGCTTGTCATACGAATCCTGCGGCCGTCCCGGAGCATACTTGTCGGCGGGCCAGAAGCGGGAAGAATCGGGAGTGAGAACTTCGTCGGCCAAGGTGATGCCCTTGGCGGTGCGTCCGAACTCGAACTTGGTGTCGGCAATGATGATGCCGCGCTGGCGAGCGTAGGCGGCGGCCTTCTTGTAAACGCGCAGTGTCAGATCGCGCAGATGGCTGGCGGTTTCGACGCCGACGAGCTCACACATCTGGTCGAAGGAGATGTTCTCGTCATGGCCGGTCGTGGCCTTGGTCGAGGGGGTGAAAATGGGCTCAGGGAAGGCGTCAGACTCTTTCAGTCCCTGTGGAAGTTGAATGCCGCAGACTTTTCCGGAGGCTTTGTATTCCTTCCAGGCGGAGCCGGAGATATAGCCGCGCACGACGCACTCGACGGGAAACATTTCGGCGCGCTGAACCAGCATGGAGCGTCCGCGCAACTGGTCGGCATATTTGCGGACTGCTTGCGGGTATTGGTCGACATCGGCCGTGATCAGGTGGTTGGGGACGATGTCGGCAAGGTAATCGAACCAGAACATAGAGATCTGATTCAGGACGCGTCCCTTTTGGGGAATGCCGGTGGCCAGGATGTAGTCGAAGGCGGAAATGCGGTCGGTGGCGACGAAAAGCAGTTGCTGGTCGCCGATGCTGTAGACATCGCGTACCTTGCCGCTGGCATGAAGGTGAAGATCGGGAAAGTCAGTTTGTAGGAGGACGGAATCCAAAAGTTCAGGGCTCATGTTGAAATTTTACAGGCAAGAGGCGAGGCGTATTCTAGCTGGTAAGAAAAAAATGTCAACGACTCTGATCACCGTTGCCGGAAGGTGCGTGTAATGCGTTCGGTCGAAAGATGTTGACGGCGGGGGGCAGGGGCGGGAAGGCCTGCGGGGCGAGGGATTCGATCGGTTGGCTTGTGGAAAAGCTGAGGATGGGAGTGGATAAAGTGGATGTAGTGAACTTCAGAATTTGTCGGGCCATTTCCGGGAGGTGTGGAAGACCCGAAGTATCTCGACCGCATCGTCGCGCACCCGGTAGGGAACGATATAGGGCGTGCCCGGAATTACCAATTCGCGAGTTCCCGGCACTCTGCCGGGCCGGCCCATGGAGGGATGCTGCCTGAGTCCGTCGATCGCTCGGGTGATTTTGTCTACGGTTCGAACTGCTGCTGCCGGACTGTCCCGGGCGATATATTGAGCCTCCGAGTGGAGATTCGTCAGAGCCTTCCGCAGCCACCTAACGCGCACTGCGTTTCCATTTTTTGAGCGTTTGGTGAAGTTGCTTCTCGCTGGCGAATTCCCCCCGGTCGGCCTCCGATAGGGCTTGCCGGGTTTCTTCGATTTGCCAGTTGTTTAGAGCGACATATTCGCGAATTGCCTGCGCGGCGACAAAGGAGCGGCTTCGACTGGTTGCTTTCGAGAGTCGGTCCAATTGATTCTTGAGCCTCGAATCGAGACGTAAAGTGAGTACCGAAGAGCCAGCCACAGGATTTACCTCCTGTATACATCTTACATCAGCTGTATTCGGTTGTATGTCTTTTCGCGGCTTACGCAGGTGCGCCGAAGCGGACGGAAACGAGCTTCGAGACGCCCGGCTCCTGCATGGTTACGCCGTAGAGCACCGGGGCGATGCTCATGGTTTTCTTGCTGTGGGTGATGAGCACGAACTGGGTCTGAACGCTCATTTCGCGGACGAGTTCGGTGAAACGGCCGACATTGGCCTCGTCGAGCGGGGCGTCGACTTCGTCGAGGATGCAGAAGGGGCTGGGCGCGAACTGGAAGATGCCGACCAGCAGAGCGAGAGCTGTCAGGGCCTTTTCGCCGCCCGAGAGCAAGAGGACGCTTTGCAGGCGCTTGCCCGGAGGCGAGGCGACCACGTCAATGCCGCTCTCCGCGCTGTTTTCCTCGTCGGTCAGCTTCATGAAGGCATGGCCGCCGCCGAACAATTTCTTGAATGTGGCCTGGAAGTTCTCGTTGATCTTGGCGAAGGCCTCTTCGAATTTCTGGCGCGAGATCTGATCGATTTCCCGAATCGTGGCCGTGGTGTTCTCGATCGAGGAAATTAAATCCTTACGCTGGGTCTCGAGGAATGTGTGACGCTCGGCGGTTTCCTTGTACTCGTCGAGGGCCATCATGTTAACGGGGCCCATGGCTTCGAGCTTGGCACGCATCTCGCGGTAGAGTTGATCCTCGGCAGCGAGTTGTTCTCCGATCACGGCGCCGAGAGTAGTGTCGGCCATCAGTTCGGCACGCTCGATGCCAAGTTCGTTAATGCAGGTTTCCGACATGTACTGCGCGTCGGATTCGAGCTTGGCGGCGGTGGCCGATAATTCACCACGACGGTCGCGCGATTGGTCGAGCAGCAGGCGGCTGTTGCGCAGGAGTTCGTCGATTTCAGTGAGGCGGCCGCGCAGTTGTTCGGTTTCAAATTGCAGCAGGCCTTCGCGGGTCTGAGCAGCGTTGCGCTCAGCTTCGAGGTCGTCGGCGTGTTGGGCCAGTTGTTCGTTTTCGGCTTCGCGCTGCAGTTTCTCAGCGGCCGCGCCCTCGATCTGCGACGCCAAGGCTTGCACGCGCTCGCCCATCTCGGCGAACAAGGATTCGATGCGTTGCAGGACTGCGGCAGCCGAGCGGTGACGCTCTTCGAGAGTAGCCACGCGAGCGGCGTGCTGCGATGTGGTTTGCGCCGATTCTTCGCGGCGCTGGCGCAATTCCGTCAGCGACTCCTGGGCTGCGGCGATTTGCTGTTCCAGTTGCAGGCGCTGCAGTTCCAGAACCTCGATCTCCGATTGACGAGCGCACAGAATGCCTTCCTGCTCAGCTCGCTCCGCGGCCAGCCGTTGCAGTTCGAGTTGCGCGACACGCAGGCGTTCGGCGACACGGCTCATCTCGGAATCGAGTTGCTGCAGCATGTGGCGGGAAGTCATGGCCTGGTGTTCGGCCTCGCGTTTTTCGCCATCGAGGCGCTCGAGCAGGGAACTGAGCTCTTTGATTTCGCGGCCCAGGGTGAGCACGCGTGTCTCTTCGTCGCGCAGGGCGCGCTCCAGTTCTTCCAGCTGGCGCAGGACATCGCGCAGTTCGCGCTTCATCGAGAGCGGGCCTTCGGCGCGCTGTTTGCCGCCTGTGACGGTGACGTTGTGGAAACACTCGCCGCCCTGGGAGAGAAAGAAAGCGTCGGGATTTTCGAGGGCCAGGCCGCGGGCGACATTTGATTCGGGAACAATGTAGCCGTCGCGCAGCTTGGGCAAGATGACTTCCAGTGATTTGCCAAAGCCATCAAGCACGCGAATTGTGTTTTTCAGCGGAAGAATTTGTGCCGCGGGCGGCGCGCAATGCGCGGCTTCGTCGAGCACGAAAGAGAATTTCGCCTGAGAGTCTTCGGGATGAACCAGGAAAGTTGCGCGACCGTCGACTCCGGTACGCAGCATGCGCAGGCCCTCATCGGCGGCGTCCCAGGACTTGACGACAACGTAGTTGAGTTCATCGCGCAGGAAGTCTTCGACGACGCGCTCGTAGCGCGGTTCGACTTCCAGGAAGTCGGCGAGCACGCCCACGGGCGCAAGGCCTCCGTTCATGACGCCGGATTGAAAAAGGCGGCGGACCGATTCGGTGGAGTATCCGTGCTCGGCGATGACGGCTTCGAGCGATCCTTTCTTGCCGAGAGCGGTGGCGTACTCGGCGCGCAGAACGTCGAGATTGGTCTTGGAGCGAGTCTCGTCGAGTTTCTTCTGCTCGATCAGGCGACGCAGTTGGCTGATCTCCTCGGTGATCCCGCTAACGCGCTGAGTGACAGTTTCGAATTCCAGAGCGAGTTGGCCGCGTTGTCCGCCAAAAGTATCGACTTGGGCGTTGGCGTTGGCGATTTCGGCGTCGAGGCGGCGGGCTTCGCGGTCGGCCCCGGCCAGGCGTTCCTCGGCTTGCGCCAGTTGATTGCGCAGGCGCGAAGCGGACGAAACTGTGTCGAAAATAGCGACGCGGGATTCTTCCTGCTGGCGCTCGATTTCTGCCAAGCTCGCTGAGGCTGCTGCGGCGTCCTGCTGGCAGAGAGCGAGATCGCTCTGCGCGGCAGCCAGATCGGCGGCGGCCGATTCGAGGATCTGGCGATTCGATTCGCGATCCGATTCGAGCGTCATCAGGCGGTTGCGCGCCTGGGCGAGTTCCGCCTCGGAGGAAGCTGCTCGCGCCAGCAATTCCGCGCAACGCTCCTCATTGTGGCGACGGCGGGCGTGAGCGCGGTCGATCTCGAGCGCGATCTGATTGATGCGGTCGCGATTCTCGCGCAACTCCGCATCGATGGAGTAACCGCGCTGCGTGCGATCGGCGTGCTCAGCTTCGAGTTGCTGCACGGCCTCGGTCCGATGCTGCATTTCTTCGGCAAGGGCGGTCAGTTGAGACTCGAGCTCGGCGCTTTCCTGTTCGATGGCGGCGAACTTACTGGCCAGGACCAGACGCAGCTTGGCGCGCATTTCGTCGCGCAGGCGCGCATAGCGCTCGGCTTTCGAAGCCTGCCGCTTCAGAGAATTCATTTGCCGCGTGACTTCGTCGAAGATGTCGTTGATGCGCGAAAGATTGAGCTTGGCATCTTCCAGACGAGCCTCGGCGAGGCGCTTTTTAGTTTTGAATTTCGTGATTCCGGCGGCCTCTTCGAGAATCGCGCGGCGATCCGTAGGACGGCTGCTCAGGATCTGGCCGATGCGGCCCTGCTCGATCAACGCATAGGACTCAGGGCCCAGGCCCGTGCCCATGAAGAGGTCCTGAATGTCGCGGAGGCGGCAGAGTTTTCCGTTTAGCAAATATTCGCTGTCGCCGGAGCGGAACAGGCGGCGGGTGACGACGATTTCTCCGGCATGGAATTGCTGCTGGTTGAATTTGCGCCGGCGAATTTTGAGAACTACGTGCGGGGCGACGGTTCCGACGGATGCGGCGTTTGCGGGCGCAACGACGTTATGCACCGGCAGTGCGAAGATGGGTTCGTCCTCGGGGAAGGCGATGGCGATGGTGTTGATCTTGGAGCGCGGGATTTCTACTTCTTCGGTGCGGCCGGGTTGGGCTTCATCGACGGCTTGCTCGGTGGCTTGCGCGGCGCGGGCACGAATTGTGGCTTCATCCCAGTCGTCAGTGATATTGGAGTCGTCAAAGTCAACATTCCCATCCTGCAAGGAACGCGACAAGGATGGGGCACCCGCTTCCGTCGCGGGCATTTCATCTCGAACATCGATTTCTGTAGGAGCGTTCGCGTCAGGGCCGCCGTAGGCTTCGGGATCGATGAGCGTGAGCGACACTTCGGCCATGCCGGTGGGCTTGCGGTCGCGGGTGCCGGCGAAGATGACGTCTTCCATGCGCGCGCCGCGCAGAGTCTTGGCCGACTGCTCACCGAGCACCCAGGAAATGGCGTCGGAAATATTGGACTTGCCGCAGCCATTGGGACCGATGATCGCCGCCACGCCGTCGCCATGGAATTTGAGTTCGGTGCGGTCGCAGAACGATTTAAACCCGAGAATCTGAAGCCTCTTCAGTTTGAGCAACGTGAACTCCTTCGAAACAGTGGCCGTGAACGGTGATTAGTTGCCAGTCGCTCGGCGTCGCGCGTGCGGGGCGACGGCCTGGATAGGCGCGTTTACTAACGGGATTCCTCTGCTCAATTCGATGCCTGCCACGGTCCGTTTCGGACCACTTTTCACCGACGTTTCACCCCAGGCTGGATAGGGCGGGCACAAAGTTAAGCTACTGTAACGGTGAAAACGGGCCGGGGTCAAGCAATATAACACCATATATGGTGTGGGCTTACGGAAGACCGCGTTGGGTTGCACACACATTGCAGCAGATTGACGGCTTTTCAGCGGGAGCGGAAAAGGAGGTGGGAGTGTCGCGAGAGCAAGATAAGGCTAGCGCATTGAGACGTACGGGCGCAATGACATTCATGCGCAGGTGTGGCGCTGTTTGTTGCATTAGCGTTGCACGGGATTAGGATTCACGATGTTCAACCTTGGGCGATGAATCGGAGCGGTGTCGATGTTTCAAGTCCTGCATACCGGGAGCGGGTCTATCCGCGACGATAGGAATTGAAGAGCGCCTGAAAGGCTGTACAAAATCTCCGCTGAGAACATACAGTTTACCGGGGCCGGTAGCGAAAAAGTCTGTGGCGTGCCCAACCCGTGTGGTGAAAGCCAGTCCGTCCCTGGGACGTCGAAAGTTTTCATCGACGAGATGACATAGGCGTCAAGATCCGCAGGCAAGGCGGATGCAGGCGACTGCGCCCATGCTAATGAGACTTAATGCAACGAAAAACGGAACACTACGTTTCCGGCCAATGAGCATGGGCTTCCGCACAACAGATTCGTGTGCTGGAAACTTAACGCCGAGATTAAAACATAGAAGTTTCGCTTTCGCCGGGCGAGTGTTGCTAGCGAAGGCTGGCCCGCATCAGGAATGAAATATCGCCGATTGTGTATAGAACCTTCCCGGCAGATTCCGGAACGGCCCGCACCTTGCCAGCGCGTACAGCTTCGAAAGCGACTACAAGCCGGGAAAGAACCGACGGCGGCGCTACCGGAATGTTGTGCGCGCCCAGAACCAGCTTGAGTTGCGGCGCAAGACTCGCCAGCCGGCGAATGGACGCGGCATAAGCGTCGAGATCGGTTTCGGGTCGGAAGAGCCAGATCGGAGCTGGATAGTAAGTATCGCCGGAGAAAAGCAGGCCGTTCGTACGATCGATCAGGGCAATTGAGTCGGGAGTATGGCCGGGGCTGGCCACAACTTCGAGTGTGCGGCCACCCAAATCAAAGCGGTCTCCATCATGGATGTAAGCTGTGATCTTCCATGGCTGGGTCGCATATGTCTTCGTGTTGAAGCCCTGAGGCAGTGCGCCACAGATCTGGTCCGGAGTGATTTCGGCCTGTGCGTCTTCGTGCGAGCCACGCGCGTTATTCCGCGTAAGGTCGGTGTCCATGCCATAAATGGTCTTAAACTGCCAGTTGCCGCCTACATGGTCATCGTGCGTATGGGAGTTCAGCACAATGATCGGCATGCTCGTGAGTTCCGTCGTTACTTTCTGGATATCGCTAATGCCCATGCCGGTATCGAAAAGCAGCGCCCGCTTCTCGCCGACGATAAGATAGCTGATCACTTCTTCAGACTGATGCGGCTCGTAGATGGCAAAGACGTCGCGTGCCGGTTTGTAGATTTCGAACCACGGATCGCGGATGGAAATGCGCTCGAGGTTCTTATACTCAGTCCGTGGCAACGGGCGGCACCACTCAGGAATCGAATTTTGTGCGGCTAGAGGCGCCACGACCGTAACGCAGACCGTGAGAATGGCAACGCATCTGGAAAAGTTGTGGCGCATGATCGTTGTCTGAATCGGAGAATTCGTAAATTATAGGGGATCGCGTCTGCTGGAAAGGAAATATGGTTTCACGAGACTTCATATTTTGGGAAGTGGATGTGCAGGCCGACTTCATGCTGCCCGGGGGAAAACTTTACGTGCCCGGAGCGGAAAAGTTGCTGCCCAACATTCGCCGGCTTACCGACGCTGCCCGCCAGGGGCGTGTCTTCCTGGTCTCGCATGGCTGCTTTCACACTGCGAACGATCCTGAATTCGACAGTTTTCCGCCGCATTGCGTAAAGGGAACTGCCGGAGCTGAACTCGTGCCGGAAGCTTTGACCGACAAAGTTGCGCGGATTTCTAATGACGCCGCGGCGAAACTGCCTGAAGACCTGTCGCAATACAAGCAAATCCTGCTGGAAAAGCAGACGCTTAACATTTTCGAAAGCCGTCACGCTGACGCGTTGCTGCAACGTCTTGGAGACCGCGCCGAGTTTGTAGTGTTTGGGGTGGTGACGGAATATTGCGTAAGCTTCGCGGCGACAGGTTTGTTGCAACGTGGTAGGCGCGTGGCGTTGGTGCGGGACGCAATTGAAACCTTGCAGCCTGATAACGGGAACAAAACGATTGCAGAGTTAGTTGGTCTCGGCGCGAGACTCACCACTACAGACCAGGCTCTCAGCGCACTTTGGCGTTGAGAGCCCTTCTACGTTCTAGTGGCGATCGTGCTCGCCGTGATTGTGACGCCAGGTCCAATACTGTTTCTGTTCTTCAGGAGGGAGTTTCCGGAAGTCGCGGTGCGGGTCGCGATGAGTCTCATCGGCCCAGCGATTGTAGTAGACAACTTCATCGCCGTTCCAGACGTGGTAATCGGTATAGTAAGGGTCGTAAACGCGATAGTAGTGATGCTCACAGGCGATTCCTGCCAACGACGAAGCCAGCGCGACCGCCAGAAGTAGGGAACGGTATGGGTGCGAACCACAGCTCATTGTTGTCCTCTCCTTGCTAAAAAACACTGCTCCGGACGATTAGTTGCGGAAATGCCGTCTGCGGTTTTAGAGAAATGCCGCCGTGTAATAGACTACAGTGTCTCGATTGGAGGAGATCGCACCTTGGCTGACCCCTTGCGCATGCTGCTGGATTTGCCGGAGCAGGAAAAATCTGAACGCGGGCTTGAACACACGCCCCGCGAAATCTGGCAGCAGCCCGATACGTGGAAGAAAACATACGAGCGCTGCCGGAACCAGCGTTCCGAGTTGAACCATGTGTTGCGGCAGGCTGGAATTGGCCGCGGCAACACTTCTTCGCCAACCGTATATCTGGTCGGCGCCGGAACTTCCGATTACACCGGGCGGGCGCTGGCTCCGTTGTTGCGGCGCTGCTGGAGTTGCGAGGTCTGGGCAATCCCAAGTACAACTCTGCTCACCGAGTTCGAAGATTTTCACCGTCCCGGGAAAGAATACTTGTGGATCTCGTTCTCGCGTTCGGGCGAGAGCCCGGAAGGCGTGGCGCTGCTCGAACAGGCGCTGGCGCGTCATCGCGAAATTCGGCACCTGGTGATCACCTGCAATCAGGATGGGGCCATGTTTCGGCTCTGCGCGCAACATGCGGATCGCGCCTTCGCTCTGGTGTTGGATGATGCGGTGAACGACCGTGGAGTGGCGATGACGAGTTCGTTCACCAACATGGTTCTCGCCGGTCAGTGTCTTGGACACTTGGAAGAAAATTCGCAGTTCGGCGAAACGGTTGCGCAAATGTGCGAGATCGGTCGGCGCTTTCTGCCGCTCGCCGCCGAGGCTGCGGCTTCCATTGCTTCCTTGGATTGCAGGCGGGTGTGCTTTGTCGGTTCGGGAGTGCTACGAGCGGTGTCGGACGAATCAGCGCTGAAAGTGGTGGAACTTACCGGCGGGCAAGTGACCACGCTAGCCGAGACGCCGCTCGGGCTCCGCCACGGACCATTGTCGAGCGTCGAACCCCACACCCTGTTTGTAGCTTTCCTGTCGAGCGAGACGCGAAAACGTGGTTACGAACTCGATCTGCTGCGGGAAATAGATCGCAAGCGTTTAGGACGCGCTCGTGCGGTGGTCACTGCGCAAAGCGGAGAGGATGCGGCGTCGCTAGTGGATTACACTTTGTCTTTGGAGTCCGCTGAAAAATTCTCAGACTATTACCGGCCGGTTTTGGACGTAATGTTGAGCCAGATGCTCGGCTTATTTTTTTCTATGCGCTGCGGGCTGATGCCCGATCAGCCCAGTCCCGCGGGAACTATCACGCGCGTCGTTGCGCCCATCAAGCTTTATTCGTAAGAAGTCAGAAATAGAAAGTCAGAATCAACGTTGCAATTTCTTACTTCTTGCAGCCGACTTCTAGCTCTACGCCGCGCCCTCCGCTGTCTTTTCCGGTTCGTAGGGGCAGAACGGATCTGTGCCTAACGCATCGCCCGTGTAGGCGAATGCTCGGGCGCGCGATCCTCCGCAAATATGGCTGTATTCGCAGGATCCACACTTTCCGTGGAACGCGTCGGGGGAGTGCAGCGCCCTGAAGATATCGGAGTTGCGGTAAACCTCGACCAGCGAGCCGGTGCGCACGTTACCGCAGCGCAGCGGCAGAAATCCCGAAGGATAAATATCTCCCAGATTCGAGACGAATACGATTCCGTGGCCATCGCGGATCTGGAAGCCCTTGTAGACTGACGTCGCTTTCATATCGGGCGTGGCCATTCCCGATTTCCGCATCATGTCGATGGCGATGCGGCGATACGATGGGGCTTCCGTCGTCTTGATGGCGAACGGCGACTTGCGCGAGAGGTCGAAGACCCAGCGCATAATGGACTCGCCCTGCGCGGGCGGGACTTCATTCAGTGCCTTGCCGCGTCCCACGGAAATCAGGAAAAACAGACTCCATCGCATGACTGGAAAGCTGGTCCGCAACAGTTCATAAACCGCAGGCAGATCGTCGGCGGTTTCTTCCGCCACCAGGGTGTTGACCTGGATGGGGAGGCCAAGGCGCCCGCAATGACGCGCGGCTTCCATCGTGCGCTCGAACGTCCCTGGGACAGCGCGAATATTGTCGTGCTTCGCAGCGCAAGAACCGTCGAGGCTCAGCCCCAGGCTTTGAATTCCGTGCGCCTGCAGAGTGCTGATCGCGTCGTTGGTCAGTTCAGGGGTCGCGCTCGGCGTGATCGATACTTCCAGGCCAAGCCCGTTAGCGTAATCGATCAGGGGAAATATGTCTCTGCGGCTGAGCGGATCGCCGCCGGTGAGGATGAGGTGCGGCAAGGGGTCGCCGAAGCCGACCAACTGGCTCAGAAATCGGCGACTCTCTTCCGTGGTCAGTTCGAGAGGATGAGCCTTGGGCATCGCCTCGGCGCGGCAGTGCTTGCACGCCAGACCGCAGGCCTGCGTCATCTCCCAGTAAACCAGCATGGGGTTTTTGGAGAAGTCGTGAGCCATTCGGCCCATATTTGGAGTAGTGCCGGCTACAACCATGATGTTCCCCCTTCCACCTATTACGAACTCCCACAAGCACGTTCAGGTTACTTTTGGAGACGGAAAAAGGCTGTGATTGGAATCACAGGGAGCAGTGACGGATTTCGCAAAAAATTGAGCGCTGAGGCCGGCGATCACTGGCCAGGCGAGAACTTTGTGTGGATATATCGCGAAGGTAGAGATACTTCCGGGCCTTTTCCCAAATCGGAGAGGACGAGGCGCGTCCGCCAGCGACGTGAGCAAATAAGTACCCGGGTCTACGGGTGAGCACATAGACCCGGGCGGCTGTTCCGGTGTGATGGCGAAGCGCAGAGGGGGATCCCGGCCGCCCGGCTTAGAGGCCAGGGGGCGCCGGTGAGCGGATCACTCACCCTCACAGCGAGTCGCAGCTGCCTGGTTAGGCGGCGCGCATTCGCCGTTCGGAACAGCGATGCCTACCACTCGAACCCAGCTACTTTTTCTGCGTATCGCGAATATAAGACACAACCGCTTTGACTTGATCCACGGTCACGCCCTTGTTCGAGAAGGCGTGCGACGCTTTCTTGTCCTTGCCGCCGTTGGCAATCATGTCGGTTAGATCGGCGTCGGAGACTTTTTTGGCATCGTCGGAGACCAGGCTGGGGATCTTGGCGGCTGGTTTGCCGGCGAGGTCGGCACCATGGCACATGGCGCACTTTGCTTTGTAGAGGGCCGCTCCATCTTCGGCTGCCCACGAAAGGTTGGGCAGAACCAGGAACAACGCCACAGCGATCATCCCAATCAGGATTGCAAGCTTCGTCATCTTCATGATTGCTTTTCCCTTTCCAGCGTATTGTCTCGGTTCAGAGTTCGGGCTGAAGCTGGAGAACCACCCGATCGAGAGACGAGACTCGATAAGAATGTGTTAATTCGTCATGCAGTTTCTACGGAAGGTGGGTAGGCGGTCAGTGATTGCGATCACGTCGAGCAGTGATCGCAATCGGGTCTAACTCGATATGAGAGTTAGAGATCGCGTTAAAAGACTCGCGGCCCGCGCAATTTGCCGCAGCCGGGATTCCGGAAATTCTTCCTGTTACCGTCTGATTAACAGAACTTGCTGAAAACATGGGCCGTGCGACGATAAAGCAGTCCGCCCAGTTTGGCCCAAAGCGTGCGCTTCTGCAGTTGGAACCCGCCCTTAAGGAGTCTGTCGTGGAACCTACACTCATGGTGATCGGATTGAACCACAGGACGGCTCCGCTGGCCATGAGAGAACGGTTTTGGATCGGGGAGAATCGGCGCTACGAAGTGCTGCGGCAATTGAGGAGTGCGGAAGGGATCGAAGAGATCATGGTCCTTTCCACTTGCTGCCGCACGGAATTTCTCGTGTGGGCCAGCGAACCCACCCTGGCGGCAAATTCTCTGCTTCAGTTTCTGGGAACTGAGCATGGCCTGAAACTCACTGAGTGGGAGCACTTCTATCGATTGTTGGACGACTCCGCTCTGGCCCATGTATTCCGTGTGGCCGCAGGACTGGATTCTTTGGTATTGGGCGAACTGGAGATTGTGAGCCAGGTGAAGGAATCATGGGAACAGGCGCGTACCGTTGGGGCTTGTGGACGTTTTTTGGACGCGGTGTTGGAGAGGGCGCTGTACGTTTCACGGCAGGTACGGGAGCAGACGGCGATCGAAAAATTGTCGGTTTCGATTCAGACGGCCGCGCTGATGCTCGCGCAAGATATCTTCGGGTCGCTTACTGGCCGCCAAATCTTATTGCTGGGCACGGGAAAGACGGGCGAACTGGTCGTGCGCCAGATGATTCACAGCGGAGCAGCGTCGGTCGTAGTGATTGATCAATCGGCCACGCGCGCCCACGATCTGGCGGGAAAATTGGGAGGCACGGCTGCAACACTTGCGGATCGGTGGAAGTACATGCTGAGCGCCGACATTGTGATCAGTGCCACAGGATGCCCGCACGTCGTGCTGACGCGTGAAGAGGCTGAAAGAATCGCCCTGGAACGCAATCGCGTGGCGCTGATGATTTTGGATATCGCCATGCCCCGTGATGTTGATTCTGATGTGCGCCGGGTTGACGGAATTCTGCTGTATGACCTGGACGGCCTGGAGCGCGTCGTTCGCAGCAACGCGGCGGAGCGTTCGGCTGCCGCCTCGGCAGCGGAAAAGATTGTAGCCGCGGAGGCGCAAGCCTTCCGCGGACAACTGCAGGTGGAGACCGTAGTTCCCACTATCGTGGCGCTGCGCCATCGCCTGAACGAAATTTGCCGGCAGGAACTGGAATCCTTCATCGAAGAGCGCGGGCCATTTACGCGGGAGCAGGATCAATCGTTTCACGCAATCACAGCACAAGTCATTCAGAAGATTGCCAGCTCCCTGGCACGCGAACTCAAGGAAGTTCCAGAGAAGGAGGAACAAGAACAGATGACCGCTGCGGTCACCCGCTTGTTTCACCTGGGATCGCCGGAACGGGCGCCTGCCGGCGCCAATCTGGAGAAACGAAAACATGACCGAAGCGAAAGCGCAGTCGCAATCAACTACTAAGCTTGCCACAGCGGTGGCAAGCACTGCTTCTTCGAAAGCATGGACCGGGAGCCAAGCGTATTTACTAGCGGCTTTGTGCTTGTTGCTGGGCGTGGCGCTCGGATACCTGTTTCGCGGCTCGGCATCGCCCGCTGCGCAGACTGAGGCGTCCACAACTTCAAATTTGCGGCAGGGAAGCGGCTTACAGAATCAGCAACCAGATCCCGCCGCGCAAGCGGCCCTGGCTCAGGCTGCCGCGCCCTTGCTCGACGCCGTGAACAAAGATGCCAACGACTTTGATTCGCTCGTGAAATTGGGCAACTTGTATTACGACGGACAGCAGTTCCCCAACGCCATCCAGTATTACGAACGCGCCTTGGCCATCCATCCTGACAATCCGGACGTGCGAACTGACATGGGCACGGCTTACTGGTACACCGGCGACGCCGAGAAGGCGCTGGCCGCCATGGAAACATCGTTGAAGTACCGGCCGGGACATCCGCAGACCCTCTTCAACCTCGGTTGGGTGCGCTGGCAAGGCAAGCAGGACCCCAAGGGGGCGATTGAGGCTTGGCAGCAATTGCTGAAAGCAAATCCTGATTATCCGCAGCGCCCACAGGTGGAACAGTACATCGCGAAGGCTAAAGAACACGCTTCGCGCGGCTGACGTTTCGACAAATCGGCGCTCTTTCATACTCACCTAATACAGCGCCAAAGGGCTTCCGAAAGGAAGCCCTTTCCTATATCGCATGACGACTCGCGTGTTTTAGCTGGAAGCGTTTTCGGAGGGAACGGAATCGGCGGCAGGTTCGTCGTCGCCTGCAGGAACGAGTTCAAATTTCTTCAATTTATAGCGCAAGGCGTCGCGGCTGATGTCGAGCAGACGGGCCGCGTGCGTCTGATTATTGTTGGCTTGTCTCATAGCCAACTCCACCATGGCGCGCTCGACTTCTTCGAGCGATGTCCCCTCTTCGGGAATATAGAGCCGTGGCAACACGCGGCCATTAGCCAGTTGCTTGCTGCCGCCGTCGGCTTTCGTGCTGCTGTGCTCAAATGCCGTCAGGCCGCTACGGGCGGCTTCGCCCACGGCAAAGGGCATATACACCGGCCGCAGAATGAATTCGTCCTCCAGGATCATGGCACGCTCGATGGAATTCTTTAGCTCGCGCACGTTGCCCGGCCATGTGTGCGACAGCAGCAAACGGCGGGTGTCGGCGTTAATTCCGCGAATCGATTTCTTAAACTTTCGGTTGTACCAGTCGATGAAGAAGTCGACCAAGGGCAGAATGTCTTCGGTGCGTTCGCGCAGGGGCGGAATGAAAATGGCGATGATCGCCAGCCGGTAGTAAAGATCCTGGCGGAAATGGCTTTCGCGCACAGCCTTTTCCAAGTCGCGATTGGAAGCCGCAATGACGCGCACGTCCACCTGCATATCGCGCACCCCGCCCACGCGGCGGATAACCTGATCTTCCAGCACGCGCAGCAGCTTGGCCTGAAGCAGAGGAGAAAGTTCTCCGATCTCGTCCAGAAACAGCGTGCCGCCATTGGCCGTTTCGAACAGACCCTTCTTCATTTGCTTGGCGTCGGTAAAGGCGCCGCGCTCGTGGCCGAAGAGTTCCGCCTCCATCAAGGTTTCAGGAATCGCGGAGCAGTTGATCGCGACAAAAGGGCCGTTCTGCCGAGTGCTCTCGTAGTGGATGGTTTTGGCTATCAGGTCTTTGCCGGTGCCGCTTTCGCCCTGAATCAAGATTGTTGTGGCTTCGCTGGCGGCAACTTTCTGGACGAAGCTCATCAGTTCCATCGTCTTCGGGGACACGGCGACCACTTCGTGATAGCCGGTGCTGCGGCGCACCTCGCCGCGAAGAGACTGCACCTCGGTGCGGAGCCGCGAGGCCTCCAACGCATTCTGGATGGTGACGTGTAATTCCTCGAAATCAAGCGGCTTGCCGATGAAGTCATACGCGCCTAGCTTAAGCGCGCTCTTTACATCATCAAGTTGCGGATCGGCCGTAATCATGATGACGGCCGGTGCGTCGGGCATCTTCTTAATCTGTTCTAGAACCTGGATTCCGTTTAAGTCCGGCATGCGAACATCGAGCAGGACGAGGTCAGGAGATTCGTGCTGAGCGAGTCGAAGACCAGGTTCGCCGGCCGCAGCCTCTACTACCTGGTATCCCCATTCTTCACATTTCTGACGCAGCGACCAGCGCACCAGGCGCTCGTCGTCGATGATCAGGATCTTCTCAGCAGGCATGCTGCATAAGCTTACTACGGAAAGGAATGATACGACACGGCCGGACACGAGGGGCTGATGGGGTTGCTACCGCGGCGCAGTTGACTCCAGCAATCTTGTTTCGCGCGGCCAACTGAAATATGCGAATGCGATTAGTGCAGTGAGCCTACGATTCGGGCTGCCATCAGCGGACCGTGCCATCGCGGCTTACCAGCCCGTAGCCTTGAAAAGCGCGAGTGTATTCCAGTCTCGGCAGTAATAGCCGCCCACTCCTGCGAAACCCGCAAATTCTTCGCCGCCCGGGATAAGCGCTGAAACAAAGGCGTTTACCGTGATGATCCTGCCGCGAGCGACGACGTGTTACCAGAGATTCCGCGTCACAATCGCAAGCTGTCGAGCCAGCAGCGTTCCTCCCAGAGAGGGACGCGCGTATGCTTCCCGTGGATGTCCGCCGGAGGGCTCGTAATGAAATCCGCTCGCATTTTCGTAACACTTTTTTTCGCTCTGGTTTGTGGCGCAACTTTCGCCTTTGCCCAGGATCGGCCTGCGGTGACGGCTCAACCGAACACCATCTACGTGGGCGCGGACGGCAAGTTTGAGAGCGCCCCCGACACGGCGCTGCTGCAATTCAACGTGTCGGTGCAGGATGCGAGTGCGCAGGCCGCGTTTCAGGGAGCTACCAAGGAAGTGGAACAGGTGCGGCAAGTGCTGCGCGCCAATGGAATTGAGCCCAAGGCCGCGAGCGTGGGATTTCTTTCCGTGCAGCCCGTCTATGAGTGGCGGCCGAAGCAGCACGTGGTGGGATATCGCGTCACCACTGACATCACGCTCAAGCTCAAGGATTTTGCCAAGATTGGCCCTATCACGCAGCAACTCGCCGACGCCAACGTGAGCGAGACGCAGACGCTCAGCTATGCGCTGGAGAACATCGACGAAGCGAAGAATAAAGCGATTGACGATGCCTACCGGCGGGCGCGTAATTCGGCCGAAACGCTGGCTCGTGCCAGCGGGCGAAGCATCGGAGAGCTGTTTTATGCTTCGGTGGATACGTTTGAAAATCCTAGGATCGTGATGCCCCATGCGCGTTCCATGGCGGCAATGTCGACGGCGGCTCCGGCGCCGACGGAGGAGTTCACTCCGCAGAGTGTGACGGTGACGGCGCATGTGAATGCGTTGTTTAATTTGAAGTAGGGGTTCGGGGAGGGTCCGCCCGGCTTCGTCTTCGCGGGACAGCCGAGGCGGCTGTCTCTACGTCATCGCCGGGGCTGGGGTAGTTGGCGGCGGCGTTGCGCCTAGTGGGTCGACTTGAAGGGTTAGGCCGTCGATTCGGCGCACGACTACGAGTTGGCCGACGGGCATGGGGCTCGAGGCGACTGCGTCCCAGAGTTCGCCGTGGACGAAGACTTTGCCTTGCGGCGAGAGCGCGGTCTGGGCAACTCCGGTTTCGCCCAGCAGGCCTTGCGCTCCGGTCACGACTTTGTTGCGCCGCGCCCGGAGGGCGATCGTCATGAGGAAGGCAGTAATCGCGCCGAACGGGATGCTGATGGCTAGCGCGGTGAGCAAGTGCACGCGCATTTCTGGGATCGGCGAATCGACCAGCAGCAGGCCTCCGAGCGTGAGCAGCACGATCCCGCCTATGGTCAGAACGCCGTGCGTGGCGAACTTGGCTTCGCCGGCGAAAAGCGCGAAAGCGCCGAGGATGAGCACCAGCGCAGCAAAGCGCGTCGGAAGAAGATTCAAAGCAAATGCGGCCACGAGAATGAAAACGATTCCCACCGTGCCGGGAACAACCGCGCCGGGATGGTTGAATTCCACATAAAGCGCGAGCGCGCCAATGGCCAGCAAGAGGAAGGCGATGTTCGGATCCATGAGCGAGTCGAGGATTCGTTCCTTGACAGTCATGTCGTAAGGAACGACCGCTTGTCCGCTGAGGTTTAGGGAAGCATGATCGCCGTTGAAGCGCTTGAAACTCTTGCCGTCAATTTGCCGAAAAAGATCGTTCTGGTTCGAAGCGATGTAATCGATCAGGTGCTGCGACAGGGCTTCCTGATCGGTAAATGACTTGGATTGCCGGACGGTGCTCTCGGCGACGTCGACGTTGCGGCCGCGACGGGCCGCGACGGAACGCATGAGGGCGGCAGCATCGTTCTCCATTTTTTCTTTCATCACATCGTCCATTTTGCCGCCGCCCAGAATGACGGGATGAGCCGCGCCGGTATTGGTTCCGGGCGCCATGGCGGCGATGTCGGCGGATTCGAGAATGAAGAATCCCGCAGAGGCTGCGCGGCTGCCGCTGGGCGTGACGTAGATGATGACGGGAACCGACGACGACGTGATGTGTTCGATGATCTCGCGCGTGGAGTCGACCAGGCCTCCGGGAGTATTGATCTCGATCAATACAGCCTGGTCGTTGCGGCGGCGGGCTTCGTCGAGGGCGCGGGCAATGTACTCCTCGCTGATGGGCTGGATAGTGTCGTTGACGACAACTTTGAGGACCTCGGAGCGGGCCGAGAGTGAGGACAGCAGGATTACCACGAGAGGGAAAATCAGCTTCATGTAGCGCGTGATGATTGACGAAGAGTGCATAGGTCCTTTGCTTCGCGGGCTAAACCCGTCCCGATGAGGAGCAATTGCCCGATGCTATTGTCCCTCTATTTAGGCGGGGCAGCACGAATTTCTTCTCGCGCTGTCTTGGACTCGACGGACGAAGTTTGCGGATCGGCGCGCCATCCAGGAAGGTAGGTGCTTCCGGTGATGAGGCGGGCGCCACGCTCGTAGGTCACGTAGGACCATGCCCATTGAATGAAAACCAAGACGCGGTTCCGGAAACCGATCAGGAAAAGAATGTGGACGAACAGCCAGGCGAGCCAGGCGACGAAGCCGGAGATGTGGATCTTGCCGAACTCGGCAACGGCCGCCGCGCGGCCGATGGTGGCGAGGCTGCCTTTGTCCCAGTAGTGGAAGGGGGAGCGGCGGGTGGAACTCGTGGGGCGCATATCCGCCGGTACCTCAACACCTCCACCTTGTCGCAAAGTGCGCGACAACGGCGGGGCACCCTCGCGGTTTACTTCTTCACGAATCAGCTTTGCCACGAAGCGGCCTTGCTGGATGGCTACTGGGGCGACGCCCGGCAGCAATTTGCCGTGTTTGTCTTTCAGCGTCGCTAGATCGCCGATTACGAACACCTCAGGGTGACCGGGAAGACTCAGATCGGGCTGCACCAGCACGCGTCCGGCGCGGTCAACGGGCGCGCCTAACTTTTTGCCCAGGGGTGATGCGGCTACTCCTGCGGCCCAAAGGACTACCGTCGCGGGGAGGCGTATGTTTCCGGCGAGTACGGCGCCGGGTTCTATTTGCGTAACGACAGTCGAGGTGCGCACTTCAACACCTAAGTGATTGAGTTGTTCCTGCGCGCTGCGCGATAGGTCTTCCGAGTAAGCTGGCAGCACGCGCGGTCCACCTTCCAGCAACAGGATGTGAGTGCTTGCGGGATCGATGGAACGGAATTCGTGGGTGAGCGCGTGCCGGGCGATCTCGGCGAGCGTTCCGGCGAGTTCGACTCCGGTGGGACCTCCGCCAACGACAACGAAGTTCAGTGGGACCGCCGTTTCTCCGGCGGCAGCTTGCCGCTCTTCCAATTCGAAGGCGAGCAGCACGCGGCGGCGGATTTCAAGCGCATCTTCGATGGTCTTGAGACCGGGAGCATAAGGTTCCCATTCATCGTGGCCGAAGTAGCTGTGTCCGGCGCCGGCAGCGACGATGAGGTAGTCGTAGGGAATGTTCGCTTCGGAAGTCAAAACCGTGCGGCGGTCGAGGTCAAATGCCGTGACCTCGGCCATGAGCACTTCGACATTTTTGTGGGAGCGCAGAATCGAGCGGATGGGCGCGGCAATCTCCCCCGGAGAAAGTCCCGCGGTCGCAACCTGGTATAGCAGCGGCTGGAACGTATGGAAGTTTTTGCGGTCAATGATAGTGATCTGAAGTGGGGCCTTGGCGAGTAACTGCGCCGCATTGAGGCCGCCGAAGCCGGCGCCCACGATCACGACTCGGGGCTGGTTGAGATTATTCGTCATACCCTCACGGGTTGCTGTTAATGGGTCCACCTCTATAAGATTCAGCGCGATGACAGAGGGTGCGAGAAGTTCGACGGGCAGGGCGACTCCCCTGTGGGGGCGGGTGGCAGTGCCGTCCTGGGGGGACCTCATATTTGTCGCGCTGCTCGGGGTGCTGGTATTTACGCCGCTGTCCATGCGGTTGCTCGGCGACGCGGGGATTGGCTGGCACATTCGAACGGGGCAGCAGATTCTGGCGACGCACGCGATCCCGCGCGTGGATTCATTTTCTTCCACAACGGCAGGCAAACCCTGGTTCGCCTGGGAGTGGCTCTACGACCTGGTTGTCGGTAAGTTGGAGGCGGCGCTTGGACTGAACGGCGTGGTGTGGTTCACGGCAGTGGTGATCGCGTCGGTATTTGCGTGGACGTTCCGTTTGCTGCTCGCGCGCGGGACAAACATGATGGTCGCGCTGGCTCTGGTGCTGCTGGCGATGTCGGCGTCGATGATTCATTTCCTGGCGCGGCCGCACGTGCTGAGTTGGCTGTTCGCCTTGGCTTGGTTCTGGGTTCTGGATTCGTCGGAGCGGGAGGGATGTGAGCGGCGATTGTGGAGGCTGCCGCTACTTATGTTGGTTTGGGTGAACGTGCACGGCGGATTCCTGGTCGGGTTTGTGCTGCTGGCAATTTTTCTGGCGGGCACCGCGTGGACATGGTTTCGGGCGAAAGAAGGGCGGATCGAGGAGGCGCTGCAGAAGATAGCCGCGGGGCAGCGTGCACGGACCCTTTTCGGGGTGGGAGTGCTTTCGGGAATTGCCAGTCTGGCAAATCCATATGGATGGAAGTTGTTTGGGCATGTGTATGGCTACCTGTCGAACCGCTTCCTGATGGATCACATCGACGAGTTTCAGTCGCCGAATTTTCATGGAATCGCGCAGAGATGCTTTCTGGTGCTGCTGCTCATCACCATTGCGTTGCTGGCATGGCGCGGCCGGGAATTACGGCTGAGCGAAGGGCTGACGGTTTTGTTCGCCGTGTACGCGGGACTCTATGCTTCGCGGAATATTCCCGTGTCATCGATTCTGCTGGTGAGCGTGGCGGGGCCGCTCGTGCCGGCTCCGAATTGGCTGGGCGGATTCTCGCGGAGGATGGCGGCGGTTGAGGCCCGTTTGCGGGGGCACGTATGGCCGGTGGTTGCCGTGGTCGCAACGCTAGCCATTGCGTCTAACGGGGGACGCGTGGGGTCGGCAGTCTGGATGGATGCCCGGTTCGATCCGAAACGGATGCCGGTCGAAGCGGTGAATTTTCTCGCGCGACAACGACTCGCTGGGCCGGTACTGACCACGGACTCGTGGGGCGGATATTTGATCTTCCGGCTTTATCCTCAGGCGCATGTTGTGGTCGATGACCGGCACGATTTATACGGCGAGAAATTCTTCAAGGCTTACTTGAAGATGGTTCGAGTGGAAACTGGGTGGGATGGGTTCTTGCAAGAACATGAAAGTTCGTTTTTGCTGCTTCCCAGGGGTGCGGCGCTGGCAAACATGATTGCTGAGAGTCATGCGTGGAAACGGGTTTATGAAGATGAAGTAAGCATTGTCTTTGTGCCGGAAACGTCCAGAAAATAAGCTTTTTGTGATTTCAGCTCGGAGGCGCCGCGGCAATGTTCCGCGCCACAGCCAGCGAGTCACTCGGAGCTGTGCAGCGGCCAGAGCGCTACAATTGCTTTCGTTGTTTGGAGGGTACTGATGGCTTCCACTTCTTCGCTGTCGCGACGCGAGTTTCTGGCGGTGTCGGCGATGTTGCCTTGGGCTTTCAACGGCATGGCGGCCTCGCCGACTTCGATCCCGGTCGGACTGGAACTCTACTCGGTCCGGGATGCTCTCAAGCAAGATCCAGAAGGAACCGTGCGAACGGTAGCGCAGATGGGATATCAAGTGGTGGAGTTTTACGCTCCCTACTTCGACTGGACCGACGTGCAGGCGAAGCGGATGCGTAAGCTGATGGACGACCTGGGAATTCGCTGCCACTCGACTCACAACGGTGCGGAGCAATTCAGCGCGACGAATATCAATCGAGCGCGCGATCTGAATTTAATTTTGGGCAGCAAATATGTCGTGCTGGCTTGGTCCGATCCGAAAACGGGGCCGGATGGTTGGAAGACCGTGGCCGACATGCTGAACTCAGCGGCCGAGGCACTGGAGCCTGCGGGCTTGAGGCCCGGATATCACAATCATCAGGCAGAGTTCACGGGTGCGGTGGGGCAACGCCCAATGGATATGCTGGCGAAGAGCACCAAGCCGTCGATAATGCTCCAGTTGGACGTTGGAACCTGTGTGGAGGCGGGATCGGATCCCGTGGCATGGATCCGGGCCAACCCGGGGCGGATTCGGTCCATCCATTGTAAGGACTGGTCGCCGGACGCAGAAAAAGGGTACAAGGTTCTGTTCGGAGAGGGCATAACCAACTGGAAGGGAATTTTTGCGGCTGCAGAAAGCGTGGGCGGCGTGGAGTATTACCTGATCGAGCAGGAGGGCAGCCGGTTCTCCGAGTTCGAAACCGCGCGCAAGTGCCTGCAGACATATCGCTCGATGCGGGCGTGACGGTAGAATTATCTTATGCGTAGTTCCGTATTAGTCGCAGGGCTGCTGTGCAGCGTGGCGGTGTGGGGACAGACCAGCAACCCGTCGAATTCCCAAACGCCGGACTCCAAGCCTGACTCAACTGCCGGAGATTCCCGCGGCATACCGCCGCGAACTCCGAATATGGTGCCTCCGCGGTCCGACAAGGTGCGAGCCGACGAACTGAGCGAGGGAGAGAGCTCAAGCAAGGATACGAAGATTGACTTGAGTCCTCCGGCCGACGACGAGAAGGCACATCCGCAGAGCAGTGACGTATTGAGCGATTCGACTGGCGGCTCCGCAAATTCTAACGTGGGCGAGTTCCATCCCTGGAATCCACATAAGGCGGCTAAGGATATTGAAGTCGGAGACTTCTACTTCAAGCGTAAGAATTATCGCGCCGCAGAGGACCGCTACCGCGAGGCGCTCTACTACAAAGACAACGACGCCATTGCTACCTACCGCCTGGCGGTGTGTTTGGAGAAGCTGGATGAGCCGGGCGAGGCGGTTAGCCAATTCGAAAACTATTTGAAGATTCTGCCCCACGGTCCGCAAGCAGAGGATGCGCGCAAGGCGATTGAGCGGTTGAATGGAAGCGGGGCTCACGCCAAGGCGGGGAAGTGAAATGCATCGCAGGCGGTAGCGGCGAGACGTAATCAGCTGCCTCACTACAATTTTCCATTGTGCCTGCGTCAACTCGCAGGCTTGGAAACATTCACCTGTGCCGCTTCCTGGCCTTTGATTTTCCCGTTTCACTACGGTCCTCACCATTGCCCACGCTGCTCTGCTTACCCTCGCCCAGGATTAAAGTGGAAGGCCACGGAGGGCCGGAGTGAGCGAGCCCTTTAGAGCGTTCGGCGGCGTCCAGGATTCCATCCAGCGCATCGAGACAGGCGTGAATGGTTTGAGTGCGTAACACTCCGTCGAATTGTCCCCGGATGATCAGCATGGCGGTGCCATGCATAAGAGACCAAACCGCCAGCATGAGCCGCGTGTGCTCCCTGGGTGAGCCGCCGAGGCGTTTGGCAATGCGCTCGCGAATGAGATTGAACGTCGGCCAGGGCTCGTGCAGGGAAGGAGTCCTGCCGACGCCGTCGAACAGGACCTCATAGGCATGGCTATGTTGGAGCGCGAAATCGAGGTGGCGCTCGAAGGCTTCGCGCAGGCCGTGGGTCTTGCCGAGAGCGGCAAACAGCTCGCGACGGGTTTGCAGGCGCAAGGCAACGAGAATGTCGTCCCGGTCTCGGTAGCGCTCGTAGACGGTGGGTGTGGTGGTGCCGGCGGCCCGTGCCACGGCGCGCATGGTGAGCGCTTTTTCGCCGCCGCGAGCCCACAAACGCGACGCGGCGCAGAGGATTCGATTTTCCAGATCAGGATCGGGATGCCGTGGCATGACGCCTCCAAATGCCGGAATAATTACTTGAACTGTGTTTCAGTAACGCTGTATACTCTATCCAGCCAAACACAAAACTGACGAGCTCGCAAGTTGGGTCCCGCTGGAACCTCTTGAAGTGGCAGTCCTCCCCGAAAAGGTTCCCTGGACCCGCTTGCGTTTTATGCCCAAAAAACGGAGGCATGGCACATGGCACCGAAGGCGGGAAAGAATATCGACGTGGCCCGGCTGAAAGCGGAAGTAGCCGCGGCCAGCGTGGAATTGTTGAGCGCGCACTGCGCGACCGACCGAATTCGTCTTCAATATTCTCCGCAAGACATCGTGGCCTTCGGCGAGCGCCGTGCTCTTCAGCAGGCGATCGCATCGGCGGAAGCTGTCTGCCGCTTCTTTTCTCAAATCGAACACCACTTCAACCGCCAGGAAAATCTGAACCGCTGACGCCTTCACGGGGCCCGGGCTTACTTCTCGACCCGGATGAATTCGCCGGTGGAGGCATTGACCGACACCGTAAGCTTGGCGCCTTCGCGGGCGGCGCCATAGATGACGTGCCAGATTAATTCATTGGTATTGTGGTTCCAGTCGCAAACGTAGATCACCGGCGTGTCAGCCGACTTCTCCAGAACTTTGTCACCACCGTGTTTTTGCGCGGTCGCGAACGCCTCGTCTGAATCCTTCTTCAGAAACGCCATATCGAACACCTGGGTCGAAGAGTTCGATGGGCTATAACTATCCTCGTTGCCGGGATTGATGCCTCGCGAAGGTGCGCCGTCAGCCGCGCTGCCCGACCAGGTAAAAGATTTCTCCGAACGGCGGCTCGCGGAAGCGAAGCTACCGCGCCAAACTGCCCACTTGCCATCGTGCCCGTTGCCATCGCTGGTTGCAGTGGCCTCAAGGCGGTAGGGCTTCGCATCGGCGGCCCATCCCCGGGCAGCGAGGTAGACCTTCTGAAAAGCGGAGCGACCCGAGATCATTTCGGGGCCCGCGGGTTTTGCGGGCTCGGCGGGCTTGCTCGGCTCGGAAGTGCAAGCCAGTAACAGCGCCAACATCGCAAAAGCCAGCGCACAACAGATACGGTTGTACATGGCGACGCGCCCCCGCACAGTTGATTCTCGGCCCCGGTCTTCTGTTTCATCACTGCATTGCCGATTACACGTGGCGCGGGCGTGGCGGACCATCTTCATGGGCATCCTTCCTGTGATACCTTGGAACGGTTTTTGTAAGTCGCGCAACATTCTAACCGAAAGAATCAAAAAGGTAAGTAACCGTCATGGACCCTCTTCTGCATAAATTGCAAAAAGAAATTGAGGAGGCGATCGCGGGACTGTCGGGTTCGCAGCTGAGCCGGCATCCTCCGGGGAAGTGGAGTTGGAGCGAAATTCTGGAGCACCTGTATCTGACTTACACGGGAACGACGAAAGGTTTTGAACGCGCTGCGGAGGCGGGCGAACCGCCGGCGGCAAAACAGACCTGGGTGCAGCGGGGACGAACTCTGGTAGTGCTGGGCTTCGGGTACCTCCCCAGTGGAAGAGAATCTCCGGCAGTCGCGCTGCCGCGAGGACTGCCGCCGGAACAGGTCCGAGCCGGGTTCGCAGTGAAAATCCTGGAAATGGATGAGAGCATTGCGCGCTGCGAACAAAAATTTGGGACCCGTCGAAAACTGCTGGACCACCCGGTTCTGGGCCCACTGACCGGCGCGGAATGGAGAAAGTTTCATCTCGTGCACGGCCTGCATCACGTGAAACAGATTCGCCGCCTGCGGGACTTCGCAAACGGGAAATAAAAAGGCTGTTGAAATGAGACGAGCGCCGGTGACTTCAGGCGCTCGTCTGTTCGACTCTGCGGTTATTGTTGTTGGCTGACGGACGGCGGCATGCCGGCTTTGCGAGCTTCTTCCTGCAGGTCGTCCAGTTTCTGCTTGGCGTCATCAACCGCCTTTTGCTTATCGGCGATCTGCTGCTTGTACTGCGCATCCTGTTTGTCCCAGTCGGCCTGGTTGCGCATGCGATTGCCGGCGTCGGCATACATAGCGGCGGCGCGAATCTGGTATTCGCGTTGCAGCACGTCAAACTCCCGGCCCAGCAAGTCGATCTGCGCTTTCTGTGCCGCGATTTTGTCCTCCCATTGCTTGGCCGCTGTCTGTCTGGCCGCTTCGTCGGGGAGCGGCTTGTCGGAAGCAGCAGCGGGGTTCTTTTGATCAACTGGGCTCTTGGCGTCGGCCGCGGCCTTGGCATCGGGCTTGGCCCCGCCGGACCCGGGAGCGCCTTCGGCTGGCGTCGATTTGGTGTCAGCAGTAGTTTCGACGGCCGGTTCCGCCTTCTGGCCTACAACAGACAGTTTGTCTTCCCTTGGCAGGTTGTCGTTGTCGAAAACTTTCGGGGTGGTCTTGGCTCCAGGATCCTTACGGATCTGGCGGGCATAGTCGCCCAGCGAAGAACCGGAGGACGAGGTCGAGGGAGGTTGATTCTGCGCACCGGCCGGTACTCCCGCCAGGGTAAGAACCAGAACAAGTCCGACTCCACTGCATGCGATTGATTTCATAACTCCTCTTTTTCACTCCAGCGACTTTTTTAGCTGGCCGATAAGCGGCACCCGGCCAGGTCGAACGACTGATTCGTTTTACTTGTTCAGTCCGCCTACCGCCGCGCTTTGCGTGGCGATCCCGCCAGTCAGAAACCCGCCAATACTGTGATCGAGTTGCGCGGCTTCATGCGCGATGTCGGTGGCGAGTTGCCGTGCCATCTCAGCATCGCGGCTGTTAGCAAGTTGCTGCGCGTATCCGGAAATCGTGGCCAGCGAGGTACGCAGGTGGAGCGCCATTTCGGCGGAAATTTCGCCGCGCAATTCCTGCTGGCGGTGAATTTCTTCCATCTCGGTGCGATCAGTGATCAGGCAAGCCGCGCCAAGCAGTCCTCCATCGATTGCCGGAAGCGCGGAAACCGTGACCGCGATGAAACGGCGGTCGCCCGACGGCGTTTCGTATTCGGCTTCGATCTCGCGCCGCTTGCTGCCCTCGCGAAGGACGGCGCCGACTTCGTCGGCCACAAAAACAGGTTCGTCATCTGCTCCCCCGGCTGCGGAACGGCCGGTGCGCACGACGGCACCGCGAAAAATATCTTCCGCCCCCATGCCGGTGGCCGAGCCAAAGCCCAAAATCGCCTTCGCGGCGGGGTTGCAAGTCTTGACCAGACCGTTGCTCCCGAATACGACCACGCCCGAAGAAAGACTCGAAAGCACCGACTGGCTGAAGTTCTCGCTGGTGCGGGCGCGATGTTGCTCGGCCTGCGATTGCACCTGCAGTTCATGTTTCTGCTGCTTGAGTTGCTGGATCACAGTGTTGTACAGATGCAGGGGAAGCGCTTCCAGCGAGCGCGGAGCTTTGTCGGAGACGTCGGCCTCTTCGGCAATATTGTTCCGCAGCATGCGCAGCAGCAGCAATCCCATCAAAAATGCGCAGGAGGAGCAGATCAGAACGATGGCCCCTCGCAGAAGCACCGGGTTAGCAAGGATTCTCACCAGAGGCCTCCGTACCAGTGCAGGAAGCGGTCGCCGAAAAAGAACGCGAGCAGCGCGACGCTTCCCAGAAAGACGCCAAAGGGCATTTGATAATTCCGATATACGATTTGCGCCGATTGCCATCCCCGGCGGCGCGCAGCCTGGGCGTTGGCCAGACGCTTCATGAAACGCTGCGTGCGTTTGATCCAGACGATGAGAACTGTAGTCAGCCCAAAGATGGATCCCGCGAGCGAGGCAGCAAAAATAGTGAAAACCGTCAGCTTCATTCCGAGAAATGCGCCCACCATGGCCATGAGTTTGACGTCGCCGAAGCCCATACCTTCGGCCCCACGCCAGCGCAAATAAATTGCCCCGGCCCCGTAAATAAATGCAGCCCCGACGGCGGCGCCAAGCAACGAGTCCAGCAAGGACAGAAGCCGCGCCGTAATTTCGCTATTCAGGGGCAGGTTCACCGCGCCGGGCAAGAACTGAGAAGCAAGGTCATTCACCGGGACCGCCAAACTGAAGATTAGGCCCAAAGCGAGCCCCGGAAGAGTCAACTTGTCGGGCAGCAGCTTGGTTTCGGCGTCGGTGAAGATCAGTCCCAACAATAGAAACGAAAACACACAGTATTTGAGGGTGGACAGCGTGGGACCGAAAAACGAGTAGCAGGCGAGAAACAGCGAAGCGGTGAGCAGTTCGATAAACCAGTAACGCGGCGAAATTTTTTCTTTGCAGTGACGGCAGCGCCCGCCTAGCAGAAACCAGCTCAAAACCGGCAGATTATCGTAAAAGGCGATCGGCTCTTTGCAGTTGGGGCACGCCGAGCGCGGGGCGACCACCGACAATCCCCGCGGCATCCGGTAGATACACACATTCAGAAAGCTGCCGAAGGCCAGCCCGAAGAGAAATATCGATGTTGCCAAAGCAGGGTTCACGGGTCTCTTTTAGAATCGCAAGGAGCAGGTTGCGCCTTGGGCGCAAAACTCTCCTGAAAGAACGCTGAATTTCCGTGCTCTTGATCGGATTATAAGTCGATCATGCCGCCCCGCCTAAGGTACTGAAGTCACTGGCCGAACGGCCAGGGTGCGACTATGACATTGACCGCTGGGAGGTTATGCGAACGGGCGGAGAATCCGGCCAAAGTTCCGCCGGAGTGACTAAGAACCGCTAGACGAACGTTGCACTTCAAGTAGCGTGAATGCTCCGGAGCGCTTGCTGCGCTCCGGCCCCGTGGATTTGTAACGCCGGGAAATGGCCGCTACTTCGCTTGCAGCGTATCGATATAAGAAACCAGATTGCTGATCCTTTGCTGCACCTGCGCTTCGTGACCCTGGCTGATGCTGGAAAACAGCGGGCCCCACACCGGCATTTCCTGACTGCCGTGGGATGGGATGGTAGCGTTCGCCGTTCCCTTAATCACGGATGCGACGTGCGCGGCAGGGTACTTTCCACCGTCCTTTTGCGCCAACAGGGTTAAATCGGCGGGAGAAGTTTTCATTGCCGACGCTGCCGGGCCATCGCCCTTGGCATCTTTTCCATGGCAAACGGCGCAATAGCTGTCGAACATCGCTTTGCCCGAGTTTGAGGGAACGTTGGTAATCGGAACACGCTTAACGGTCGGTGATGTCTGAGCCGGGGTTTGCTGCGCGACGGCGACAACCGAGATGCTGACGAGAACAACAGCAAAACTGATGAATTTCATTACACGCATGTCTTCCTCCTGGGCTAAGCCCAAACCGCCACAACGGCTCAGTCTAAGAGGGGACGGCCAGCCTCACTGTGACCAGGATCACAACTACCTGTGATGGCGCAGCGCAAGCGAGGATTCAGGCGGCTCAAGGAAAAACGAAGCGCAGCAACTCCCCCTCCAGAGTGAGGGCGGACGCATCGTGAACTGGATGCCGTGCCTTCCACGACTTCCAGTTATGTGGGACGAGGCGAGTTTGCACGGCGGGAACTTCGAGCCAGCCGTGCGGCGTCTCTTCGCGGAGAAAGACGGAAAATGCGGAGCGGGACGAGAAGGGGCGGAGTGAAGCGGACTTCCATTCGAAGAGGCTGGCGGCCAGGTTCTCGGTAAGTGATTCGCAGGGATCGAGGGTGAGGATCCATTCTGCGAAGTTTGCGATCTGAACATATTCTTGCGTCGCGTATCCCGGAAGGGCGACGATGACTTGGGCGCCATACTGGCGCGCGATGCGTACCGTGTCGTCGCGCGAGCCGTGATCAATCACGACAATGTCATCGCAGGGATAGAGGGTTTCCAGGGCGCGGCCCAGACGGAGAGCGTCGTTTTCGGTGTGCAGCACCGCGGTGATCGAGGGCATAGAATGTGTGGCGCGGGCGCCCCCCCGCCGCCTTACCATTCATATCACGCGGGCGCGGGCGCCCGCGTGACACCTGGCACATCCAATCACCGCTGCGATTCGCTTAGCTTGGGGCGGTTGGCGTCCGGGCTGTGAGCCTGCACCACCGTAATTGGCGCCTGCAGAGTGAAGTTCAGCACAGTCTCGGAGGCAAGCTTAATCTGCTGGCTCTTGGAAATCTCCTGAGCGCCTGCGCCTACGCCCGCGCCGGCCGCGCTGCCAATGGCTGCGCCCTTGCCGCCGCCCGCGATCGCGCCAATGATGCCTCCGATGATCGCGCCTCCACCAACCTTTTCAGCGGTGTTCTTGCCTCGCGAACTTCCTTCCTTGCGGTACTGGTCGGTCTGCAGGCTGTAAGTTTTGCCGCCGGAGGTTAGATTGTCGAGTTGCAGCACCACAGCGGACTGACCTTTAAATTTCCCCGCACTTTTCACGTCCACGAGGTGGCCGGTAAGTTCCGCGCCAACGGGAACGGCCTCTTCTCCGTCGGAGGAGAGTGCGGTGTTGAGAGTGGCGTGAAAGGTGTCTCCACTCTGATTCTTCTCGCTGTCAATGGGATCGACGAGGCGAACCGAGAGTTGCGTTCCCTGATCGATGATGAGCCGCTTCGGTGGCGGCGGTGGCGGGGGAGTTTGAACCGCCGGTGCGCTTGCCGGTGGGATTTCGGCAATCTGCGGGGCGGCATTGGAGTCAGAGGGGTTCCGGGAGTTCATCGCTCCGGAGCCGTTCGCGGAGTTGCCGCTCACGCTGGAATCGTCAGGGCCGCGAGCTTTCTTTTTCTTGGCGACGCTAGAGATGTGGTCGCGTTTCTTGGCGGGCGCAGGACTGGAAATTTCAGGCGCGGCCGGCGCGGCATTGGCTGCGGTTTCGGGCGCGGCCGCTGGCTGGGACGCAGTTCCCACCTGGAGGTTGTTGATGACCTCTTTCACCCCGGGGACGGCCCCGGCCTGACGGCTGGCTGCGTCGCGCTGCGCATCGTTGTCGACGGTGCCCGCTAACGTCACTACGCCGTTGCTGGCTTGTACTGAGAGTTGCTTTCCGGCAAGCCCGGAATCCAGGCTGAAGCGATTTTGAATGTCGGCGGAGATTTTTGTGTCGTCGGGCTTCCGCGCACAGGCGGTCGCCAGACTCAGAATGAGGACGAGCAGGCACACATGCAGATGCTGGGACGTTCGGTTCATACTCGACTCCTGAAATTGGGCGGGACAAGCGCCACTGGTTCAACGATATAGTTTAGATGCGTTGAGGTCGGGTTGTAGATGCAAATCGCAACCGCGCAAAAAAAAAGGTGCGGAAGATGGCGGTCCCAACTCCGGCGAGGGGCGCGGGGGCTTAGTGGATGAACTTGTAGTCGACGATTGAGGCAGCCAGTTCGCCGCTCTGATCGGCAACTTCAACCGTGTCTTTGGCGCGCATTACGCGGCCCTGGCATACCACGTTGCTGTTCTTTTGCCCGGAGATTTCTTCCGGCATCTCAAACACCATTTCGATAAGCGCGTTGATGGGAAGCTGCTGCGGGCCGTTGAACAGCACTCCGCTCTGGCTGATGTTTTCGATAATCCCTTCGTACCATGTGCTGGTCTTGTTGACGCGGTAGCGCAATGGAATGTCAAGTTTCAGGCGGCGCGCACGTGGCACCCAGGACGGCCTCTTCTCGCGGGTATGGCTGCGGCGGATGCCGGTCTCGGGCTTGCCATGCTCCACCCGTTCGGTGCGGCGCATGGTCGCCCAATCGTATTTATATTCCGCGGCACAGAGCAGGCAAACCTGGTAGTAGTCCCCATCATTACCACGGCGCGGCCAGGAAAATTCGTGAGAGCAGCGGCCCAGCATAAGCACATCCATGAATTTTTGCGGCATATTTTAACTTCCGGGTTAGTCGGACCCTCGGATGCACGCCCATCATCGCTCGAAGGGTTTCGTTTTGGTAGGTTACTTTCGTGCACTTTGCCGCGTGCATACAAACTAAGTCTTGTCACTGCATTGACTTAAGCTGTGGAAGAGGGGACTACTGTAGGGTACCTTCGCCTGCAACAGAGCAATATACTGTTGGCCAGTTCGGCCGCCCGTCACGAGGCGGGGCGTTTCCGTCATGCCCCACGCAAAGAATTGGATTCCCGCGTGACCTGCATCACTGAATCGAAATTCAATTTTCGCTAGCGTTGCCCGGAAGCGTTCGAGCGCCACTCGTAAAGGCAATTCCAAGAGGACGACGCAGCTTGTAGCGAAAAGAATGAGTTGCTGGCGAGAGGAGATTTGGTATGTCAAATCAAAGTGCCACGCTGGAAATCATTGAGAAGTTTCTCGCACAAAAACGTTTTGCGCTCGCCGGAATATCGCGTGACTCTGGAAGTGACAGCGCGAGGCTGTTTGAAGAACTTCTTAAACGCGGGTACGACATTGTGCCGGTAAACCCGAATGCTGTCCAAATGCAGGGAAGGCGTTGCTTCAGCCGGGTGCAGGACATCCAGCCTCCCGTGCAGGGCGTATTGGTAATGACTACTGCGCAAGTCGCCGAAACGATTGTTAACGATTGTGCCGAAGCCGGCGTGCGGCGGATCTGGCTCTACCGGGGAGCTGCGGGAACAGGTTCAGTAAGCGAACGAGCGCTCGCAGTCTGCAAGGAGCGAGGCATCGAAGTGGTTGCGGGCCAGTGCCCGTTTATGTTCTTACCAGGCTCGGCAGCCATCCATCGCTTTCACGGCTTTGTCCGCAAGATTATCGGACGGTATCCCAAGCCTGCCCCTGCGGCAAGCAAACTTGCCGCATAACGTCGGGCACCCTCACGGCACCTCCTGCTGAATTGCGCAAACGCAGGTCTGGGCTCAGCAGACTTTGCCCACAGTGAATTAGGCTCTCCTTCGCATGCGTGTATGATCGCGCCATGGACCGCGTTCCTGCCGATTTGACGGCATTTATTCTCGCGGGCGGCAAAAGCACGCGCATGGGCGCGGATAAGGCGTTCGTCCAACTGCAGGGGAGAACGCTCTTAGCGAGGGCGCTGGAGTTGGCGCAGAGCGTGGCTGGAGAGGTACGGATCGTTGGCGATCGCATAAAGTTCACGGCGTTCGCGCCAGTAGTCGAAGATGTGTTTCCCGGCTGCGGACCGCTGGCCGGAATTCACGCTGCGCTGCGAGCGTCGCAGACGGATCTGAACTTGATGTTGGCGGTCGACTTGCCTTTGATATCGCCAGAACTGTTGCAGTACCTGGTCACGCGGGCGAGAAGCGCGCCGGCGTCGGTGACGGCGGCAAGAGCGAACCGAGGATGGCAACCTCTGTGCGCGGTGTATCGCAAGGAGTTTGCCGATGCGGCCGAGCAGGCTCTGCGTGCGGGCAACTACAAAATTGATACGCTATTCGAGCCATGCCGCACACAACTCGTCAGCGAGCAAGAATTGGCCGATGCAGGCATCTCTGCGGATATCTTTCGAAATGTGAATACGCCGGAGGAATTACGCGCATTGACCGAGGTGTCGAAGCATCCGTGATTGAGTGGCTCCAGCAAAGAGTACACCGGCCTCGCTTCGCTAATCGTCGATAAAGCATGCGAGGTTGACCAAGTGCGAATGGGTTAAGCTGTAAGCTAATTGTGAGCAGCTTGTTCATGCCTGAAGATTCCAAACTGGCGCCTTACATTGAGTTCAAAGATGTCTCCAAGGCTTTTGGGGACAATGTGGTGCTCGACCATGTGAACTTCAACGTGCTTCCGGCAGAGACGGTGTGCATTCTGGGGCGCAGCGGCGTGGGCAAATCGGTATCGCTGCATCACATCATGGGATTTCTTAAGCCCGATGATGGGCGCGTGATTGTCGCCGGAGAGGACATAACCGACTACACCAGGGAGCAACTGGAGCACATCCGCAAAAAAGTGACGATGGTATTTCAGAACGGGGCGCTGTTCGACTCGCTGACGGTGGGCGAAAACGTGGCCTTTCCGCTGCGCGAGTCGCGGGAACTGGATGAAGAGCAGACCTACCAGATCGTCGATGGGCTGTTGCAGATGGTTGGAGTGCAGGAGATGCGGGACCTGCTGCCCTCCGATCTTTCGACGGGGATGAAGCGCTCGGTGGCGATTGCGCGAGCGCTGGCGGCCCGTCCGGAATGCGTGCTTTACGACGAGCCGACCACCATGGTCGATCCGCTCATGGCGCAACTGCTGGGTGACCTGATCAAGCGGCTGAAGATTCAACTGAACCTGACCAGCATCGTCGTAACCCACGACATGCGTTTGGCCAAGAAACTGGCAGAGCGAGTCGTGTTCCTCCACGAGGGCCGGGCGATTTTCTTCGGGCCCTACAGTGAAATGGAAAAATCCCCGGAGCCGATCATTCAGGAATTTCTGGAACTGGATGAACTGAAGCTCGAAGCGTGAAAAAGCAGCGGGCAGTGGTCAGAACCGCCCCAGAAAAGACTGGCCACCGGACACTGGCCACTGCTTTAAAACCCTTGCTCCACAAGCTCTTCAATCGTCAATGAACTCTGCGACGAATCGCCCTTCATCATTTTCTCGACGTATTTTGCGATCAAGTCCGCTTCAAGATTGACGGGATCGCCGGGTTTCAAGGAATGCAGGTTGGTCATCTCTACCGTGTGCGGAATGATGGCGATGGTGCAGCGATTCTTCTCAAGGCTGGCAACGGTCAGGCTGATGCCTTCAATCGAAATCGAGCCTTTGTAGACGGTGTACTTCTCCACGTCAGTGGGGAGTTCGATGTGCAGCCACCAGTTCTCGGAGTCGGCAATGCGTTCGAAGGCGATGAGCTTGCCGACGCCGTCCACGTGGCCTTGAACGATGTGGCCTCCGAAGCGGCCGTCAGCTTTCATGGGAAGTTCGAGATTCACCAGCGCGCCTTCGTGAATACGAGAAAAAGAAGTGCGTACCCAGGTCTCCGGAGCGAGATCAGCGCAGAACGATCCCGGCTTGATGTCGAGCGCCGTGAGGCAGACGCCGCTCACCGAGACACTGTTGCCGGTCTGTAATTCTTTCGGAGCATGCTCGGCAGCAACCGTGATGCGCCGGTTTTCGCCCCGCTGCTCGATGCGGGTGATGCGGCCAATTTCTTCGACAATTCCAGTAAACATAAAGACCTCTCGATAAACACAACATCATAAACCTTGTGGCGAAGGCTTTGTATTACTCCTCATACGGATCGCGCACATAGCCTTCTACCGCGAAGTCTTCGCCGAAGCGATGCAGTTGGATGTGTTTGACCTGGGCAGCCTGGCTCATGTGAAGAAATCCAGGACCCGCGGCGAAGGGAATAGATCCAGATCCGGCAAGAATCTTGGGCGCGTAATACAGGAAAACTTTATCGACGACATTGGCGGCGAGCGCGGTCCAGTTCACTGTGGCTCCGCCTTCGATCATCACGCTGGTAATTTCGAGTTCGCCGAGGCGCCGCAGAATGGCCGGCAGGTTCGGCCGTCCGTCGGGCTCGACCGCGGGGATGGTCTCAACGCGGATTCCCAGTTCTTCGAGTTGAGCCTTTTTCTTTTCCTCTGCCGTCGCGCAAAACACCAGCACGTCGTTCTTTCGCTCGGCCACGACGCTCTGGACCAGGCGTGACTCGACTGGCAACCGCAGACGCGAGTCCAGGATGACGCGCAGCAGCCGACGCCGGCGCGGAAGCCCGCTGCGATCGGTGAGCAGGGGATTGTCAGACAAAATAGTTCCCGCCCCGACCATCAGCGCATCATTCTCGTGGCGGAGTTGTTGGACGTGGGCGCGGGCGACTTCGCTCGTGACCCAGCCGCCGGCAGGAATGCCGTCGTAACGTTCTAGCACGTCTGCTGGTGGAGGAGCGATCTTGCCATCCAGCGTCATCGCCGCCTTGAGCGTGACCAGCGGCGTTTGGTGGCGGATGTAGCGGGCGAAAGCTTCATTCAAGCGGCGAGCCTGTTCTTGCAAGCGTCCCACTTCAACGTGAACGCCCGCCGCGCGAAGTTTTTCGAATCCTTGCCCGCTGACTTTGGGATTGGGATCGGGCATGGACGCGACCACGCGATGGATTCCGGCGGCGATGAGGGCGTCGGTGCAGGGAGGCGTGCGTCCTTGATGAGCGTGCGGTTCCAGATTTATGTAAAGCGTGGCGCCCCGAGCCTTGCGGTCAGCCGCTTCGAGGGCCAGAATTTCGGCGTGCTTCACGCCGTTGTAAGTGTAGGTTCCAGTTCCGAGGACGTTGCCTTCGGAGTCCGCAATCACCGCGCCGACGTAAGGATTCGGCGAGGCCAGTCCCAGGCCTTCGCGTGCCAAGTCCATCGCGCGGCGGACGAGTTGTTCATCTGCAGGGTGAGAGGGCATCCAGGAAGAAATCTTACACGCAGTCGCGGCTCTGCCGGGGAGAGTGAAAAGCTTGAACGGCGAGGCCGCGGAAGATGCAGCCTGAGAAAAGCCTGTCTCAGCGGCCTCCCTCCGCGTACTCTGTGGTTCAAGCTTCTTGTCGGGAGCGTCTCTGTTGGCCGTTATTGCCGACGCGGCGGAAAGCTCTGGTAAGTATCTTCTTCGATCTCAGCTACGGCCGCACCGCTGCGCCCCTTGGGACCGCGGCGCAGGGGCGCCATCGCATACGCATAAGGATCGCCCGGAGGCGCGGGCTTCCTGCCCAGCAGACGCTTCAGAAAGTCCAGTGCGGCCCGGAATCGCGAACGCTTCTCGCCGGCATCTTTCATAGGCACTCCTATTCGAAGAGAGAATCCACAAATTCCTTGGGATCGAAGGGCAGCAAGTCTCCGGCTTTTTCGCCGACGCCCACGTAGCGAACAGGCAGCCCGAGTTCGCGGGAGATGGCAACCACCACTCCGCCTTTGGCGGTACCGTCCAGTTTCGTCAGTACGATTCCAGTCACCCCCGCCGACTCGGTAAACAGGCGCGCCTGCTGCAAACCATTTTGCCCCGTAGTCGCGTCCATCACAAGCAAAGTTTCGTGCGGTGCGCCAGGAATGATGCGCTGGGCAGTACGGCGCATCTTGTCGAGTTCCGACATGAGGCTGCTCTTCGTATGCAGGCGTCCAGCGGTGTCGACGACGACGTAGTCCGCCTTGCGCGCGACCGCGGCTTGCAGGGCGTCGAACAGGACGGCCGACGGATCGCCTCCGGGTTTGGTCTTGATGACCTCGGTTCCGGTGCGAGACCCCCAGATTTCGAGTTGGTCAATCGCGGCCGCCCGGAAGGTATCGGCGGCGCAAAGGAGAACATTCTTGCCCTGCGAACGAAAGACCTGCGAGAGCTTTCCGATGGTTGTGGTCTTCCCGGTTCCGTTTACCCCGACTACAAGAATCACTTCTGGTGTTCCATCAACCTTGCTGACGGGACGCGAGTTTGCTGTGTTCAGGATAGCGAGCAATTCTTCTTTCAGCAGGCGCTTCAGTTCTGCGACGTCTCTGATCTGCTTGTAGTTCGCTTTTTCGCGCAACTTGCCCAGGACTTGCTGAGTTGTGGCGCTGCCCAGGTCTGCTGCAATCAACGTCGCTTCGAGATCGTCTAAAGTCCCAGCATCGATTTCCTTGCCGATCGAGATGACTTCGTCGATGCGCTCGGCGAGATTCTCCCGCGTGCGCGTCACCGCCTGCTTCATGCGGTCCATGAAGCTGGGCTTCTGTTCTTCCGTAAGGCTGCCGAATAGGGTCTGAATCATAGGGCTAGCTGTGATTATACGGGCAAGTGGCGGGGGCGAGACGGCCTCGCTTCGAGCGGAGATCCCAAGACAAGCCGGGCGTCGCCGTTCCATAATACCGGGATGACCGTGCGGAGATTAAAGACCTATACCGGGGCCCAGGGATATGTCTATCAGTATTACTTCGTGGGCAAGCGCTCGGCCCTCGCGGATGATCCGGAGGCGCCGGCTACAGAATTCATTTTCGACGTCACCTCCGACCGTAAGCTGACTTACGCCGTCAGCGTTTTTTTATCCGACCGCACGTGCGCGGCCTGGAGTCAATCGCATGGCCGGCCTTTGAACGACGCCGAACAATATGCCGCAGCCAAAATGCGCCTGTTTCGCGCCTTCGACGAATTGGAAGATGTAAAGGCGGCAGGACGGCGGCTGGTCATCGATCCCAGCTTGCTGGAAGAAGCTATGGCCAGCCTGGGGGTGGAGTAGCGACCTTTGGGATACTCCGAGGGCTCGAACGAAATCGTTTTTTATTGCACCTGTTTCGCCGTAGTCTGCAGCTCGCGCGCCCGGGCAATCAGCTTTTTCAGTTTCCCTTCCATCGAGGAATCGCCGATGTGTTCATCCTGCAGCACGCCATCAGCGTCAATGGTGAAGGTATGCGGAATGGCCGTTACCGAAAATTCTTTCGCAATCGGCCCGGTAAAGCCACCGTCACGATATTGCGGCCAGGTCATTTCGTTTTTGGCGATGAAGTCCTTCCACTTCTGTTCATCAGTGTCGAGGCTGATGCTTAGCACCACCATCGGCTGTCCCTGAAACTTTTTCGCGATCTCCCGCATGTGTGGCAGCGCTTCCCGGCAGGGCGCGCACCAGGTCGCCCAAAAATCGATTAGTACGACCTTCCCGGCTAAGTCGTCCATCGAAACCCGCTGACCGTCCGTGGTGGTGATGGCAAAGGGCGGCGCCATTCTCGCCCGCAGCAGTTCGGGACGGCTAATGTAGCGCAACGCCCGTTGCCGGTCCGGATCGCTTTCGCTTTGCATTTTCACAAATTCCTCAAACCGCGCCTTCGCGGCGTCGTCCTGCTTCAGTTCTCCCAGCACCAGGCCGTCCATGTAAATCGCAGATGGGAATTTCGCTCCAGACGCCATTGCGCTAAGCATCTCTTCGTGAGCGCGTCTGAGTGGCTCGTCCTTGTGCGTGTCCAACCCTTCATACCTGAGCAGCGAACCGAACTGGTAGTGCGCCAGCGCAATGTTCTTCGCGCCCTGCGCTTGCGCGACCATCTCTTCCGCGGCGCTTTCGGCGACCTTCCACTCCCGCAGTTCAATCCCGTACTTGATCATTTTTTGCTGGCAGGCCAGACAATGCCCATCGTCCTGTTTGTCCGCCTTTTTGAAGTCCCCCAGAGCCGATAGGGTCTTTCGCTGGTGCAGATATTCAAGTCCTTCTTTGTAGGTCTTCCGCGCCTTCTCATTCGTGGGCCCGTCGTCCACTTTTTCCTGAGCCGGTACAGGCACGACCATGCAGGTCAATATCGCGATAATTGCTGCACACCGCATACGGATCCCTCCAGCGGCTGAAATTCCGCGCCATGAAACTATCACGCCTTTTGAGCCCCGACAAATCCGATGCAGCGAGGCTAAGCCCAAGGGATGACAACGAAGGAAAGAGCCTCTTTCTTGGCAATCTCAGAGATGACCAAATGCGCTCTTCTCGATTTACAATCACAGGGCCATGAAAAACGCCGCGGCTGGTCTCATCATTGTCCTTATGCTTGCTTGCATGTCTGCCTGCAACAAGACGGCGGGACCCCCAACTGCATCCCCGAACGCGGCATCATCGACGAAACCTCCCGATGCCGTGCAGCAGAAATTGCAGGAATATTCCGGAGGCTCCGCCACCGATTGTGGCCGGCTCGACGTGCAGGCAAACGCCGACCTCTCCAAAACGGCGGCTGATTGTGCGATGCAGGCGAGCCAGGGCAAGCATCCGTTCTATGTAGCCTATGACATGCCGGGCATGGCGGTCGGCGTGGCCGGCAATGCCGAAGGCAAGCTGTTCACCGTGCAGTCGCAAGGTACGGGACCGTCGGCGACCTTGACCAGCGGCGATTGCCCAGCGCAGTTGCGCGTTGCCTCCAGCGGTCGCGTCACCTGTTTCGCTCCCGGCGACATGGGATCGATGGGGACCGGCCACGCGGCCCGTGCGCTGCCCCCGGGGATGTCGAATCCGCACGCCACGCCCGCGAACCCGCATGCGCCGCCGCAAAAATGAGTCAAGCAGTTAGCCTTCGCAAATTCCCCGAAAGCAGAGAGTAGAGCAGAGGGCAAAGATGAAATCGGATTTTCTGCGATTCAACGGCACCGTCGAGCGGGATCCCGCCATCGATGCGTGGATGAAAGAGCATGCCGGCGAGTTGGGAGCCATCGCGCACGAGTGGTTCGAGGTAATGCGAAAATGCGGCGACGAAGTCCGCGAGCTTTTGCATGACGGCTGCCCGGTAGCCTGCTTGGGAGACGCGCCTTTCGGCTACGTCAACGCCTTCACGGCGCACGTCAATGTAGGATTTTTTCACGGCTCGTCGCTGCGGGACCCGGCGCGCCTGCTCGAAGGCACCGGCAGATTCATGCGCCACGTAAAGTTAAAGCCGGGAACTCCCCCCAACGCCGCAGAGCTGCACAACCTCATCGAAGCGGCCTACGCCGACATAAAGTCCCGCGTAGAAAACGGCTAGTGGAAGAATGCCCTGAAACGTTGACGCAGGTCCCAAGGAAGTATCGCAGGGGTGAGGCTGCTGTCCCAACCTCGAAATCTTCAACTGGGTTGGATTTATTTGTTAAGTTGTTGAGCCTTCGTGGAAGTTGTTGAAAAGTC
>DASSRO010000185.1:0-24015 GCA_035701745.1 Candidatus Sulfotelmatobacter sp. | reverse complement strand
CTCTCGCTGCACCCTCGTTATGCGGTCCATCGACTTCGGGGCCTTCCTCGATTTCCCGGCGCACCAGAAACAGGAACAGAATCCCCAGCACCGTGTACATGCCCATGAATCCCAGCAGCGTGAACATGCCGTTGCCGGCGGAAACTGTCTTCGAATACCCGTCCGCCGTGCGCATCAGCGAATAAACCAGCCACGGCTGGCGCCCGATCTCCGCCGTCATCCATCCTGCCGTATTTGCAATGTAGGGGAACGGCAGGGCCAGCAAAAGAATCCACAGCATCCAATGGCTGGAAAACAACTTGCCCCGCCACAAGAGGAATGCCGCGACGACCATGATCGCGATGAAGATGGTGCCCAGCCCCACCATGATGTGATAGCTGAAGTAAAGCAACGCAATGTTCGACGGCCACTGGTCTTCAGGGAAGGCGTTCAGGCCTTTTACCTCCGCTTTCCATGCGCGGTAGGTCAGAAAACTGAGGGCGTTCGGGATGATCAGCGGATTGTCGATCGTGCGCGTATCCACGTTCGGCTGGCCGATCAGCACCAGCGGCGCGCCCGGCTGACCCGTAAACAGCCCTTCCATCGCGGCCAACGTAACCGGCTGGTTTTGAGCGATCAGTACGCCCTGGCCGTCTCCCGTGGGAAACAGCTGTAAAACGCTGAAGATCAGGCCTGCGACAACTCCCACGCGTACAAAGATTCGGCCCGAGGCCTCAAATTTCCCCCACAGCAGGTAGAACGCGCCGATGGAAGCCATGACGAAGGCTCCCGTGATGACGGCGCCACTCATGTTATGCGCGTATTGCCACCATGCCCAGGGATTCAGCACCAGCGCCCAGAAGCTGCTGAGTTGTACCGATCCGTCGGCAGCTTTCACGTAGCCCACGGGATGCTGCATCCAGGCGTCGGTGGCAACGATAAAAAATCCCGAGAGCCACGAACCGAGAAACACAGCCACTGCCGACCACCAATGCGCGCGCGGGCTCAGCCGCTTCTCTCCATATAAGAACAGTCCCAGGAACGCCGACTCCAGAAAGAATGCGAACATGCCCTCCATGGCGAGCGTCTGGCCGATGACTCCTCCCGCATAACGCGAGAAGTGCGACCAGTTCGTGCCAAACTGAAATTCCATCGGGATGCCCGTCACCACTCCCAGCACGAAGTTGATGCCGAAAATCTTCGCCCAGAAACGTGCCGCCTGATGATAGTTTTCATCGTTGCGACGTAAGCCGAGAGTCTTGAGGACGACGATCAGCGGCGCCAGCCCCATCGTGAGTTGGGGGAACAGATAGTGGAAGGTAACGGTGAAGGCGAAGTGAAGGCGATGGACTAAGAGGGCACTATCCATGAAAAACCTCGAAGGCCCCAAGGCTAAATCGTCAGCGGAGAAACTTTATGTGATCGTAATCACAATAGCTTGTGCAAATCAGCGCTTTTTGCGCCGCCGTTCCAATTCCGACCGCCGGATTTCGCGCCGCCGCCCGGCGTCGTCATAGCGCCGCTGTTGTTCTTCCGTCTCAGGGACGACGGGCGCGACTTTCAAATGTTTTCCGGCGCCATCGACGGCCACAAACGTCAGGTAGGCAGAGGCTACGTGCTGCGCCGTGTCGGCAATGTAGTTCTCGACGAACACCTTTACGCCCACTTCCATCGAAGTATGGAAGACCCGGTTGACGGAAGATCGCAGGATGGCGAGATCTCCGACGCGCACCGGGACCAGGAAGTCGATGTGATCGACCGAGGCAGTGACGACGTAATTGCGCGAATGCCGGTGTGCGGCCATGGCCCCGGCAAGATCGATCCAGTGCATCAGGCGTCCCCCGAGTAGAGCGGCGAGCGGGTTGGCGTCGTTGGGTAGAACAATTTCGGCCATCTCGGATTGCGAATCGCGGACGGGGCGGGGGCTCAGTGAGTCATCGGTCATATTGGTCTTCGTCTTTCGTTGCTCTTCATCAGTGGTCAGGCACTCGCTCTTGCGGCACTCAAAGGTTCTTTTTCAGGTATGACTCCAGAAAGCATTCAGCCATTCTCTGCACCGAGGGATTGCCGTGCGGCCGCTGCCACGTCGCGCGCGACAGATCAAAGGCCAAGTCGCCATCTTCCACCGGCCGGTGATCGCGTTCGCACACATAGCGAAGAAAAAGAATGTTCGCTGGAACTGCGGCTATGTCTTGCGTCTTGTCGGACGCTTTCTGCCGGCTCGCGGGATCCAGCGGCGCTGACACCGCGAATCGCACCGCGTCCCAAACACGTTCCGGCGACGTCCAGCTGCAACTGCTGGCATATCCCAGGTTGCAGAATGCTTCCAGAACGTCTTGCGCCGGAGTCTCTCCTTTATGGCCCGGAGCGGTGCAGTGACCCGCCCAGCCTGCTCCCAGCGGAAGGCGCGCGGGATGCGGCCAGTTGCCGTTTTCCAGTTTCTCCACCGGCATGAAATAAGGACAGGCCATAAGCTTCTCTCAAGCTTGGAATATTCGGGACTCGCAAATTGTAACCAGTCTTAGAAGGTATGGCCAGTTAAGAACGGGTTGCCGCTGGTTTGCGGAACAAGTCTGGGCAGTTGTAGTAATCTCGAAAGCAGAAGTTCGCCTTATGGACAGGATTGCTGCGCTCAACGAAATTCTGACGGAGAACCCCAAGGACGCATTCGCGCGCTACGGGCTTGCCATGGAATATTCCAAGCAGGGCGACTTCGACCGGGCCCTGGCGGAGTTTGCGATTCTGTTGGAGGGCCATCCCGAGTACACCGCCGGATATTTTATGGCGGCGCAAACGCTGGTGCGGGCCGAGAGAGTCGCAGACGCGAAGAAAATGTTGCAGGACGGAATCGCGTCAGCGCGCCGCACGGGAAATTTGCACGCCCAGTCCGAAATGGAAGCCATGCTCGCCGAACTCGGCTAGTACAGGTTTCAAGGTTTCAAAGTTTCAAGGTTTCAAGGATTTCTCAGCAGATGCTCGAAGGTTGTTTTGAAACCTTGCAACTTTGCAACCTTGAAACCTTGCCCCATCCTCACTTGGCCATCTTAACCATTCCCCACTCCACCAACCCTGGAAACAGCTGATAGAGTTTCACTGGCACGTGCATCCACCAGGGCACGATCACTTCCCGCTTCCCTTTCAGATATCCACGCAGCGTGGCGCGCGCGACGCGTTCGGCGCTAATGCCGCGAATGGCGGACGGCCGCACCGTCTTCGCTTCGCTTCCTCGAGCAGCATTCTGACTAAAGGCCGTGGCCACATAACCCGGACAGACAGTGAGCACGTGAATGCCGTCTTTCTTCAGTTCGATGCCGGCGGCCTTGCCAATGGCATTCAAAGCAAACTTGGTCGCACTATATCCGCCGTGAAATGCCAGCGGAATGTGTCCCGCAACACTGGAAATATTGATGATGGCGCCGCCGCCCTGCTGGCGCATCACCGGGATAACCGCCTGCATCCCCGAGAGCGCGCCGAAAAAATTGGTTTCGAATAGTTCGTGAGTAGCCGGCGGATCCAACTCCGCGACGGAATCCATCAGCCCGTGGCCGGCATTGTTCACCCAGACGTCGACGCGCTTGAAATGATGCAAAGTCAGCCCGAGAACGCGGTCAATCTCCTCGGAGTGGCGAACGTCGCAAGAAAGCGCGACGGTCCGTTCAGGAAAACCGATGCGCTCGCGGGCAGCCTCAGCCCGCGCCGTGTCGCGCGACAGCAGAACGACTCCCGCCCCTTCTTCCGCAAAAACTTTGGCGATGGCCTCGCCAATGCCCATGGAGGCGCCTGTGACCACCACCACCTTGCCAGTAAGTTCCATGCTCGGTTTGTATCCTCCACGCTGCAGCAAGTCAAGACGCGAAGGTCATGTCGTCGATGCCATGTCGTACAATCGGAAAACCCGCGCCACTTGCGCGCCTGCTGGAGAGTTCGTGGCCCTGCTTCCCCTGTTCCCGCTGGATGTGGTCCTGCTGCCGGGCACGCCCCTTCCCCTGCACATTTTCGAGCCGCGATACAAGGAAATGATTGCTGAATGCCTCGCGAGCAATGCTCCCTTTGGCGTGGTGCGCGCTCTGGAAGAGGGCATGGCCGACGTCGGGTGTACGGCCGAGATTGTCAGCGTGACCAAAGAGTATCCCGACGGGCGAATGGACCTGGTCGCCGAAGGCCGTAACCGTTTTGAAGTGCTGGAACTCAAGCGGGAGCGCGCTTTCCTGGAGGCGGAGGTGTTGCTCGTTCCCGATGAACCCGGCGCCGCGGCCGATGAAGACAAGGCGCGGGCCATTCAGGTTCACCTGGAAATTCTGTCGCTGGCGGGAGCGGTGCAGGATCTGTCGGCCGCCGACCAGAGCGCTCTGTCGTTTTATCTGGCGGGGTCGCTGCCGCTCGATCTCGATTTCAAGCAGAACCTGTTGGCCATGCGATCGGAAAGTGAACGCATCCAGGCGGTCGCAAAGTACTTGGAAAGTATTCTTCCCAATCTGCGCAGGGCGTCGAAGGCACGCGAGAAGGCCGGTGGAAACGGGCACGCGCGATGAGCGCGAAATCTGGAAACTCGATCGCAGTTGTCCGCTGTGCCCTGGGAGCGCTGAAGTACGTTGAAAACGTTTGTCCGGCGCGGCGCGTATAATCGGGGAAAGTTAGTTATGTGGGGGGTTCCGTTCATGAGTAGTCTTCCGCGCACACTGGGTGAACTGCGCCGCAGTCATTTCTCCGAAGAGCGCTTGCGCCAACGCCACGTGAAGGACGAACTGCGCGACAACCTGACGGCCCGCCTGCGCTCCAATGGCGACGCTCCGGTGTTCGCAGGCATTGTCGGCTACGAAGATACGGTCGTGCCGCAGATCGTCAACGCAATTCTTTCGCGCCACAACTTCATTCTGCTCGGCCTGCGCGGACAGGCCAAAAGCCGCATCCTGCGCGCCCTAACCACGCTGCTCGATCCGCACATGCCCTACATCGCCGGATGCGAAGTTCACGATAACCCTTACACACCGATTTGCCGCCGCTGCCGCGAGGAGGTGGCGCGAATGGGAGACGAAACGCCCATCGCCTATCTCTCGCCTGACGAGCGCTATGTGGAAAAGCTGGCGACGCCCGATGTGACCATTGCTGATTTGATTGGCGACATCGATCCCATCAAGGCTGCCCGCGGAGGCCACGAACTCTCGAGCGAGTTGACGGTGCACTACGGCCTGCTACCCCGCGCCAATCGCGGCATCTTCGCCATCAACGAACTGCCCGACCTGGCAGGAAAAATCCAGGTGGGCCTCTTCAACATCATGCAGGAAGGCGACGTGCAGATTAAGGGCTATCCCATCCGCCTGCCGCTGGACGTAGCGCTGGTGTTCAGCGCCAATCCGGAAGACTACACGGCGCGCGGCAAGATCATTACGCCGCTGAAAGACCGCATCGGCTCGGAAATCCGCACGCACTATCCGGCGACGGTGGAGGAAGGCATCGCGATCACCGCGCAGGAGGCTTGGACGCGGCGCAACGGGCATCCTCTGCACCTGCCGAATTATGTGCAGGAAGTGATCGAGCGCGTAGCCTTCGCGGCGCGTGAAGACAAGAAGATCGACAAGCGCTCCGGCGTAAGCCAGCGACTGCCCATCTCGGCGATGGAGAATGTGATCTCAAACGCGGAGCGCCGGGCCATTCGCAATGACGAGAAAGTTGTGGTGCCGCGCATCAGCGACGTCTACGCGGCGCTTCCGGCGATCACTGGCAAACTCGAACTCGAATACGAAGGCGAGATGAAGGGCGCCGACCACGTTGGGCGAGAGTTGATCCGCTCCGCCATCGCGAAGACTTATGACGAATACTACACCGGCGCCAATGTACAGCAGATCGTGCAATGGTTCGACCTGGGCGGCGAGATTCAGTTGTCGGATTCGGTTCCGGCCGTCGAAGCGCTGGAAAAGTTGAAGGGCATTCAGGGCCTGGTCGACAAACTCGGTCCACTAGGCGTTTCGCAGAAAGAAAGTCCCGAGCAGCAGGTGTCGGCGGCGGAATTCATCCTCGAGGGCCTGCACGCGCACAAGCGCATCGGCCGCAGCGAGGAGCGCGTCTTCAAGGCCGGAGAAAAAAAGCCCGAGCCCGTCCGGGAAAAAGGTTTCGAGCCGGACGAGAGACCGTACCGGCAGAGACGGCAGTTTAATTAAAAGCTGCTGGCTACTAGCTTCTAGCCCGGACGAGGAATTCTGCTGCAGGCTGGGAGCTAGAGGCTAGGAGCTAGAAGCTAGAAGCTTTTATGAAGCGCATTCGATATTCCAAATACGTCCCTGACCCGGCCAGCGAAATGAGCATGGAAGATCTGCTCGGGGCGCTGTCGGATTACCTGCTGCAGAGCGGTTTTCAGGAGTCCATGTGGTACGAGTTGCCCGAGGGCGAGCAGACGCTCGATGAACTCAAGCGCGCCATTGAGCAGGCGCTCCTGAATGGCGAAATGTTCGACGAGAATTTGCGAGAGCAGATCGAGCAGATGGCCGCGGACGGCCAGCTCGATGAACTGATCGAAAAGCTGATCGAGCGCATGCAGCAGGAGGATTACATCTCGATCGATCAACCACCCGACCCCGCGCGCCAGTCGAGCGTCGGTGGGCAGACTGGTCAGGCGCAGCAGGCGAGATTCGAAATCACCGATAAGAGCCTCGACTTTCTCGGCTTCAAGTCGCTGCGCAATCTGCTCGGATCCCTGGGCAAGTCGAGCTTTGGACGCCACGACACGCGCGATCTCGCGACCGGCATCGAAACCAGCGGCTCCGCAAAGACCTACGAATTTGGCGACACATTGAATCTCGACATCACGGCAACTCTGTCGAGCGCGATTCAGCGCGAGGGCCTGACCCTGCCGCTGAACATCGAGTATTCGGATTTGCAGGTGCATCAATGCGAGTACCAGTCGTCATGCGCGACGGTACTGATGCTGGATTGCTCGCACTCCATGATTCTTTATGGCGAAGACCGCTTCACTCCGGCGAAGAAAGTTGCCATGGCGCTGTCGCATCTGATTCGCACTCAGTATCCCGGCGACTCGCTTTCGCTGGTGCTGTTCCATGATTCGGCCGAGGAGATTCCCCTCTCGCAACTGGCGCGGGTGAAGGTAGGGCCCTACTACACCAACACGCGCGAAGGCCTGCGCATGGCGCAGAGAATTCTGCAGCGCCAGCGAAAAGACATGAAGCAGATCGTAATGATCACCGACGGGAAGCCGTCGGCGCTCACGCTCGAAGATGGCCGCATCTACAAAAACGCCTTCGGCCTCGATCCGCTGGTCGTGAGCCAGACGCTGGAAGAGGTTTCCAAATGCAAGCGCGCCGGCGTCCTGATCAACACGTTCATGCTCGCCTCGGATTACGGCTTAGTGCACTTCGTGCAGAAAGTCACCGAGATGTGCCGCGGCAAAGCGTATTTCACCACGCCCTACACGCTCGGCCAGTATCTGCTGATGGACTACATGTCGCGAAAGACCAAGACCATCCACTAACCCCCATCACGTAGCGGCGGACGCATTCGTCCGCCCGCGATGCGAAGCGAGCGGCCCCGGACGAATGCGTCCGGGGCTACGTGTTTGCACCCCACTGCTGATAATCTTTTACTAATCATGGCGAACTGCATTCGATGTGGGCGGCAGCTTCCCGGGCTGACCTTTGGCAAGAAAATTTGCCAATGGTGTGTGCAGCACGAGAAAGCCCAGCGCGGCGAACTCGCCGACGACGCGCCCCAGCCCGTCATGAATGTCCCCTGGGCACGCCGCGAATCGACCGTTAGCGTCACGCAAGTACTCCTGATCGCCAACGTCATGGTCTTCATCGCAATGGTGCTGGCCAGCGGTCCCTCGCTCGACTTCAGCGGCCAGGTGATGGTGCATTTTGGCGCCAACTTTGGGCCGTTCACCTTGTCGGGCCAGTGGTGGCGGCTGCTGACCTATATGTTCCTGCACGGCGGCCTCATGCACATCGCGTTCAACATGTGGTGCCTGTGGGATCTGGGAGCGCTCTGCGAATCGCTGTACGGACGCTGGACCTATCTCGCAATTTATTTTGTGACCGGCATTGCAGCCGGCCTGACGAGCGTTGGGTGGAATCCCGGAGTGTTGAGCGTGGGCGCGTCCGGCGCGATCTTCGGATTAGCCGGGGCGCTGATTGCGTCGTTCTACTTGGGTGAGTTTTCGGTGCCGCGAATTGCGATCCAGGGAACGCTGCGCAGTCTTTTATTTTTCGTGGGATTCAACGTGCTCTTCGGCAGCATGATTTCCGGCATCGACAATGCCTGTCACGCCGGCGGGCTCATCAGCGGCCTGATCCTCGGCGCGTTAATCGCGCGACTCGCTCCGCAACAGGATCAGCCTCTCGGGCGAGTGGGCGTCCTGCTATTCATGGCTGTGATCGTTGCCGGCAGCGCGGTCGGCGTGCATCGATGGCGCGGCTCTGGAATCCATTTCGGCTCGATGGCGGAAACGCAAAAGAATCTCGACCGGGCGATTGGCGAGTTTCAAAAGAAAGTTCAGAAGAACCCGGAGGATGCTTCAGCTCACTACGCGCTGGCGCACGCCTATTTCGCCAAGGGACAGGTTTCGGACGGGACAAGCGAGTTGAAGCGGGTTGTCGATCTGCAGCCGCAAAACGCCCGGGCTCGACTGGAACTCGGAGCAGCCTACCTGAGACAGGAACAGCCGAAAGAGGCGCAGGAACAATTCGTGAAAGTGGTGGAACAAGAGCCCGGCAACTCGGCGGCGCATGCGGCGCTGGGCGTGACTTTCGCCGAGCAGAATGATCACGAGGCAGCCATCAACCAGTACAAAACCGCTTTGCGGCTGGAGCCGCAGGCCGAGGGCGTCAATTACCGGATGGGAGTTTCACAAAGCCAGCTGAAGCAGTATGACGACGCCATCGCATCTTTTCTCCAGGAGAAAAAAAATGGCGACGATGCCGAATTAGAGAATGCTCTCGCCGACGCCTACCAAGCCAAAGGCCAGACGCAGCAAGCCCAGGAGGCTCGCAACAAGGCCGCGCAGTTGGGAAACGGCCAGAGAGATTAGCCGCTTGATGTCTTGCAGTTGAAAGTCTCAGCAAGTTCCGAATCCCCAGCGAAGCTCCGTTCTAACCAAACTCCGCGCCCTCAGCGGACTCCGTTCTCAGCGAACTCGACGTCCTCAGCGGCTAAAAGCTTTTGTCTTGCTTTCGCAGCGCGCGTTCAACTCTTGCCGATTTCCCCCACCGCCCGGTAAGCCTGGTTGATGGCCTCGTCGGTATAGGCGTACGCGCCAGCGTCTGCATTGGCGATGGCGATGCGCCCGTGCGGCCGTCGCGCCACTTCGCAGGGAATCTCGCCGCCCTCCAGCCAAAACGAATCGAACAGCGAGTTGTACTCGTAAGCGTATCCGTGGGGCCAGCGATTGACCGTGATCGCCGCGATATCGCGCGCCGGATCGAATCCGCCGGAGCCCAGCGTCCGCGACAACTGGTCGCGAATGTTGCGCTCCATCGTTTCGAAAGTCGTGCTGTAGAGTTCCATGCGGCCCATGCTGTGTTGTTCGCGAGCGGGACGGCCAGGATGGCACGCGGCCTTCATCATGTGCACCACGATGGGCTGCTCCGGCTTGCGCGGGCACTCATATCCCCCCATGCTCACCGGTAAGTCAAGGTTCACCGAGGTGTGATACATGCCCGGTGAATAAATCGAACTGGCTGCGACTTTCTGAAACGACGCCCAGTTGCGAAGCGCCACGTTGGTGTAAAGCAGCGGAACTTTCTGCGCCGAGGCCAGAGCCTGTTTCTGCTTGTCAGGCAGTTCTTCGCAAATGTAGGGGATCACAACGTGCCAGCAAGCAAGAATCGCGTTCTTCGCCTTGGCCGTGTAAACCTTCCCCCCGCGAGCGTAGGTAACTTCGACTTCCTTCGCGGAGCCGGCATCGCCCAAGTGCTTCACGCGGACAGCCGTGCTGTTCAGCCGAATGCGAACCGGCGACGAGGCCTCATCGAGCTTGGAGTAGTTCGCTTTGGCAAGAACAACATCGGACGAAGAATTGCCCGGGATGGCAGCAGGAATCAATTGACGCACCAGCAGTCGGGCAATGCTGGCGTTGCCGTCGGGAAAATGGAAGAAATACTTTTCCGCCTCTTCGTTGGGAATCGCGTCCCGGTTCATGCCCTTGCCGGGCGTGGGATCCAGCTTCATGCCATCGAAGCCGAGCCAGTCGAGTCCCCACGCGTCCTGCGCCGAGACCGCGTCAATCCCTACGCCAAACAGCGGATGCGGGAGCGCCTGGAACAATTTGACGATGTCCGGGTGAACCCCGGCAATCTCCGTCAAAAACTTCGCGTAGCTAATGCGAGCCAGCTTGGCTTTCTTCTCATCAGAAGTTAAGCCAGGCAGGTAATCCTTCGGCTCGTTGTAGAGTCGCTGCAGGTCAATCTTGGCTTGCTCCGCGAGAGGCGCCTCCGCGAAAAATTGTTTCAGCCGTTCCGGCGAGTGCGGCGATTCTTCTTCGCTCTCGCCTCCGCTATGCGGGCTGGGATTGATGACAAGTTTGTCGGCGCCAAAGGTTTCCTTGTCGAAGAAAATTTTCGGGTAGAGACCGGCCGAAGGATAAAGATTTTTGTCAAAGTATTTGCGATAGGAAGCGACATCAATTCCCAATTCCTGGATGACGCCCTTGGCCACGGCGCTGTATGGTGCCGGGCTCTCGATGGAAAAGGTGCCTCCGAAGCCCAGGCGGAACGCGTTGTTCACGCGAAATTCGTTGCGCTTCGCGTGGCCACCGAAGTCGTCATGGTTGTCGAGTATAAGGATGCGCGCCTTGCCGCCGTTGGCCTTGCGGTAGAAGTGAGCGGCGGAGAGGCCGCTGATGCCGCCGCCGACAATAATCAAATCGTAGGTTTCGCGCGTGTCCTCGGGTTGGCCGGCAGAATCCCAGAACGTGCCGTCGCGCAAGGCATGTGCGGCGTCGAACGAACCAGGATGACTGCCGCGCATGCCGGTGAGCGCCGGCGGATAGTAATCGGCATTGGGAGCGGCCAGCAGGTCCCACGGCATCATGGCTGCGCCCGCCGTCATCGCAAGGCCGTTGAGAAAATCACGGCGCGTGATCTTGCGATGCATTCCCAGTTCCCGGTCCCGTGAGTCGTGCACGTTCTCCTCCGTAACCTCTCTGTCGGTAGCCTTCGCCCTGAAAAGCAGAGCCTCAGGGGGCTAAAGCCTTCTGGATGATGAAGGGCGAGGATGGCACGGCCGAAGCCGTGCCCTTCCACAAAACCTTTCAAGCAAGCGACATCACTCAGTCGCGCTCCAACCGAAACTTAGGAACCGCTATCGGCTTTTTTCACGGCTAGCTCGGCCGCCTGGAAACCGATGCGGCTGTGCGTGCCGTCGCAGAAAGGCTTGTTGACCGAGCCCCCGCAGCGGCATAGTGAAAATGCGGGTTTGCCGGTGAGGTCGTACTGGGTGCCATTGGCATCGACCAATTCGATCGAGCCTTCCGGAGCCTCAACGCGAAACGGACCATTGGGTCTGACCGTTATTTTTACCTGAGCCATGAATTCTATCCTCCAACCTTACGGGTTTCTAGTAAGGATAAAACCATATCATCAATGCGTGCTGGTTGTCTTGGTCCGGGCGGGTGAGCGCAAAGGCCGCGACTGCAATCCTCAGGCGGCTTCGGCTCGAGAGGAACGAAGGCTGCGGTAAAGCTCCAGGCAATCATCGATCATGCGTTTAGTAGTGAAGCGCTCGCGGGCGCGAGTGTAGGCGAGTTCAGCATACGCGCGCCGCATGGGACGGTCAGCGTTGAGCATGCCGATATTTTCGGCGAGGCTGGCAGAGTCGTTGGTGCGGAAATAAAGTGCCGCGTCTCCCCAAATTTCGCGGAAGCTTGGAATGTCATTGGCGACGATAGCGCATCGAGAGAATGCGGCTTCCAGAGCGGAGATGCCCAGCGGTTCGTAGCGAGCCGTGGCGGCGTAAATGGAGGCGCGGCTGTACAGCGCCCGCAATTGCGCTTCTGTCTGGGGACCGCGAATCGCCACCGTGGTCTGTTCAGTATCCACTTTCACGTCGGCGCGAATCGGTATGCGCGGAATAGGCACCGTGTGTTCGGCGCCCACGATGCAGACCGGAACCGAATACGGATGCTGAGTCAGCAGAAAGACCTGCTTGCTCACATCGACCAGGCGCCCCACGGCCAGCACGCAATCGTCTTTGCTCACGTACGGATTGAAAAAAATCGGATTCCGGCCCGCATAAATCACCTCTGCCCGCCGCGGCCGCAAGTAACATGCGGAAATACGATCAAGCATCCAGGCGGACGGAGCAACCACTGCGTCCGCGCCGGCCAGACCATCGAACACCGTATTGCGATACCAGGTCAGCGATCCCTCCGGACGCGGAGCGCGATTGTGCACTGCATGCGTCCGCGTAATCAAATCCCCGTGAGCCATCACCACGCGCGGAACGTCAACCGGCAGGTTGCCATAGCAAAATTGGTTCAGGTGCAGAACGTCCGGGCGTATTTCCCGAACCAGGGCAGCCAGGAATGCCGAGGACTCGTGTAAATCCTGTTCGGCCTCCTGCATCCATTCGAGATGGAAAGCCGTCGGGCGAAAATCGAGGCCGTGCAGGTGCTCCATCCACGAAGTCTGTTCCGGAAGCGGAATCTCGCCGAAGCTCACCAGCGTAACGCGAACGCCGCGCGTGACCAGGCCGGTCACGAGCTCGCGAGTGTAGGACCAAGCCCCCGGGAGCGAGTCGGTGGTGACAAGAACGTGCACAGAACCTCCGCGGACATGCGGAAACCGCCAAGGGCAAGCATTCCGCCAGACCGAGCGGCTCCATTTTAGTGGGAATTAAAGACAACGGGAAGGGATTTTGCAGGGAAGGCGTGCCATTTTTGCAGGCGCTAGGCGCGGCTCGCGACGGAGTCCCTATAAGAGATCACGTAGCGACAGCCTCACAACGGATCACGTGGAGACAGCCGCCTCGGCTGTCCCGCCAGGGCGCAGCCCAAGGCGCAGCCCGGCGGCCTTGCAGACGAACGCCACCACCACTCGGACTCGCTTCCCCAACAACAAGAGCTCAATTCGCCTGCAGGCGAAAACGGAGTTCCCGGGCCAGGTTGTCGATGGCGCGAATTTTCTCTACGGCCGGGTCGGGGACGTCAGGCACCGACATTGCCAGTTCGCACGAGAGCAGCAAGGCGGTCAGCGTCTCGCGCATGTCGCTCCGCATCTGGTCCTCCACCGCTCGCCGCGCCGCCGTTTCTTCGCGCTTGCGGCGATGTAAAGCCGAGCGCACTTCGCGGACCAGCCGTTCCATTCCAGTGACCGCGAAGTTGAGATAGACGGGGAAAGCAGTGCCCAGATGTTCGATCATCTGGTCGCTCTCGACCGGCTCGGTCTCCAGCAAGAACTGGTCGATGACGACGGCGGAATAGGTTTGTTCCCGCAGGCGGGTGGCTGCCTCCTGCAGAGTTTGGGCCCAGTGAATCTCCAGGCCAGTGGCGGCGCGCAGAGCTTCGGCGCACTGCGCTCCCTTCGCGGACGAAGTGATGAGTAGGATCATGTTGTGTCACTAGCACGTCTGCCGCCACCGCTTAGCCGCTGAAAACATGGCGCTTATCGAAGCCGGCGGCAGAACGGCGTCCCGTTGCGGTACTAGGGTCGTGATCGCGAGTTCAAAATCGGGCTCCAGATTGGTATTCGTGGGCAGCGTAATCCTTGAGCTTACGATAAAGAGTCGTCTTACCGATGCCCAAGAGGCGAGCGGCTTGCAACTTGTCGCCATTGAGTTCTGTGATAGCGCTCAAAATCGTTTGCCTCTCCAGTTCTGCCATGGGAATGATTTTGCCGCGTCCGTTGGAATTGCCCGCAGGCTCGGAGGTGTCGGGAAGAGGCAGATTGGCAACCTCGCGTGGCAGGTCCGTAGTGTGGATGAGCGGTCCGCTGGTAAAGGCATAGGCGCGTTCGAGACAGTTTTCCAGTTCCCGGACGTTGCCCGGCCAGTCATAGGCGAGCATTGCCTTGAGAGCGTCGTCGCTCAGCATTTTTTCCTGACCGGAAGTACGTACCATGCGCTCCAGAAAAAATGCGATCAACAGAGGGATATCCTGACGCCGCTCGCGCAACGCGGGGATGCGCAGGCTGAGGACGTTGAGGCGGAAGTAGAGGTCGCGGCGAAACTCGCCCTGCGTCACCGCGTGCTCCAGATCGCGGTTGGTAGCGGCCAAAATGCGCACATTGATGGGAACCCGGCGCGTGCTGCCTACCGGGCGGATTTCCTTTTCCTGGATGGCACGCAACATCTTGGCTTGCAGATCGACGGGAAGTTCGCCCACCTCGTCAAGAAATACTGTGCCCCCTTCAGCCATAGCCAGGAGTCCGTCTTTCGATTGGTTTGCCCCGGTAAAGGCCCCTTTGACGTACCCGAACAGTTCACTCTCAATCAGAGTCGGGACCAGCGATCCGCAGTCCACCGGAATGAAAGGCTTGTCGCGGAAAGGGCCGGAGTAGTGAATGGAACGCGCTACCATCTCCTTGCCCGTGCCGCTCTCTCCCAGGATTAAGACCGGATGAACGCTGTTGGCGGCCTTGGCGATAATGCGGTAAAGCCTTTCCATCTCCGGGGCCCGCCCGACTATGCCCCCGAATCCCTGCTTGGACTTTACCTTCTCGCGCAGCAAGCGGTTCTCGGACTTCAACTTCAGGTGGGATGCGACGCGCTCCAGCAGCATTTTCAGTTCGTCGAGGCTGAACGGTTTCGTGACGTAGTCATAGGCGCCATTCTTCATGGCTTGCACCGCTGACTGCACGGTGCCATAGCCGGTAACCACGATGACCACGGCCTCCGGACGGCGCTCCTTAATGCGGCGAAGTGCATCCAGGCCGCCGGCGCCCGGCAATCGCAGGTCGAGCAGGACCGCGTCGAAGGTCTGCGCATCAAGCATGCGGTAAGCCTGTTCGGCGGAATCCGAAGTGAACGCGGAGTATCCCAGTGACTGCGCGACTTCGCGGCAGGCTTCGCGGATTGATCGTTCATCATCCACGATCAGAAGGTTGAGAAAATTGGCGGCTTCCATTTGCGGTGTCGCCGGCATCGGACTGAGAGCTGCTGACGTCATGACGTTCATTCCTCTTCTTTTTATTCTTTAGGTGAATCCACTTCCGGGTTTGTTTCGATGCGAAGATCGTTGGTCCTTTGAGAATCCAGAACCGCGGGCGGAACCAGCGGTAGAAGCACTGAGACGCGGGTGCCGCGGGCGGGAGCGCTGTCGATGTGGATGAGGCCGCCGTTGCTGGTGACGATGTCATAGACGGTCGCCAATCCAAGGCCGTTTCCCTTCCCCGCCTTCGTGGTAAAAAAGGCTTCGAACACGTGCGCGCGGGTCGCGGCATCCATGCCGCTGCCGTTGTCCTTCACTACGAATAGCGCGCACGGCAGCGAAGCCGGAGCGCAGCCGCCAACCGTTCCGCCGGTTCGATCCGGTCCGGCGAGCACTTGCACTTCGCAGTTGCGGGTCTCCACCGTAATTTCGCCGCCCCCGGGCATCGCGTCGCGCGCATTGAGCACCAGGTTGAGCAGAATCTGCTGCGCCTGCGTCGGATCCATCTTGATCAACCCAACGCTGGGATCGAGGCGGAATTGCAGGTTGATGTTTTCCCCGATCAGGCGAGCCAGAAGGTTGCGCATGCCCTCAACAATCTCGTTGAGCGATAGCAAACGAGGTTCGGAGCCCGATGGCCGTGCCACGGCGAGCAACTGGCGCACCAGCCCGGCGGCCTGCATGCCGGCATTGCGGATTTCGTCGGCATACTTGCGCACCCGGTGACATGGCTCCAGGTGGGCCTTGAGCAGGTCGCAGTACAAAAGGATTCCCGTGAGAAGATTGTTGAAGTCGTGGGCGACGCCACCTGCCAACCGGCCGACTGCTTCCAACTTCTCGGCTTGCCGCAGACGCTGCGCGGCCTGCTGGTCGTGCGGAGTGTCCTCCGCCAGAGCCAAGGCATAGTCGGAGTTTCCGTTTGTCCCGGGCACACGCCACGTGGTCCAGCGTACCGGCCGGCCATCGGGGCCGCCTATGTGTGAGTCGATGTGAAAGCTGTCCTCTTGCCGGTCAAATAATTCTTGAAAGCGGCGTCGGCCTTCGGCGCGCTCCTCGGTGCAAATGAGGTCGGCGAAGGATAAACACGGGGAAATTCTCGACCGGCCTCCCAGCATTTCTTCCAAAACGGGATTGAGTGCGATTACGGTTCCCTGACTTTGGCATTGGGCGAGGGCAAAAGGAGAGCGGTCAAAAAGAGAACACGGTTCCAATCTTGAATCGCGCGCGATAAATGCAAGCTCAGACGCAGTGCTCATATCCCTACTTTGCGCGGAAGGATTCCCGCAAGGAACCCTCAATCCGCGGCCGGACACCTTAGTTTTCCTAGAACGGGAGTCGGCGGTGGGCCTGAGCTCCACTCGCAATCCCATTTCGAGGCCACTATAGAGAAATGGGGGTGCCCCTGCTAAGGGCAGATGTCACTAAAATGGGAATATTTTTTGTGGAAAACTTTGCCGAAACTGCGCAAGCACCGATTTTCGACCCTAATTCGCCGGTAGAAGTTGTTTTGCAGCGGCAATGTATACCGGTTCCGTCAGGCGGAACACCAGTCGATGTCCTTTTTCCAGCCGAACCACGGTCGTAGAGGCTGCCGCCGATTGCTCTTGTGTTGGCGGCTCTGGCACGGCGCCAGCATTTCCTCCCACAAACAGGCTGGAGGTTTGAAGCGGGACGTTCGATCCTGCGAGATGGATCGACTCCAGCGTCAGGCGAAGGTAGCCGCGATTGCGCTTCAGGTGAGAAGCCCGTGCCGACTCGACCCGTCCGGAAACGAGCGTTCCCGGCGGAAGTAACTGGTTGCCATCGACGACGACAGCCTGGTCAACCACCGCATCGAAGGTGCCGGTGGCGTTCAAGTTCTCCGCAAAGATGGGATTCTTCAGCCGAACCGTAAGCAGGGTTCCTGCCGGCAGGTTTTCCGGATCGTGAAACGGAAGAGGCGTCTCCGGCTTGGAGTCATTTTCCGGCAAGGCCGACGAATCGCTGAGGCCCGGTTTCGCGCTCTCATCATGAAATGGGACGGGGTGCTGGTCGGCCTGAGTGGCGTCGTTGCTGCTCTGGAGTCCCGCAGGAGGCGAGCAGGCCAGCATGCAAAGTTGCGCCAGCAGGATCGTTCCCACCATCAGGCCGCGACATCCTCGGGGACCGCTCATCAGAAAAACACTCCCTCATTTCCTGACTCGAGAAGTGGCAACCGGAATACCAGTCACAATCTCATTAAATCAATAACTTGGCGATGGCACTTTCGAGGGGGAGTGTAGATTCTGCCATGCGGAGAGTTTACCTTTCCCCAGAAACGAACTGGTTCGCAAGAAAAACGGAGGGCAGAAACTCTGCCCTCCGCGATACGCTCCTGGTTATTTGTTATGTATCCCGCTACTGTTTGGCTGCGGGCTTCTTCGCCGTTCGCTTTCTAGGTGCGGGTTTCGCAGTCTTCCTCTCACTTTCGCGGCCGCCGATCAGGCTCATGGCATCGGCTGCGTTGAAGGGGAATTGGCGGACCGACTTCTCAGTCTGGTTCGCGGTTTTCAGGGTGACGTCGACGCGGCGGTTGCTCGCGAGCTTGATGACTCCAAGCCGTAACAGTGCGCGACGCCGTTCCTCCGTCGTGAGTTCGGGATTGTTCTCCACCGACCCTCGTACTTCTTCCGTGGTCAAATTACGCTGCTTTCCATAGGCCACGGTCTCGATGGCGGAATCGGGAATGCCCTGCCCAACCAGGTAAGCTTTCACGCTGGCTACGCGGCGCTCCGTGAGTTTCTGGTTGAAGGCATCCGTACCACGCATATCGGCATGACCTTCAAGGATGAGGTGAGCGTCTGGCTTGGACTGAAGATACGTCTTGAAGTCTGTTGCCAGGGCTTGCAGGGTTCGCTGCTGACTCGGGACCAGACCCGCGCCCGGGCGATCGCTTGAGGGCTGAGCCGTCGGGTAATAAATGCTGTGCAAAGCCAGCCGAGCCTCCAGAACTTCAATCTGAGGATTCGCCGGAGGATTCTCGACGGTTACCTGGGTTGAACCTTGACTGTTCAGACCGCGCGAATCAGTACAGGTCGCTGTGGCGGTAACTGTGCCAGGGGTGGCCCCGTTGGTGGTCAGAGTTGCCGAGTTGCCATTGCCGGAAACCGTGCCGCCGGTGGCTGTCCAATTGGCAACCGAAACCGGAACTCCGTCCGGACTGCTGCAATTGGCCGTCAGAGTTACAGTTCCGCCGGGTTGAACGCTGGTCGGGTTGGCGGACAACGACATGGTTGGCGGATTCTTCGGCGGCAACGGCTTGACGGTATAGTTCGCCGAGCAACTGGCGACGTTGTTGGTTTTAGCCTTGGGATCGCTCACATGGGCGGTCACCGCATAGGCGCCGGGAGCAACGTTGTTGGTATCGATAGTCGCGGTAGTGTCTTTGCCGGTGACCTGGCCGCCGTTCGTGCTCCAGGCATAAGTCACTGCGTGCTTGGGATTGAAACTGCCGGGTGTAACGGTGGCTGTAATCGGTTCTCCGACCATAACTTCGGTGGGCTGCACCGAGCACGATGCAGTGGGAGGAGCCGTCTCGTTAGTACCGAAGTTGAAGACGATGCCGGTGCGGAGTCTCGCGCCTTCGAAGGTGGGGCGGCGAAGCGACGCATCTTGCGGACCAGCCAGATTGGCAAAGTTGTGGCGCGACCAAACGTAGTCGGCTTCAAACAAGCGCCAGGAAAATCTCTTCGAAATAGGAATGTCCATCCCACCGCCGAGGATCAGGCCGAATCCATCGTGCGTGACCGCACCACCCTCGTAACTCAAGCGATTGAGGCCCGGCATGGCATGAAGGAAGAAATTAAAGGAATCCGTGCGCACCATGAACCGCGGTCCGGCAGAGGCGGTGAATACATTAGCATCCAGGTTGGAGTGCCAGTTGTATCCCAAGTCGCCTTCAAAAGCCCAATAGCGGCTGAAATTCTTGGCCAGCGCGCCGCCGAACCCCTTGGACATATGAGGAATGGTGAGCGATACCGGGCTCGCCGGATCGCTGCCCGCAGCTGGAACGTTATCGCCATCCGACTGCTGATACTGATAACCGATAAAGGCGTCCCACTTGGGGTAGGAGTCACTTTGAGCAAATCCGTAAGCGGAAAATAAACCCACTGTTATAAGGGCTGCCAGGCAGGCGACGGAAATGCGGGGGCCAACTGAGTTAGACATGAAATCCTCCGAGAGATGTTCGTTGCTTGCGGAACGAGGCAACGAGACGTTCCTGAGAAACAAAACTCTTGAACCACAGCGGTGGTAAACACGAGGTTATTGTTTGGACGGGAAATTCTATCGTACCCAGCGCTTAATGCGAAAGTATAGACTCGTAGAGTTGCCGTGTTAAGCAATGCGGGGAGAGGTTCCGTCTCAAATTGAAACCCGCAATGCTGGTTCGCAGAAGACTAAGCTGATGCCTATCGAGACCTTGCCGTGTGGGAAGCTAGCCGCGTATGGTGAGAGTTCGGCCAGCCGACGAGTGCGCCGGCCAGCATAAGACGACATCCATGAGTCACGAAAAGATACTGATTGTCGAAGACGAAGAGAACGAGCGCTCCGGACTGGCGGAACTTGTATCCTCCTGGGGATTCCGGGTGGAGACGGCTCGCGACGGTGCCGAGGGCCTGGAAAAAGCGACGCAATGGGCGCCGTCGATCGTCATCACCGACCTCAAAATGCCGCGCATGGGAGGACTCGAGCTATTGGGCCACCTGGCGGAACAGGCCACAACGATTGCCGTGATCCTGGTAACCGCTCAAGGAACCATCGACAGCGCCGTGCAGGCGATGCGGATGGGGGCCTACGACTACATAACGAAGCCGATCGATACCAACCGGCTGCGAACAATGCTGGGAAACGCATCGGCGCTGTTGGGAACACGCGCCGAACTGGAGGCTACGCGGCGCAGATTGCGCGACGTGGGGTCGCTGGGCCGGTTGAACGGCGCGTCACGGAAGATGCAGGAAATCTTCCGCCTTATTGAGATGGTCGCGCCCAGTACCGCGTCGGTGCTGATCACAGGCGCGAGCGGCACAGGAAAAGAATTGGTGGCGCGCACGATTCATGAACTCAGTCCGCGAAAGGATCGTCCATTCGTCGCCATCAATTGCGCGGCCATCCCCGAGACGTTGATGGAGAGCGAAATCTTCGGCCACGAAAAGGGAGCGTTTACCGGGGCTCTGGAACGCCGCACCGGTTGCTTTGAACTGGCCGAAGGAGGAACGTTGCTGCTGGATGAAATCGGCGAGATGCCGATCGGAACCCAGGCCAAATTGTTGCGCGTTCTGGAAGACCGGAAACTGCGGCGCCTGGGCAGCAAGGTGGAAACATCGGTGGACGTGCGGGTGCTCGCGGCCACCAATAAAGTTCCGGACGAAGCGGTATCGCGGGGGGAATTACGCAGCGATCTCTACTACCGGCTGAATGTGTTCAACATTCACATGCCGCCTTTGCGCGAGCACAAAGAAGACATCGCAGCACTGGTCGAACTGTTGCTGGTGGAGATGAGTACAAAGCACGGTCGTAAGGTTGCGGCCGTGAGTGAGGCTGTGCTCAACCAGTTCAATCAATATTCCTGGCCCGGGAACGTGCGGGAGTTGCGCAACACCATCGAGCGCGCCGTGATCGTGTGCGACGCAGGGGTGATCGAAACCAAGCATCTGCCACCGGGATTTGGCCAGGCTCCCTTGCGCTCCGCGGCCAACGATCCCGATGCAGTGCGCCTGGGTGTAGGTACTACTGTAGAGGAAGCCGAGAAGATGTTGATTCTAAAGACGCTGGAAGCGACCAGCAATAATAAGACGCGAGCCGCGGAAATACTGGGAATCAGCTTGAAAACACTTCATAATAAGTTGAAGGAATACGGCAGCGCCGCCGCGGAAACAGTTCCCGGCAAAGAGGAAGTACCCAGCAGCTAAGACTTCCTCGCATAGTTCATAAGGTCGAGTTCCCTCCCTTCGCCTCATGTTGCGACGAAAAACCATCATCGTGCTGGTCATCACTCTGATGGTGACGACCATGGTCACCGCGTTTTCGATCCTGTACATTTCCCAAATCTTGCGGCTGCGCATCACCAATGCGAGAGATACCGCCATCAGCCTGACCCATCAGTTGGCCTATGCCGCTTCGAACGCAGTGCCCGATTTCAGTAGCACCTCCATCGATACCAGCAATGCGGCGGCCGTGCGCCGGGCGCTGGCCGACTATGTGCAAACCGACGTCGCCCTGAACAATCTGCTGCAATCCGATCCAGGCGATTGGCGGTTCATTTACGACGTGTCGATCGTCGACGTCAATGGCAGGGCTTTGCTCCATACCAATGCCGCTATGGTGGGCAAGGTCATTCCTAAGCGGCGCGACTTCCAGGACGTCGTCAATGCTCGCTTTCGGGAACAGATGCGGCTGGTGTTCAGTCCCGCCGAGGTTTACGACGTAACCTACCCGCTGGAGTTGAATAGCGAGCCTTTTGGCACGATTCGTATCGGCGTGCAAACCGTTTTTCTGAAGAGCGAGGTGCAGGCCCGGCTGATGAGGTCGGCGTATGTTTCGGCGACGCTGATCATTGTTTCCCTGTTTCTGGCTGCGGGAATTTCCAACCTGGCGCTGGGCCCGCTGAAAAAGATCAGCCGCAATCTCGACAGTGTGAGCGCCGGAGACGCGGAAGCGCTCTATGGAGATGAATCGCGCCAAGACGAATATGGTCTGGTTTCGCTGAAGATTGCCAACCTGGGGCGGCAGATCCGGGATAGCCGCGAAATTTTCTCGGCACTCAAGGACAACGTCGACCAGCTGATGTCAAAGCTGCAGGACGGCTTGATGCTCTTCGCCCGTGACGGGCGTGTGGTGCTGGTGAGCGCTCCGGTGGAAGCTTTCCTGGGTCGTCCGCGGGCGGAGCTTCTCGGACATACCGTGCAGGAAGTATTTGATCGCGATTCGCTTCTGGGCAGCGCACTGCTGGAAGCTTTCGAGCGCAGGCGTCCGCTTTCGCAGCACGAGTTTGAAGCCGCCGGGGGAAAGCGCGTGCAGGTATCGCTCGACTTCGTGCAGGAAAGAACCTCTCAGATTGGCGCTCTTCTGATCATGCGCGATACGGAATCGGTGCGCCGCATTGGCGATGAGATTGAAATGTCGCGCCGCCTTTCAGCCAGCGGACGACTCACGCGCGGCGTGGCCCACGAGGTGAAGAATCCTATCAACGCGATCGTGCTCCACCTGCAACTCTTGCGGAACAAGCTGGCACAGCAAGAGCCCGACACGCGGCGTCACATGGATATTATCGACACCGAAATCCGCCGCCTGGATCGCGTGGTGCAGACCCTGGTCGACTTTACCCGTCCGCGCGATCTTCACCTGGAAGAAGTGGACCTCCGCCGCCTGATGGAAGAAGTGGCACAGTTGGCCGCCCCGGATGCCGAGCAGCATGGCGTCACCATCGACCGCCAGATGCCGGAACAGCGACTATCGATCAAGGTCGACGTTGATCTGATGAAACAGGCTCTGCTCAATGTCGTGATCAACGGGGTTCAGGCGATGCCTCAAGGGGGTCTGCTTACCATTTCAGCCCGGCGGGAAAATTCTGCTATCGTGGCCGAGATCCGCGATGAAGGCGGCGGAATTCCGCAAGACATGCACGACAAGATCTTTGAACTCTATTTCACCACCAAGAAAGATGGCAGCGGCATCGGCCTGGCGCAGACTTATCAGATCCTGCAATGGCATTACGGTTCGGTGGACTTCGAATCCAATGAAGGCAGTGGAACGGTTTTTCGATTTCACATTCCCAGCGCGGGCGGAGCGCAGGAAGGCAGCCCCGAATATGCCCATGACGGGCAGATGGACAGAGCGAAGATTAATTCGTAAACGTTCGCGGTCGAGCGGCCGGCTGTAAAGAAGAATTGCGGCGTGATTGCTTCATCACACGCGCAAGAGATTAAAATCGGGTTGTCTTGCGGTGGATTGTTTGGGATCCGGCTATGAATCTGGGAACGATTTTTTTGGTCAGCATTCTTTGTGTCCAATCGGGCCTGCCGGTCGCGGCGAGGGACCAGACTGCGCCGCCGTCAACCCCGGCGAATACCGCCGAAGCTCCGGGGCAAGATACATCTCAGTCGTCGCCGAGTACACCTCAGACGCCGCCCGCTGCCCCGGATAAAACGTCGTCACGTCCAAGTCCAGCCAAGACGACGAAGCGGCGGCCGAAGAAGAAAGCAGTTTCATCCAACTGCGGGAATGTTCCAGCTGCTCCGGCCAACTCCGGCTCGGGAAATACGGCGCCTTCTCCAACCGCGGGCACGCCGGCCAACTGTCCTCCATCGAAGGTAATCGTGCAGCAAGGCGGAACCGCGGATAAGAGCATTCAGTTGGCTGGAGCCACGCCGGGAACATCGGCAAACCAGAAAGACACCGCCAATCAGATGTTGGCGGCGACCGAATCAAATCTCAAGAAAATCTCCGGGCAGCAACTCAACTCGAGCCAGCAGGAAATGGTCAGTCAAATCCGCCAGTTCATGGCACAGTCCAAAGCCGCCGTTGGCGATGGCGATATGGAACGCGCCCGCACCCTGGCCTGGAAGGCTCAAGTGCTCTCCGAGGAATTGGTCAAGCCTGCAGAGTAACGCCAAAAACTGCCGACCACAGAGGACGCAGAGGAACACAGAGAAAGATCACTTCCCTTTCGCTCTTGCGCTGTTCACTTTCGCCAGCAGATCTTGCGACATGGGCTGGAGCGGGCCGGGAATCTTCACCGCCTCGGTCAACACCTCGCGCGACTCGGTCAACTTGTTCAACTTGCCGTACGCGAATCCCAATCCATAAAGAGCCCGCGCATATTGCTGATCGTCCTGTCCTTTCAGCAACGCCGCGGCGGCTTTCAGATCGGGAATCGCGGCGGCGGATTTATCCTGCTTCAAGTTCGCCCACCCGATGGTGTTGTGAGC
>DASSRO010000184.1:0-7348 GCA_035701745.1 Candidatus Sulfotelmatobacter sp. | reverse complement strand
TCCATTTCAGTTCTTTGGGCGAAAGGCCCTGGGTAAGCTTCTTCAGCTTGGGCGCCGTTGTCCGTTGCAGTTTGATCGCATCCTGGCCCTCGACGTGGCCGAGGATTCTTTGAATGTATTGCTGTGCTGTTTCCGCCATATGTCACTCGACTTTCTTTATTTTCCCCACACCCAACCGCCGCGCGACAGCCGCCGGAGCTCCTCGACTGCGTTGACTACGGCGTCCGTCGGCACATCGCTGGCGACTTCAACCTTGCCAATCTCGCGCGGCAGAATGAAGTGGACCACTCCGTTTTGCGTTTTCTTGTCGGATTGCAGCCGCGCCAGAATCTTGCGCGAGCTGACATTCAAATCCGGAAGGCGGCCAAGGCTCAACACGGCATCGGCGATGCGGCCCGCAGTCACGCTATCGGTGCGGCCCACGCTGAGCGCGATGTTGGTGGCGGCGATCATTCCCCAGGCGACGGCCTCGCCATGCAGCAAGCTCTTGTAGCCGGTCTCGGCTTCGAGCGCATGTCCGATGGTGTGGCCGAGGTTGAGCACGCGGCGCAGGCCGTCTTCGCGCTCGTCGGCGGAAACCACCTCCGCCTTCAACCGCACCGACTGCGCAATGAGCCACTCCAGTTCGACCGGATCACGCTTCAAAATGCGCGCGCGATTCTGCTCGAAACGCAAAAATAGTTCGACATTTCCGATGATGCCGCATTTCAGCGCTTCATAGAGTCCCGCGCGGAACTCGCGATCGGGCAACGTCTTCAGCACCGTGGGATCGATCAGCACCACCCGCGGATGATGAAACGTTCCCAGCAGATTCTTGCCCGCAACCAGGTTGACGGCAGTTTTTCCGCCGATGGATGCATCCACCTGCGCCAGCACAGTGGTTGGAACCTGCACCAGCTCAATGCCGCGCATGTAAAGCGAGGCCAGCAAGCCGCCAACGTCGCCCACCACGCCGCCACCCAGGGCGATGATGACAGCCTTGCGATCGGCGCCGAGCCGCGCCAGCTTGTCGGCCAGGGCCTCGATGGTCGCGAGGCGCTTGCTGGGCTCGCCGTCGGCCATGGCGATGAGTTGCGGTGCGAAGCCGCTCGCTTTTAGGGAAGTAATCAGCTTCGATCCCCAGCGCTTGCGCACAGGAGGCACGGTCAAAACAAAAATGCGGCTGGCCTGCGGCAGCAGTTCGCTCAGCACGGAGCCGGCTCGGGTGAGCAGGCCGTTTTCGATCCAGGCCTGATAGGGCCGGGGCAGGACGTGGATGGTCACCTGCGGCATGCGGTTCCATAATAGCGTAAGCGTCCCGAGACGGGCTTGGAGCGAAGTGGTACCATTTCCCGGCTTAAAGATTTCCTGTCCCGATTGATTCCAATCTATGAAGGGTCTTCCAGCCGAGACCGACTTCGTGGTAATGGGCGCAGGCATTGCGGGCCTGCGCGCGGCCATTGAACTAGCCGCTGCCGGACGTGTGCTCGTTCTGGAGAAGGCCGACGTTTCACAATCGCCGGAAGTTACGGCGCTCAGCGATGAAGATGAAGTCACACTTCACTTACAAGACACCCTGAGCGCCGGCGATGGTCTATGCAACGAGGCGGCCGTCAAGATTCTTCTGGAGGAAGGCCCCCAACGCGTCGACGAACTGATCGCGTGGGGCCAGTCTCATGGCACACCGCTGGTCTTTGGGCTGGAAAGCGCGCACAGCCGCCACCGCAGTTTGCATTCGCAAGGAGATTCGACCGGCAGAGAAATCCTGCGAGCCTTGCAAGCCAAGGCGCATTCTCTCAGGCACGTTTCAATCGCTCCATTTGCCTTTGCCACCAGCCTGCTGACTGATGGCGGACGCATCACCGGAGTTGAACTCCTCGACGAAAAAGGGGTGCCCCAGGAAGTGGCGTGTTCAGCGTTGCTGCTGGCGAGCGGAGGGATGGGACAGCTTTATCGAAACACGACCAACCCCGAGGCGGCGACGGCAGACGGAGTCGCACTTGCTTACCGCGCCGGAGCGGAACTAAGCGATCTGGAGTTCGTGCAGTTTCACTCCACGGCGCTTTATATGAAGAAGGTGCCGCGGTTCCTGTTGTCGGAGGCGCTGCGGGCCGAGGGCGCGTGCCTGCGCAACATTGAACTGAACCGCTTCATGGGAAAGTATCACCCCATGGGTGAACAGGCGCCGCGCGACCTGGTGGCCCGCGCCATTGTCCACGAGATGGAAGTGAGCCGCGCCAAGGATCCGTTTGTTTATCTTGATCTCACGCATCTCAGCGCGAGCAAGGTACAGAAGCGCTTTCCGAGAATTTACGCGACGTGCATGGAACACAACGTGGACATTACCGAGGACGTGATTCCGGTGCGTCCGGCGGCGCATTTCTGCATGGGCGGCGTGCGAACCGATCTAAACGGGAAGACGAATGTTGCAGGACTTTACGCGGCGGGCGAAGCCGCGGCTACCGGGGTGCACGGGGCGAACCGCCTGGCCAGCAATGCTCTGCTGGAAGGTTTGGTCTTCGGTGCGCGCGCGGGGATGGCGATGCGCGGCGAGTTGAAGCCGGTGACACATCGCACAGCTCAGCCGAAGGCGGCCTACTCCAATGGCCCGGTCGATGCCGGCATGGAAGAACTGATCGCACAGATTCAGACTCTTCTCGAAACTGAGATTGGGATCGTGCGCACGCGCTCGGGCATGCAGAAAGCGGTGAAGACTCTGGAGGAGATGGCTCCGAGGCTCGCTCACCCGAAGACGCGGCGAGCTTATGAGGCATCGAACCTGCATTTGGCGGGCTTGATGGTGGCGCGTTCGGCGTTGGCGCGGGAAGAGAGCCGTGGGGCGCACTATCGCATGGAATATCCCGATCACGACGACAAGAAGTTCCTGAAGCATTCAGTGGTGCGGGGAGAAAAGATCGTTTTCCTCTTCTGACTCTGGGCGAAAGCTCACTCAGATTTCTTCTCAAGCTTTGTCGGGCGCGGGGAAAATCGCGGAGAGCGCAATTGAGACCAGAATGACTCCTGCCACAACAGCCAGCATGATTGCCGTGGGAATCCGGAAATAATCAGCAACCAGCATTTTGGCGCCAACCAGCACCAGCATGGCCGCCAGGCCATAGTGCAGGAAGCGAAAGATTTTCATCAGGCGCGAGACCGCGAAGTACAGCGAGCGCAATCCCAGAATGGCGAACACATTCGACGTGTATACGACGAAGGCATTCAGCGTGATGGCGAGGACTGCGGGAATGGAATCGACCGCAAACAATACGTCCGTGGTTTCGATGACTAAAAGCACAACCAGCAACGGCGTGGCATAGAGGCGCAGGTTGTCTTGCGGATTGCGAACGAAGAATTTGCCGCCGCGGTAGTCGTCCGTGACCGGAATGAAGTAGCGCAGCGCCTTCACCAGCGGATTCGCGTCGGGACGGACCTTGTGCTGGCCACCCACGCAGAAGCGGATGCCGCTCACAATCAGCAGCACGCCAAAAACGTACAGCACCCAATGAAAGCGGGAGATCAGTCCGACGCCGGCGCCAATGAAGATGCCGCGCAGGATCAAGGCTCCAACTACACCCCAGAAAAGAACGCGATGCTGCTGCTGTTCCGGTACCGCAAAAAAGTTGAAGACCAGGAGGAAAACGAAGAGATTGTCGACGCTGAGGGAAACCTCCAGGACGTACCCGGTAACGAACTCAAGCGCGACCTGCCGCCCCTGCCAGAAATAAAGAAGCACGGCGAAAGCGGCCGCTAATACAACGTAAACTGCGCTCCAGGCCAGAGCCCGGCGAAAGCCGACGGCGCGGCCGCCGCGATGCAGGCGCAGGTCCAGCAGCAGCATGGCCAGCGCGAACCCGTTGAAGAATATCCAGAAGTAGAGCAAGGGAGTCGGGAAATTCAAGAATTGTTGATTGATGATTTTTGATTGCTGATTGTAAAACCCGACGCTTGAGCTGAGGGCTTTCAATCAACAATCATCAATCAACAATTTATTTCGCCCTTCCCCGCTGGCCATTGACCCAATCGTCCCAAATGCCGTTGGCCTTGAGCATGTCAACACTGTTGCTTTCGCGCATGGTCTGTTCAATCTGTTCGTGGGTCAGGCGCGGGCCAATCTTCTCCGGCAAATCGGCGAGTTCCACGCTAAGAGCCGCGGCTTCGGCTACGTGTTTTTTGAGTTGGGGAAAGTCCACTTTGTCGTAAGTGTCAGAGACGGCGTGATAGTTTTCCAGATAGTTGGCCTCCAGTTGGTCGGCAACGAATGTGGGGACGCCCTCCAGCATGAAATCGAAATGATCGGTTCCCGATTCCATATTGGTCGTGAGTTCTTTGACGTCGAACTGCGCCAGCGGTGCGATTAACTGCTTGGCGGCGTAGAGCACATCCTTACGGCCGCCGAGGGAGAAGCCGGTGGTCTTGCCCGTGCCTGAATCGTAGATGACGACTCCCGCGGCCTTGTCGAGTTCAGCGCGGTGGTTCAGAGCGTAGATGCGCGAACCGATGAGTCCTTCCTCCTCGCCGGAAAAAAGAATGAAGCGGATGGTGCGCGCGGGTTTCACGCCCGAGGCCTTGATGGCGCGCAGTGCATCGACGACGAGCGCGGAGTTGCAGCCGTTGTCGAGCGCGCCGGTGCCGAGTTCCCAGGAGTCGAGGTGGGCGCCGAGAATGACAAACTCGTCGGGCTTTTCGCTGCCGCGAATTTCGGCGATGACGTTGGCCGTCTTGACGGGGCCGCCAATCTGGTTGGGAATCGAGAGGTCGGCCCATACCAGATTTCCTGCGGCCAGCAGGCGCACCATGCGTTCGCCATCTTCGCGCGCCACGATGACCATGGGCAGTTTGTCGATCTCTCCCGCGCCTGAGTTGGTATGTCGATAGAGAATGTCGTGCTCGCGAGTGGCCACGAACGCGACTGCCCGGGCCTTCCCTTTCACGGCGAGATCGATGACCGGCGGTGCTTTCGTATATTCGGCGAAGAGATCGTCCCGGGTTTTCAGGACCTTAGTGTGCACCAATAACAGCTTGCCGGAAATGTCGCCGGCCTTCTTGAAATCGGCTTCGGAGCCTTCGCCCACATCGACGACGGGAACGTGCTTCACCGGGGCGAGCGCCGGGGCCCACGCCACAGAGACGGCGCGGATGTGGAAGGAGGAGAGCACGGTTGCGCCGCCCATTTTTGTCGCGTCGACCTGGTAGGAAGTGGTGGCGGACATTTCGGTCGCGCCTTCGGACCAGGAAAACGGAATGGTGAATCCCTCGGTGTGAACGCTGTCGGCACCGGCGGCAGTGAAGGCTTGCATGCCCCAGGCCACGGCGTGCTGCATTGCGGGCGTGCCCGGGACGCGTCCGCCGATCTCGTCGGTCAGACGCTGCAGGTTGCTTTCCAGAGGAGAAGGCTGCAGGGCGGATTGAATTACACGATTGGCTTCAGCGGTGTCGGCGGGAGGAGTGGCGGCAAAGCAGGTAAGAATGAAAAATGCAGCGAAGAACAGGGGCTTCACAAGTCGCATATGGGCTGAATTAGAAATTAAATTCTGGAAAAGCGCAAAAGTTGGCGGGGCTGGAGGGAAAAGCTTTTAAACGCTGAGTTCGCGGAGATTGCGCGGAGAGCGCGGAGAAAAGCTTGCGGTTGACCGATGGTTATTTCTCTGCGCTCTTGACGATCTCTCTTCACGCCTTGATGATTTCTCGGCGTTCTCGGCGCGATCTCTCTGCGAACTCTGCGGTCCAAGCTTTTGTCGCGCGGCGTCACTTCGGCGGGAGCGGATCCATTTTGTCGAGGATGCGGATGGTTTCGAGTATGACGCCGCCTACAATTTGCAGGCTCTTGGGGCTGAGTTTGTCCACGGTGTCCTGAGTGGTGTGCCAAAAGACGTTGTTGTAGCCGTAGGAAAAATCGATGAGGTCGGCGCTAGGCACGCCCCTCTTCATGAAGGGAATGTGATCGTCGCCTACTTCATTCGTGCGCTCGTAGAAATGTGATTGGTAACCCAGGCGCTTGGCCGCTTCGCCGACAACATTTTCGAGCCATGGAGTGGAATTCAGATCGCGGTCAATGTTGAGATCGGCATCGCCAATCATGTCGGCCAGCAGGAAGGCCTTAATTTTTTTCAGAGTTCCATCGCTCTGCCACTTCTCGGCCACATGCGTGATGCCGTACAGGCTGTCGTCATCGAAGGGCATCTCGCGCGGAAGACCGCCGGAACCGTCGGGCTTCATCGCCTCTTCGGCATCGTCCCACACCAGCCAGACGCTGTAGCCATCGCGAGGCTTGCCGCGCAGCTGGTCGGCGAGTTCGAGCAGCAGTGCGCTGGAAGAAGCGCCGTCGTTCGCGCCAACGTAAGAGGTATGCCGCAAAGGGTAATTGGTGTCGTAATGGCTGGCGACCACGATGATGCCGTCTTTGGTGCCGGGATATTTGGCAATGATGTTGTGCACCGGCACTTTGCCTTCGGGGGTGTCGGCGGTGAAGGCGTCGTCCTCGACCTGATCGCCTTTCAGGTGGGAGGCAATGTACTCCTCGACCTTTTTGTGATTGGCGCTGCCCACCGGGCGCGGGCCGAACTTCACAATGTCTTTCACGTATTGCATGGCGCGCTCGCCGTCAAAGGCAGGCGGCGGGCCGCTGTCGGCGGGGAGGGTCAGCGCCGGGCCCGAGGCGTCTGCAGAAATGGGATTGACCGGGATCGGCGCAGCCGAGGCTTTTTCAGGAGCGGAGTCTTTGTCGCGGTTACAGGCAACGACCGCCAACGCTCCCAACAGGAGAAGCCAACGGAGGAGTTTCAGTCGACTGGTCATGGAACTCTTTTGATCGCTAACCCTGTTCTTGCGCCTGCTTTTCTTTCCGAGCCTGCCGTTGCTTGGGATGCACCAGCCAAGCGACGCCGATGCTGAGCGCATACAGCGCCAGCATGGGCGCGGCAAAAACGCACATATTCACGATGTCGGGCGTGGGCGTGACGATCGCCGCCAGAATAAAAATAACCAGAATCGCGTAGCGAAAATTCTTGATCATGAAAGAGGGAGTCATGATCCCCATGAATGCCAGAAAGAAAACCAGGATGGGCATTTCGAAAATCAGGCCCATGCCGAGCACGATGCTCAGGAAAAGCTGAGTGTATTCGCCAACCGTAATCATTGGCTGAAACTGGCCGCTGAATCCGATGAAGAAATCCAACGCCCGGGGATAAGCGACCCTGTAGCCGAAATATCCGCCCAAGGTAAATAACGTGATGGTCGAAAACATGAAGGGCATCACGTAACGCTTTTCGTTCCGGTAAAGGCCGGGGGAAATGAACATCCAGACCTGATATAGAACGAACGGAGAGGTCAGGAAGAGACCCGCAAGAATCGCAATCTTCAAGTAAAGATT
>DASSRO010000183.1:0-3326 GCA_035701745.1 Candidatus Sulfotelmatobacter sp. | reverse complement strand
CGCGTGTAATTCTCTTTGGTGTAATCCACCGGTTCGAGCGTTTGCGGGCGAATGCGCTTGACGTTCCACAGATGAAAGAACTCGTGAGCGGTGACGCCGGCGAAAGCGTCGAGAGATTGACGCATGGCCCCGGCGCCGATGTCGATGGCGGTGGAGAAGGCGTGCTCCATGCCGCCGCCGGCTGGCCCGCGCGGGAAATGATAAATGAACATATAGTTTTCGAAGGGGCGGTCGTTCATCCAAGCGGTGGCGGCGGCGACAATCCTGCGCAACACGGCGACAATTTTTGCCATGTTGTAGTCGGTGGAATCGGCATCGACGATGACGCGGTAATGGGCGCCGCCTTCGTCGAAATCCGATTCTTGAAACTCGCCAATCTCGACTGGAGAGTCAACCAGGCGATCGTAATTCGGGGCGGTGAACTCGCCGGAAGACGCGGCGTCGAGAGGCGTGGCGACGTTCCATCCTTCGGGAAGGTGGCTGAAGCGAACCTGCTGAGGGGCGGAACGCGCGTCCACAGGATAGATGAGAAGCTGCGCCAGGTTGAAGAAGGCGTGGTGCGGATCGAGTTGGGCGTTAAACGGGCCTGGAGCGTCGGCATAAATTTCGTATTCCACAATCGCGCCGCGCTCGGCGCCCTGAATCTGCCAGCGACCGATGTTGAGTTCGCGCAGCGGAAGCGGATTGCCGGCGCGATCCTTGGCGTGGATCCAGTTTATGTATTGGGCGAAGTCGCGAATCTGGTAGAGGGCATTCCACACGGGAAGCTGGAGATCGCGTTGCGCGGCGCCTTCCGGCAGAAAGATTTGCACGTCGACCAAGTGCTTTTCGGGAGACGCGAGAGAGATCGTGTAAGAGAGTGGAGAGGGCGTTTGCGCAGCGGCGACGGAGGCGAGCGCCACTATGGCGGCGCAACACGCTAATCGCGGCGCGCGACGGAGCGCGCGAAAGAAAGTCATCGCTTCCCTGCCAGTTCGCGCAGGCGCGCCGGCAACTTTTCGTAAATTCCACCGAAGCCGCCGTTGGAGAGGATGGCAACGACATCGCCACTGCGCATCTCAGGCGCGACGGTTTGCACGATTGCGTCGGCATCGTTGAGAAGCCGCGCCGGGCGGCCGTTGTGCTCGATCTCAGCGGCGAGGGCGGGTAATTCCAGGCGCTCGTTTTCCGGGACCGCCTCGGAACGGAACACGCCTGCGACGATGACCTGGTCGGCTTGCGCGAGGCTGCGAGCCAAGTCGCTCTGCAGGACGCGGCGACGGAGAGTGTTGGAGCGCGGCTCGAGAATCGCCCACAGCCGCGACTTGGGATAGCGCGCGCGCAGCGCTTTCAGCGTGCCCGCGATGGCGGTGGGATGGTGGGCGAAGTCGTCAATGATGGTGATGCCGCCGACCTGCGCCTTCACCTCGAGGCGGCGCTTCACGCTCTTGAAAGTTTTTAGCGCGGCGGCGATGGCATCTTTCGAAACACCGCAGGATGCTGCAAGAGCGGCCGCGGCGGTCGCGTTCCAGACGTTGTATTCGCCGGCGAGCGCGAACTCGAGATCGGCCCAAGGTTGGTCGTTGCGAAGCACGGTCCACGTTGTGCGCGAAGGTTCGAGACGCAAATTCGTGACTTTCCAGTTGGCGCGCGGTCCGGCGCCGTAGCGTTCGACCGGGCAGAATGCCTTGGCCAAACAGCGCTCCAGGCTTGGGCTTTCGGACGCGTCGCCGGCGAAGCCATCGAAGGCGACAATTCGCCCGCGGCGCGGGATGAGATTCACCAGGCGCTTGAATGCAGTCTCGACGGCTTCGAGATCTTTGTAGATGTCGGCGTGATCGAACTCGACTGAGGTCAGAATCACCGAGTCGGGAAAGTAGTGAAGGAACTTCGGTCCCTTGTCGAAGAAAGCCGTGTCGTACTCGTCGCCTTCCAAAATGAAATGCTTGCCGTCGCCGAGGTGAAAACTGGAACCGAAATTTTCGGCGATGCCGCCGATGAGGAAAGACGGATGCAGGCCGGCGGAATCGAAGATCCACGCGAGCATGGAAGTGGTCGTGGTCTTGCCGTGGGTGCCGGCGACGACCAGGACTTCTTTGCCGCGAAGAAATTCGTCGTGCAGCAACTGCGGCAGCGAACAAAATGGGATGCGCTGGTCGAGGATGTGTTCCAGTTCCACATTGCCGCGCGACATGGCGTTGCCGACGACAACCAGGTCGGGCGCGGGCTCAAGATTTTTTGCGTCGAATGGCTGCGCGACGGGGATGTTCAACCCGCGCAGAAAGTCCGACATGGGCGGATAGGCGGCAGCGTCAGACCCGGTGACGTGAAAGCCGCGCTGCTTCAGCATTCCAGCGAGGGAGGCCATCGCCGTGCCGCAAATTCCAACCAGGTGAATGTGCTTTTTATTGTTCATTTTTTCATGAGGCGCGGCTAAACCGTCACTGCGGATTCCAATATTTTCAGCGTCACATGTCCGCGCCGCACTGCCAGTTTCGCTCGCACTCCGAATGGAAGCGTGATGTTGCCCGATGTTACGTGCCCGGAAGGAACGCCGAACGCGACGGGCACGCCCAAGTCCCCAACGATTCGAGTGATCACTTCCTGAAGAGTGTAATTCTGATTCGCGGTCTGCACGCAGTCGAGCATTTCTCCGAAGACGATGCCGCGCACGGCGTTGAAATGGCCAGCGAGTTTCAGTTGCATCAGCATGCGATCGATTTGATACGGCTTGGCGGCAATATCTTCGAGGAAGAGGATGGTGCCTTCGGTTTTGATTTCCCAGGGCGTGCCGAGCGAGGCGACCAGGATGGAGAGGCATCCGCCGTATAAAAGGCCTTCGGCGTCGCCATCGATGAGCGCGCTGACTCCCGCGCCCAGAGGCACATCCCAAGGTGCCGCGCTACAGAGAGCGGCCTGCCACGAAGCCAGATCGATGCCGCCATCATGCGCCCAGTCCTTGGCGACCATTGGTCCGTGAAACGTGATGAGACCGGCTGCATCGTGAAACCAGGTGAGCAAAGTAGTGAGATCGCTGTAGCCGACGAAAACTTTGGGATGCGCTCTAACAATGTTCAGATCAAGCTTTTTTAAGAGATAGTTCGCACCATAGCCGCCCCGGGCGCACACGATGGCGCGTATGTCGTCGCGCGCAAACATTTCCTCCAGTTCGCGAACTCGCCGCTCGACCGAACCGGCGAAATAGAGGTCTTGCTCCAGGATGGAATCGAGATAGAGCGGGCGATATCCGGCGCTCCGCAAGGCCTGGCACCCGGCGTCTAGATCTGCGGGCTTGAGATTGCTGGCGGGCGCGACGATGCCAACAGTGTCGCCGGGGCGAAGGGCGG
>DASSRO010000182.1:0-3952 GCA_035701745.1 Candidatus Sulfotelmatobacter sp. | reverse complement strand
CTGCACCACATCCCGCACGGATGCCTTCACAATAATCGACTGATCGAAAAGCGGGGTGATCGTGAGCGCGCTTGGCAAGCCCGCTTTGATGCGCGGGATCGCTTGCTTCACCTGATCCACGATGGTAATGGTCGAGAACGCACCGTTTTTGATGACCGTCAGGAGTACCGAGGGCTTGCCGTTTTCCCGCACAAAGCTCGTCTGTGGCTCATAACCGTCGTGGATCCATGCGACGTCGCGCATCAACGTGACCGATCCGTTCACAGATCGGAGCGGCATCTCGTTCAGTTCGGCGACGGACCGCGGGCTGCTATTGCTGCCGACGAGATATTCCCTGTCGCCAATTTTTTCCGTTCCGGTGGGCAGGATCAGGTTTTGATTGGCGAGCGCGTTTGAAATGTCCGAGACCGTGAGGTGCTTGGCGGCCAACTGTTCCGGTTCGGCATCCACCATAATGGCTCGCACCTCCCCGCCATACGGAAGCGGTATGGACGCACCCTCGACCGTGGCCAGCTGCGGACGGATGAAGTTTTGCCCCAGGTCGAAGAGTTGCTGCTGTGACAGACTCGTTCCCCCCAAGCTAAGCTGCACGATAGGCACGCTGGAGGCGTCGTATTTGAGTATCTGCGGCGGGAGAATGCCCGGTGGCATCTGGCGGAGGATCGACTGCGAGAGTGCGGTTACCTGAGCGATCGCAAGATCGATTTGCACGTTCGGCTGAAAGTAGACCTTAATCACGCCCACGCCGTTGTAGGACTGCGATTCCGTGCTCTTGATGTTGTTGACGGTTGTCGACAGCGCTCGCTCGCAGATGCCGACGATGCGCTTCGACATATCGTCCGCAGCAAGGCCGTTGTAGGTCCAGATGACGCTGACAATCGGAATGTCGATCTCGGGCAAAATGTCGACGGGCGTCGTAACGATCGAGCTGACGCCGAGGATAAAGATGAGCACAGAAAAAATGACGAAGGTGTAGGGCCTCCGCAGCGCCAATCTGACCAGCCACATAACTCACTTCTCCACGGCTTCGGACAACGTAGCTCGCGCGCCCAGAAAATCTGGAGCGCATCACGTCGTTCACTGCGGGGACTTTGTAGGTCTAGCCGCAGGCGACAACGTTGAGGGTACGCCTGAAGCGGTTGGTTTGCACGAGAACTCCCGGATATCGGGCGCGAACGACTCTGGCGGTGTTTTCAGCGGAGCGGCCGGTATCCTTCTCACGCGATAAATGTGATTGACGCCGAGCCGGTTGTGCATCTTGCGCCAACCGAGCCGAGGGAACCATACAAGTTTTCCTCGATACACGCAAGGGAACAAACATGTGGACAGCGCTTTCGGAACTATCGAGGACATCAGGAATAAAAGGGTGCTGGACTTAGTATTTTCTGCTCAGTTAGGGAGTGTGACGGAACGGGCTTATTTTCAGACAGGTCTGTTCCCTTAAGGTTGCAGGTCCGAGAACAGTTTGCCAATCGCAGAGTAGTCTGATGCGCAGAATGTGGCCCTTCTGTGTTTCGGCCGTGCGTCAGCTACTGTCGGTAGCCCATGGGCGGCGGGAAAGACTGAGCCACAGAAGCAGCAGCAACTGAGCACTGCTGTGCACCGGATGTTGGCCACGGTGAAGGTACCGTAGGCGGTAAAGTCGTTCGATGGTCAAGGCCAGCATGGCCACCAGCCAGCCGATCAGCAGACTGTTGGCATGATGATGACAGATATGTTCGAGGCCATGACGACTCTTGGCGTCGTTGAAGCCTTGGTTCTCGATCTCCCAACGGCTCTTGGCCATGCGGAACAGAGCCTGCGGGCCCACGGTGGAGGAGGGAAAATTCGTCAGCCAGTAGGCTTCCACCACCTTGCCGTCTGGCTTGTGCTGGCGATAGAAGAACACTCGCACGGTTTCCCAGTGCAGCGTTTCCCAGGGATCGAAGTCCTCCGCATCCCATAGTTCCACACGATCCGCTCCATGCTGGAAAACCGCGGTAGGCGGCCCACAAGGAAAACGCTGCTGGGCAGCGGCGAATAATTCAGGCAGATTGTCTTTCAGCCGAGCCACCACCCGGAGAGCGAGTTCGCCTGCCGTATGTAAGAACGGTGCGGTGGCAAATTCTCCATCGACGACCACATACTGCGCAAAGCGTGTTCCCACACTCCGGATCACCCGCCGCAGTAATCTCTGGCCGGCGGCGTACTCGCTGTCATCGGGTCCGTAAGCTTCCCCATCGCAGGGCAGCGATAGGCCGGTTCCCACCACGCTGATCATCACGAAAGAATGTTGATAGCCCCGAATCTGTTTCTGGGCATTCCGGCTTGGGCGGCACAACGAACAGCCCTGCTGGGTCCGCCATCCCGCACCGGTGCCGTCGATGGCCAGACCGATCCAGCGGCAATCATCAAAGGCCTTGTTGCGCTTGGCGCCGCGAATGAGAGAGAGCAGGGCTTGCCGCGTTGGGTGGGGATCGAGTCGCTCGGTGAAATAACCCAAGGTATCGTCACAAAACGGAGTTGCAATGGAGAGAGTGCGTCGTGCCGAAGATCGCACCAGCGCTTCGACGGCATGAAAACTCGATTGCCGGAGGATTTGGCCGATCAGTAAGGCCCAGAGCAGTGCCTGCGCCGGAATCTGGGGTTGTTGCCGACCGTCTCCAGGATCCTCAAGATACTGCCGGAGGCGAAGACGCCGTGTCACATAGTGAAGCAAATGACGTGGCGTCGAACGGTTCATTTTTTCTTAGGCTTCTTGCGCTCCAGCACGAACAGTTGTGCGTTGGCCGCCAACACTTCGCGGACGGCGTCTTGAAACTCCCGTCCCTCCTTGACCCGGCGCCGTACCTCCTCGACCCAATCCTTGGGGATGTGCTGGACCTTCTTTTTCCCCTGAACCATAAAGGTCAGCGACCAGACGGGATGGCCCCGGTCATCGACACAATGGCAGGTAGGCTTGCCGCAGCGAAGATGCGAGAGAGAGAGCGAGCCAGGGAGGGCGTCGGCGGGGATAGAGAAACGTCGCAGCAGTTGGAACTTGCGCTGACGCAATCGAGAAGCGAGTGGTCCATTGCCCTTATGGATCATCTTAATGTATACATACCATAAGATACGGTACAAATCAAACGGTGTCTGCGAATGCGAAAATAGGAGTCTACTGCGGAAGGGTCGCCAAGAGGGATAAAACAGCGATCTGACACAGCTGGACTGAGCTAGCCCCCCTCAATCTTCCGAAACGGCTGCCGGTCTACTCGGTCTACCGGTCTACCGGTCTACAGACGCCTTAGCGCAGGGCGAGCCTGCCCTGCGCTAAGGCGAGGGGTCTGCGAAGCCTGCGGATTTTCAGCAGGCCGAGTCGTTCGCGCCTCCCTTAACCCACCGCTGCCTTCCCGCAAATTTCTCCATAGAATAGAAACCGTCGCATCCCGACGCGCCACATCATTCGCGATCGGCAGTTCGCGCTTAAGAAGGAACTCGATGAAACCGTTCCATACGCTTGGCCCACTCACTCTCGCAGCTCTTCTCGCTTCCGCCACTTCCGTGCACCCCAATTCGGCTGACTCGTCCTTTCAGCTCACGCCGCAGGACGCCCTCGAAACTCATGGCCTCAGCATTTTCTTGTTTCACAATTCCTATCATCCCGTCTTCGGCGATCAAAAATCCAGCGGCCTCGAAATCGTGTTCCACGAACAGCGCATCGCCACCAACGGCGACGTGCGCCTCTCGCCAACTCCCGCGCAATGGGATCCCACTCCGCAGTTCAAAGAACGCAAGCACGGCGCCGCGGCCAACGAACTCGTTGCGACGCTGGCCTATCCCGACCGCGATCTCGCTTATCGCATCGATGTTCGCCCCGAAGACGGCGGCCTGCGCGTCGCCGTCCTCCTCGACCGTCCGCTTCCACCAACTCTCGCCGGAAAAGCCGGATTCAATCTCGAGTTCCTGCCCACCGCTTATTATGGCAAGTCCT
>DASSRO010000181.1:0-30632 GCA_035701745.1 Candidatus Sulfotelmatobacter sp. | reverse complement strand
GGTCTCAATCCTGCCTGTTATCTCTGTCGTAACGTCCCGACAACTCGGAATTTCCCTCCACCATTCGGGAAAGCGCAGAAACTGCCGCCTTGTGCGGCCATCGCGAGATAGCGATGAACGATACTTCTCGATTATATTTCCCCTATGCCATATTTAGTTCTTTTTTGCCTGATATTCTCCGATGGTGGAATTGTTGTGTAGCGCGGACAGCTCACGAATGAATCGAATTCTGACCGCCATCTCAAGGCCATTTAACGCCCATTCTGCCGGAATTGCATTGTTCCTCATTTTGCGCCGCCTATGGAGACGGATTGCGAGCGCGATCATGGCTCGCTTGCTTGGTGCTCCCGCTTTATACCTGGGGCCGGGTTGCCGGGTTCTCGGCGGGCGGCGTATCACGTTTGGCAAAAACGTATATGCCGAACGGAATCTCTGGCTCGAGGCCGTCACGTCATATCGTTCGCAGCAATTCCATCCCGAGATAAACATTGGCGACTCTGTCAGCTTTTCCGATGGCGTTCACATCTCAGCAATTAACAGCATCGTCATCGGAAGTCACTGTCTCTTCGGAAGCAAGAGTTATGTTTCCGACCACAATCACGGCATATACCGCGGCGATCAACAGAGCAGCCCGGACGAGCCGCCTGTCCAGCGTGCGTTAGGAGGCGGCGGCCCGGTGGTAATCGAAGAGAATGTATTTGTCGGCGAGAATGCGGTCATTCTAGGGCCCGCGACCCTTGGTCGTGGCGCTATCATCGGCGCCAACTCTGTCGTTCGCGGCATCGTCCCTGCCAACACTATCGTTGCGGGAGCGCCGGCCAAACCGATCAAGATTTTTAATTCCAAAACAGGTACTTGGGACAAAGCGTGATTCCCAATCGCAAACTGTTTTCCGTCTGTATTCCCGCCTACAATCGGGCCCATCATCTTCTTCCGTTGCTCGATTCGATTTTTGCTCAGGACTTCCGTGACTATGAAGTTGTCGTTTGCGAAGACATGTCCCGGGAGCGCAAGCAGATCGCCGCGGTCGTCCGTGACTATCAGGCCCGCTATCCCGAAATGTTGCGCTACTTTGAGAACGGGGAAAACCTGGGATACGACGCCAACATTCGCAACCTGGTCAAGAAGGCTTCGGGCCAATTCTGCTTCTTTATGGGCAATGACGACATCATGTGCCCTGGCGCGCTGCAGCACGCCGCCAGCGTCATCCATCGCTATCCCAACGTCGGACTCGTGCTGAAGAGCTATGGCTGGTTCGACCAAACCCCTGACAAAGTGAATCAGGTCATTCGCTGGTTCAACGAGGAAAAGGAATTCCCGGCTGGCATTCCCGCGATTCGGTTCGCCTTTCGCCGTTCTGGTGTCCTCGCCGGCTACATTGTCCATCGCGACATGGCAAATGAGGCTGCAACCTCCAAGTTTGACGGGACACTCTACTATCAGATGCACCTTACCGCGAGCGTCCTGATCAACAAGACAGCCGTCTGCACCCCGGAAGTACTGATCTTGTGCCGCGGCAATGGCCAACCGGAGTTCGGCATGAGTGCGAAAGAAAAAGGCAAGTACGTCCCGGGAAGATACACGGCTCAGGCTCGGCTTAATATGGTGGCAGGGGCGCTGTCGATTATTCGAGATTTGAAACAGACGGAGAACATCGACGTGGTCGACGATGTAATTCACGACTACGCCAACTATTTCTATCCCTACATCAAAGATCAGCTCGATCTGCCACTGCGCGAGTATTACGCGCTTTATCGCGCATACGGCCGCATGGGTTTCGCCAAATATCCTCTATTTCACTTGTATTTTCTGTTGGGCTATGTTCTCGGGGAACAACGATTTGACGCGTTGACGGCCTTCATTCGGGGGCGGCTCGGCCACAGCCCCCGGTTTGGAAAGTTTCATTGATTCAGCGCTTTGGCGCAGCGATTTCAAATCCTCGCTCATATCGGGTCGGCATATCTACGAAAATGCACTCGATTTCAGGGCGACTACTTAGCCCCCATCCCCATCCACGCGCCACAACAGCATAGGGTAGCCTGCCGCCTTGTCCACTCGGTTCAGAATCCGAACAAAGAAAACCCACACCGTAGCCAGCAATGATGGCAGCGCGATCACTGGGTACAGGAAGGCCCAATACCGAATGTTATCGCCGAATACAGGCGTCAACACCTCACGGGGACCGCGTTCAAGAGCAAAATCTTGCGCGCACTGTTTATACTTCAATAACATTGGAGGCCAGAATCTCTGAACGGTCCCATTGATGATAATCCGGCGTAGACTCTCGGAGCTCAACCAGTTCTTCGTGATGGTGACCAAGGCAGGTCCAAACACTTGAAACAATTTGTAGCCACCCGTGTTCCCCAGTCGTACTGCAAAGAGTTCCTCTCGGACAAAAAGCCCGCGAACGAATCCATTTAGCGCAGTATAGGCCCAGCCCAACTGCACCAGGCTTGTTCCCACTAATGTCGAGAATGGCTGCGGCCCAGCGGCCATCACCCTGTCTTTGTTAATGATGTTCCCTGAAATAAATGTAAAAAAAACATGAACCCGTTTCGCGTAATCCTTTGGATCTGAGATGTCGATCGCGTTCGCGCCCGCCCGAAGCACAGGAAATTTGTCGGCATGGGAATCTTGAAAAGCATAATGGCTCAAGGAAATGAGGTCGTATTCCGCCGACTGACAATAATTGAGAATCTTCGCAAGTCCGCCGGGCACGATCAGGTCGTCATCGCTGAACAGCCAAACGTATTTCCCTCGAGCCTGCTCGAAGCATTGCAGAAAGTTTCCGTCGGGACCGATGTTTTCCCGATTACGGATGTACTTCACCCGAAGTCCTCGAGCCACAAAGTCTTGCACCACGGACGGGGTTTCATCTGGAGAAGCGTTATCGGAAATAATCAGTTCGACCCGAGACTCATTCTTAAGCTGATCTTCGAGCACTGGCAGGAGCTCTCTCAAGCACCAAGCCCGATTGTAGGTTGGAATCGCGATCGTCAACACTGGCTTTTTGTCTTCAGGTTGCTGCGGTTCCTTAAACATCAGCTTTGGGGTTCCTCGGCACTGGCTGTGATTTTCCAATTTGCCTGTTGGGGACTAGTGCGCAGCGCACGCCGCACCTTCAGGCGTGCGATTCGGTCGTGGCCTCGGCAGACTTACGGCCAGCGTAGATCAGTCCAGCCGCTATACCGAGTACCTGCGCACAGGCCCGCGCCGCCAGCAAGACCGGAGATAGCAGCGCGACCGCTGGATCCTTCCTAAGGGCGCGCCCGACAAACGGCAGCGTGCTCACCAGAAAAGCCGTGCACACCAGCAACCACATCGGCACTTTCGGATGGACCATCAAATCGCGGAAGCCCGCCAGCAGCAATAAAGGAGCAAATAAGAGTTGCAGCTTCATCAGCTGCGGCGTATGGCTATCCTTGAAACCTTTATTCGGATTCTTGCGCACCGCCAACACGCGCCAGAACGCGAATTTGTATTTCTTCTTCAGATACCTCCACAGTGTGTCAGGGTGCGTGTGGTAAACGATCGCCCCGGGCACAAACCGCATCGTCCAGCCGCGCGCCGACATGCGATAGGAAAGTTCAACGTCCTCCGCGCAGGCCACGGGGAAACTCGTGTCGTAACCGTCCATCTCCAGGAACCGGTCACGGCCAAAGCCGGCAGAATACGTATCGATGAAATCAATTTTTGCGCAATCTGACATGAACCGGTATTTATCTTCGTATTCGAGTTGCACGAACCGCGCGACAATCTCTCGTTGATGAGTGCGGTAGGCGCCCTTTACTCCAACCACTTCTTCATCGCGGAATGGCTCGATCATCGCGGCCAGCCAGTCCGGCGCCGGAACACAGTCATCGTCGGTGAACAGAATGATCGAGCCCTTTGCCTCCAGCGCGCCGCGATTGCGCGCCGCCGCTGGACCGGCATTCACCTGCGTGATCAGACGAACGCTGCTATAGCGGCCTACGACTTCCGCCGTGGGATCTGTTGAGCCATCATTCACTACTAAAATTTCCAGGTCTCGTCGTTCGGTCTGCTTTAACAACGCCTCAAGGCAATTTTCAATTCGTGCCGCGCCATTAAATGTTGGAATGATGATCGATACGGGCATAGGATGGTCTGCGCCTCGGACCTTAGGATCGGCCCTGGCAGGTCGAACTCTCCTGCTGTTGCTTCGCCCTTATTCTACCTCCCTAACGGCGTGCAAGGAATTTCCTGCTTCTTACTCGCCAACCCCAGTGTCGCGGTGGCCGGCGGAAACGAGAAACTTAGTATTTTCATGAACTTGGCAGCCGGCTTCCTGCGCCGGCAAAAGGACACGTCCAATTTGTTTATCAAACAACCACCTTCAGCCCAGGTTCATCCAAAGTTCTCCACTTGGGAGGGCTCTCCGCTTGAAGTCTACGTACAGGTTCTTCTGCTGGACATTTTTGTCCACCCTCTTGACTCTGCTTCTGGCCGGCTGCGGAGGAGGTTCCAGCATGGGCACGCCACCTCCACCTCCGCCGACTACGTATGCTTTAACGGTTACCGCTCCGGCCGCGGGTTCGGGCACCATCACCAGCAGCCCTGCCGGAATCAATTGTCCCGGCACCTGCACCGCCAACTTTTCCGCCAATACAAAGGTCACTCTCACCGCGACTGCGGGCACTAATTATTCTTTCGCAGGATGGAGCGGGAGTTGTTCCGGCACCGGCCCGTGCAGTTTAACGATAACCGCTGCTGCGAGCGTTACACCTACCTTCAACCCTGATTATGGATTGATTGTGACCTTGTCCGGAACCGGCAGTGGCACCGTCACCAGCACCCCGGCTGGCATCAACTGTCCGACTACCTGCACCGCAAGTTTTCCTCAGAATACCCAGGTCGCCCTTAGCGAGACTCCCGCAGCCGGCACAACTTTTTCGGGATGGGGCGGCGCTTGCTCGGGAACCGCGGCGTGTACGGTCACCATCGCCGGCGCCTCTTCCGTGACCGCGAGCTTTGGGCCAAGCGGATCGCTGCAAAGCCTGAACCACATAATTATTTTTGCTCAGGAAAATCGCTCCTTCGATCACTACTTCGGGGCCATGCGCCAGTATTGGGCGAACAACAGCATTCCTGATCAGTCCTTCGACGGCTTGCCTCAATTCAATCCCGTGTCCGGAATCGCTCCGCTGCAAGGAGCAATTCCTTCCGTTCCGGGTTGCGATCCTGCGCAGCCCTATCCCGCTTATACCGCTTGCTCTCCCGACACGAGCGTGCAGGTGCCATCGTTTCACTTCACTTCCACCTGCCAGGAAGAACAAAGCCCGTTCTGGAATGAAGATCACGTGGACTGGGATTACAACGACCCCACCGGCCAGAGTGCGGCGGCGCTCAATGGATTTGTCATCGCGGCCGCAGACGACGCTCGCCAGCAATCGCCCGCATTAATGGATACGGATGGCATCCGCGCCATGGGTTACTTTGACGGGAACGACCTGAACTATTACTACTTCATGGCCTCGAGCTTTGCGACTTCTGACCGCTGGTTTTCCCCGGTCATGGATCGCACTCAGATCAACCGCATGTACTTGCTCGCGGCCACCTCCGCGGGCCACGTACATCCTTTGGTATCTCCGGAGGCTCCGCTCTCGAATACGACAATTTTCCAAGCCCTGCAGAACGCCGGAATCACGTGGAAGATTTACGTCGACACCGATGCGACCAACTGCACCGGCTCGAATCTTACGGCCTCCTGCCTCTTGCAGTATTCCTACCTGAACGAGTTCGCCTATGGGCAGACCGTCGCCAACAGCCCAACCCTGTCGCAGAATCTGGTGCCGCTCACGCAGTATTTCACCGACCTGCAGAATGGAACACTGCCTCAGTTCGCATATATCGAGCCACCTTCTCCCGTTGGGCTCGACGAACATCCGAACGACGTGGACAGTTCCACTCCCATCAACGTCCAAGCGGGAGCGCACTTCGCCTCAGGCATCATCAATGCCCTGATGACCAGTTCCAGCTGGAAGGATTCGGCGCTGATCTTTACCTACGACGAAGCCGGGGGTTTCTACGATCATGTCTCGCCGCAACCCATGCCGAGTCCCGATGGCATTAAGCCCATCGACCTGGTTGCCGGGGATATCTGTGACGGACCTGGACAGATCGGGACGGGAACTTGCGATTTCACTTACACCGGATACCGCCTCCCGTTGATTGTCGTCTCGCCGTTCGCGAAGAAGAATTTCGTCTCTCACCAGGTGCGTGACTACACCGCAGTGTTGAAGCTGGTTGAAACTCGCTTCGGCTTGCCGTCTCTCACCAACCGCGACGCCGGCCAAATCGACATGAGCGAGTTCTTTGATTTCGTGAACGTCCCTTGGGCTACTCCGCCTACACCGCCCGCTCAGAACACGGGCGGACAATGCACCCTGGCCCCTCCCACACCCTAATCGATTCGCAATCGAGGCTTGGGCGACTGAAAGCGTTTAAAGGGCAATGAAAAGGCCGCTCGATACCCGAGCGGCCTTTTTGCCTTTTTTGTCTCTCGACTAGGGAGTCACGGTGAAGCTTTGCAGAGCCGTGTTTAGCGATTCTGCCGGATACGGATAAGGCGAGGTCGGCAATTCGGTCAAGTCCCCGGTCGTGTGGTTAATCGAGTAGCCGACCAAGCCGCGATAACCACTGGCAATGCTCGCCCCGCAGGAACCGGTGTACAAGTAATTCCCGGCGAAGAAAGGTTTTCGTTCGCGGGGCTGCCGACGGCTTGGTGCGAATGCCGCGAAACCCGCGCCCAGAGCCGATTACCGCCTCTTCCCGCATTTTCTTCGGAGTCTCCCGCAGAGGCCCCGTCCGCAAGGCCTAAGGCTCCCTATGCCTTTGGTTATCTGGCCGGTTTGCAAACCACCCATTAAATTCGCTTAAGGATGTCCCGTCGCGTGTCCTGCTCTAGTCCTGCGAGGTCTGACACATGCCTTGGATGTGGTGTGCCGAGGGAAGGAACCATTCAAATCGTGTAGTTTTTCAAATCGCGGCTCTCATCGCGATTCTCGCGTGCGTGCTTTTATTCCAAGCTTGTGCCGGCGTCTCAGTCCCCGGCAATACCAACACTTCATCCGGCTCCGGTACGCCTCCGCCGCCTCCGCCTCCGCCACCAACACCGAGCCTGACAATTACTTCCACTCTTCCCTCGGGAACCGTTGGAGCCATTTATAGCGGATCGCTCAACGCAAGCGGCGGCACCGCTCCTTACGCGTTTTCCCTCGCGTCGGGTCAACTGCCCTCGGGCCTGCTCCTCGCTGCCGCAAGCGGAACAATATCCGGAACACCAACTGCTGCGGGAACTTTCAGCTTCGTCATCGCTGCCTCCGACGCCAAGGCGCTCTCTAAACAGCAATCTCTGCAGATTACAATTGCCAGCGCCCCCGTCGTGAATAACTCAAAATCTTTCTCGAACCTCCAGCAAAGCACCTGGGGACAATACGGCCTCACTCCGCCGACCTATGCGACCTGCTCTCCCTCGCCCTGCGGCGGAATCAGCTACTCGATGACGCAAGGTATTGCGTCGCCTTCCATGAGCGGAGATTCGACACAATTTACTCTCGGCGGTACCACGCTGTACGGCGACGTCCTGTTCAACAATCACCTGATCGGGGACTTTTCTTCGCAAGGCTTGCCCGACACCAACCACACGCTCGTCCCCGCCTATCACAGCTTCACCTACGACGTGGACTTCTACACCACCAGCCTTCCGATTTCACAGGCGCTGGAATTTGACATCAATCAGTTCTTTAACAATCTCGGCTTCACCTGGGGGCATGAGTGCCGCATTGTCGGCGGCAATGAATGGGACATCTGGGACAACGTCACTCAGCACTGGGTCCCCACTGGGATTTCCTGCTATCCCAACAACAATGCGTGGAACCACCTGACCATCCAGGTGCAGCGCACTTCTGACAATCAGTTGCTGTATCAATCCATCACGCTCAACGGCGTGACCAACACCTTGAACCAGTATTCCAACCCGGGGTCAACGCCCGGTTGGTATGGAATTACGATCAACTATCAGATGGATGGGAATTATCAGCAGACGCCCTACAGCGTTTACCTCGACAACCTCACCTTCACTTACGAATGAAATTCAAACTGCGAGGAGAGCTGGCCATCAGCGGGCTACATGCGCATGCGGATTAGCCACAGCAGCAAAGAGACGGCCAGCCAGACCATCGTAGACCCCGCCAGCACCAGCGACGAACTATGATCGACCAGGAATTGTTTGACCAGTAAGGCAAATATCAAAAGCCCGAGGCTTCCTAATGCAGCGCCCGCCGCGTCAAGACCCGCGGCTTTTCTTCCCCGCACGCTTCCATTCAGCCCCGCTTCTTCTTTTTTTTCCTTCTCGTGCTTTTCGATCAGCGTAGCGCTTGCCGGAAAAATCGCTGGGAACGCCAGGAACATCCCGCCTACAACCGGACCGTACTCTTTCGCAATCAGGCCTGCGCCCGCGGTCATCAACCCGCCCGCGACGAAACGCATCGCCAGTTCATACCAGCGGGTTTCGTGCAGTCCGGAGGAATCGATCTTGATTCGCATCGCCGCTACTTCAGCCAGACTTTCCACAGTCCAAATGCCACCGCGCCCCAGACGGTGAGCTCCGCCATTGCGACCCAGGTAGCCGCGAACCGGGCCCGCATCAGCGTCCAACTCACGCAACTGGCGTACACGAAAAATGCCAGCGCCCCAGCCATCATCGATCTCGCTTCCGTGGCGGCATACGATTTGCCGTCGCTGGCGATTGTCAGCCCCAGCGTCGCCAGTGCAATCGATGGAGCCGCGCCAAACAGGCCCGCAAAGCTTTTTGGTCTAAACAGATCCCCTAAAACCGCGAATGCGGAAACCGCAACTCCCCCGATCAGAAACCGCATCAGCATCACTTTCATAGGCGCAGCAGAGTGAATCCGTCTCTCAGCAGAATTTTCCGCAGCCTTCTATAGCAGACTCTTCTTCAGCATTTTTAAAGCCTGCCCCGGTCCTCTCATCCGCAGTACTTTAAACTTCTTGCCCTTTTCCTTGTTGTAATTGATGAAGAACTGTTCGATCTCCTTGAGCATGTTGCTGCTCAAATCGTCCAGACTTTTCACGTCGAGATAGTCCCTGCTGTGCGCGGCAACCGCTATCAACCGGTCGTTGCGCTCAGTCTTCCCGTCTTCCGTCTGGTCCGCTTCCATCACTCCAATCAGACGGGTTGGCACCACGCATCCCGCGAACGTGGGCTCGTCCATCAGAATCAGAATGTCTTCCGGATCCCCATCGGCAGCTTGTGTGCTCGGCACAAATCCAAAGGCGTGCGGAAACACCATGCCCTCGGGAAGTACCCCCGATAAGGAATAGAAACCGATCTTCTCGTCGTACTTAAACTTATTGCGGCTTCCCCCGGGCGTTTCAATTACCGCCAGCACTATCCCAGGCTTCTTCCGGTCGAATGGGTTCAAGCGCGTTGGATTTGTATTTTTCTTCTTCGTTGCCGTGACCTCTGCTTTCCTCTTTTCATAGCTTGGAGAAAAGGAATCTCGAAAAAGTTGTTAACAATCTATTCACATTTCAGACTGATTGGACTCGATTTTCAGCAGGCCTCTCATATACAGCGAACACCGGATGAGCGCATGCGCCGCCGCAAGTTATAACCATCAAGGGACGGAGAAAACTATGAGCGATCACTTTCGCAAATCCGAAGACGAACGTTCGCCCGAGCGCAGAGGCGATCTCGAAGCTCAGTTGGACGAGTTGGGCACAGATCCAGGTCAGGTAGGCGTAAACAGCGCGGGTCAAAGTGGCGATGCGCAGGGACTATCCTCCGACGAAGACGCGAACGAAGAGTCGGTTGAAGAATTAGCGGAGACCGAACAGGCGCTGGAAGCCTCCGCTGTTGAGGGCGTCGAAGACGCCGCCGACCATCCCGAGCGTCCCGTGCACACTCATGAAGAGTATGGCCGTCCCGACGATGTGCCTCCGGGAAAACGCAACCGTGATGCCGCCTGAAAGGCCGCCGGCAAGTGCGGCTTATCGCCTTGCCATATGAAGCAACCGCTGTATTGCTGCGATCCGCTAACGGCGCAAGAATCCTCTTCTGTCGAATTGATCGCGCTCGAAAATTGGCGTGTATTCCAGTTTCGGGGCCATGTGAATCGACAATATAGCTCACTTTGGAGGTTGCATATGCGACGACTAGTATTACTTTGCTCTGTTCTTCTGCTCGGTGCTTGCTGGGCCGCTGCGCAAGAGACTACTCCCTCAAACTCCAGCAAGTCCGATCCCACCTCGGCTAGTTCGGGCCAATCGGATTCCGCGACCGCAAGTGGCGCTACTTCCGTTCAGGGCTGCTTGAGTGGCTCCAGCGGCAACTACACCCTCACCGACAAGAATGGCAACACCTATCAGTTGACCGGCGACACCGCCAAGTTGAGCGAGCATGTCGGTCATGAAGTGAAGGTTATGGGCGCCTCGAGTTCGACCGCCCCTAGCGGCGGCGGCACCGCCACCGGCGCCACAGGACAGGCCAGCGGCAATTCTCAAACCCTGGAAGTCAGTTCTGTGAAACACATCGCCAAGACCTGCCAAAGTAGCGGCGGCATGGCGAAGTAGCCTGTCTCAGGATGCACGTGAAGAGTCCAGCCGAAAGGCTGGACTTTTTTGCAGACCCTGCCAGGTATTACGGCGCTAGGCCGCCTCCCGCGATGGCGGTTTGGCATGAATTACTTGCGGCTTTCCATGCGCCGGACGGCGAATCTCCTGGCCCAGCGTTGGCCGTGTCCTCTTGGGAATTTCAGGAACATGCACCGGCTTCCTGGTGCGCGCCGATTCGCAGATTGCTTCCACAATGCGTACGTCGGCCAACCCCTCCAGCCCCGACGGTTCCGGTTCCCTGTCTTTCAAGATGCAATCCGAAAAATAAAATATCTGCGCCGCGAACTGGTCCCGCTTAGGAAAAGTCTTCTTTGTAGTTTTTTCGCCCACCGTAACCTGATGCTTCAGAGCAATCGCGTACTCGTATGCCGGATCGGCACGCAACACGCCCTTCGTCCCAATTAATGTATAGCGGCTGATGTCGGCCGCGCCAAAACTGCATGTGAAGGTCGCGACGCGCCCCTGGGGGAATCGCATCACCACCGACATCATTTCCTCCACCAGCTTGAATCGCTCCTCGCCATTATTTCCCGCCGAAGCTATTACTTCGAGCGGCTCCGCCGCGAACAGATACCGGCAAGCGTTAATGCAATAAACTCCCATGTCGTAAACAGGCCCGCCGCCGCGCGTGACGGGTTCGGTTACGCGAATGTTGTCGCTCGCCACTTGCTGCGCAAACTCCGAAGTAAACATCCTCAAGTCCCCTAGTTTCCCGTGGCGAGCCAGCTCAACCGCTTCCAGGTTTCCAGCTTCAAAGTGCAAGCGGTAGGCAATCATCAGTTTCGCGTGATTCTGTTTCGCGGCGGCAATCATCGCCTCGCAGTCTGCGGAAGTCACTGCCATCGGCTTTTCGCACAAGACATGCACTCCGGCCGCAGCCGCGCGCACTGCATACTCCCGGTGCAGATGATTTGGCAGTGCCAGATAGACCGCATCCACATTCGATAAGGCTCGGCTGTAGTCCTGATAGGAGTAGAGGTGCTCCAGCGAATACTTCCGGCCCAGCTTCTCGAGCTTATCCGAGTCCCCTGAAACGAGTGCGAACAGCTCTGAATTCCCCGCGCTCCGGAAAGCAGGCAGAACCGCGACCTGAGCGATGTGCCCGAGGCCAACCACAGCGTAACGAATTTTTCGCCCCGTGATACCGCGCCGCGTCATTCATCCTCCGCTTTGTCTTCTTCAACTCTGCCGGCAACCGGCGATCATTCGCACCGGACGTTATGGTTTGGATGCATCATCCAGGTGAGAGGTAGACATCGATTGCGCAGCGTTGCAAAACACGACGCCACCTTTCACATCTACTGCCTCTGCCGTATTGCCATAAGGAAACTCTCGGCAGGCTCTACAGATTCGCAGCGATTCCCCCTTCACCTCGCTTGTCCTAAAAAGAATCAGGCGCGCGTGCGAGCCCCGCAGTCGTGAAAGGCGGGCTTGCCAGGCGGTGAACGATGCCAGCCCCCCGGGAAGCAGTTGCGGTTCTGAAGTCGATTTTTGGTTCCATCGCTCTCCTCAGTTTGCTAACGACGGTAAGCCTCACTCAAACCAGCGTCAATGACATCCACGTCGTCCCCCGGCAGTTATCGCCGTCTATGGCCAGTACAGTAGCTGCGAATGCGCTCGTTCAGGCCTCGGGCCTGCACGTGCTCAAAACCGACGTCAAGCTTGTCCTGGTTCCGGTCAGCGTTACTGATTCGCGGCAGCGCTTGGTGACGGGCCTTCAGGCGGAGAACTTCCAGGTTTTTGAAGGCAAAAGGCCCCAGGAGATTCGCCACTTTTCCAGCGAGGACCTGCCGGTTTCGGTAGGAATTATTCTCGATGCAAGCGGCAGTATGCGCGAGAAAATGAGCCGCGTCCGCGAGGCGGTCCATCAGTTCTGCGAAGGCGCCAATCTGCAAGACGAGTTCTTCCTTATCTCGTTTGCCGACCAGCCGCGCCTCGCCGCCGATTTCACTTCGTCCTCTCAGGACGTGGAAAAAGAGCTGCTCTTCACCCAACCCAAAGGCCGAACTGCCTTGCTCGACGCGATTTACATGGGTTTGCGCAAAATGAGAGACGCGAGGTACGGCAAGAAAGCTCTGCTGATCATCTCGGACGGCGGAGACAACCACAGCCGCTACAGCGAGAGCGACGTAAAGGCCGCAGCGAAGGAATCGGACGTAATGATTTATGCTATCGGAACTTTTGACCGGTATGTTCCTACGATCGAAGAATCGCGTGGGCCCGCCCTCTTGTCGGAGATTGCCGACTCGACCGGCGGCCAGGCTTTCACCCTGCAGAATGAAGTCGAACTCCCGGCTGTGGCTACTCACATCGGAAAAGCGCTGCGAACTCAATATGTCCTCGGCTATCGCCCGGAGGAAATGCCGCACGACGGAAAATGGCACAAAATTCAGGTCAAGCTCAGACTGCCCCGCAAATTATCGTTCTTGCGCGCTCACGCCCGGCCCGGATATTACGCTCCGGCAGAGTGATTCCGCTCCATTCCGCAGAATCTGCTGCGTTCACGACTTCACGACAACATCCCTGAAATCAATCGCATCACATTTCGTCAGGCTGGTGCCGTTCACCTTGATAACGATTCGTTGTCTTCGGAGGCTGCAAAACTGGCTGATATCGGGTCCGGCGGTCTTGTATGCGCTTGTTGAGTTTCGGATTTTTGTTATGGAGCGCGGTTGCGCTAGCACAGCTCGCACCTCAGGAGCCGCAACCCGCCTACAACGGTCAGAATATAAGCGCTGTGTCGCTCATCGCGAATCCGCACCGCGACCTCAAACCTCTGCTCCCGCTCGTACCCCAGAAGCCCGGATCCCCTTACAACCAGGCGGCCATTGAAGCCACCGCCGAAGCTCTGAAGCAGGCTGGCGGTTTCCCAAAGGTCGAGGTCAACGTCGAACCTGAAGTTGCCGGACTTCGAATCAACTTCCTGCTCGAGCCTGCGTTCTACCTCGGAATGGTGAATTTTCCCGGCGCGGTGAAAGTCTTCCCCTATACGCGCCTCCTGCAAGTTGCCAATCTTCCCGATGAAGATCCCTACGATCCCTCGCGCATCCCCGTCGCGGAAGCCGCGCTCACCGACTTCCTTCGTCAGAATGGATACTTCCAGGCAAAGGTCCACGCTGAAACCGTAATCGACGATCCCCGCGAACTCGTCAGCGTGAACTTTTCCATCGATATGGGCAAGCAAGCCCGCATCTCCACCGTCAAGGTCGAGGGCCCCGACCATCCCGAGAGCGCGCGATTGCTGCATGCCATGAAGTCACTGCGGGCGCGGCTCTCCGGAGGCCTGCTGAAGACTGGAAAACCCTATTCCTCAGAAAGAATTGCCGAGGCGACCAAGCTGATGAAGGCCGCACTCACCCGGCAGCGCCGTCTGGCCAGTAGTGTTCGCGAGGACCCACCGCAATACAACCCCGCCACCAACCGCGTGGATGTTTCCTTCAAAGTCGAATTAGGTCCAGTAGTTACCGTACGCACAGCGGGTGCGCGCCTGACCGCGATTCCGTTTCTCGCTGGCCGCCAGATGAAGAAACTCATCCCCATTTATTCCGAAGGGACCATCGATCGCGATCTGGTGGAAGAAGGCCAGCGCAATCTCACCGATTATTTTCAGAAAAAAGGCTTCTACGATGCCAAGGTAACCACGCAGTTCGAGAAGCAACCAGACCAGATCCTCATCGTCTACAGCATCGATCGCGGCAAGAAGCACAAGGTGGATCGCATCTTTTTTCACGGAAACTACGATATTCCCGAGAAAGACCTGTTAGCACAAGTCACGATAAAGCGCTCGCACCTGTGGACCCATGGAGCGGTGAGTCAGAAACTACTGAAGCAGAGCTCCGACAACATCCTGGCTGTCTACCGCGATCGCGGGTACGAAGAAGCCAAAGTCAAACCGCAGGTCATCGACCGCGAGCCCAAAATCGATATTGCCTTCAATATTGAGGAAGGAACGCAGACGTTGGTTCAGGGCGTCCAAGTCTCCGGCAATCAAAACCTCGACTCCGCTCAACTAACAGCCCCTCGAGGATTTCAGCTGAAGGCCGGGGTACCCTTTTCTCCACGCAAGCTGGCGGAGGATCGCAACCGAATTTCCGCAAACTACCTGAACCGCGGCTATCTCACCGCCGAAGTAAAGACGCAGGTAAAACAAGATTCGAGTGATCCTCACCGCGTCAACGTCGCATATCAAATTACCGAGAACCAACTGGTTCGAATCGGCGAAGTAGCTTATCTCGGCCAGGAACACACACGACTCTCGCTAATCAAGAAGACCGCCAAGATCCCCCCCGAAACGCCCATGCGGCGCGATCAACTGCTGGAAGCCGAAAGCCGTCTTTACGATTTGAATATCTTTGACTGGTCGAGCGTTGGCCCGCGCAAGCCCATCACCGACCAAACGGACGAAATGGCGCTCGTCAAGGTTCACGAAGCCAAGCGCAACGAAATCACCTACGGATTCGGCTTCGAAGTCTCCCACCGCGGCGGCAACATTCCCACCGGCACTGTCGCCTTGCCGGGCGGTGGCGGCTCCATCGGGTTAGGCGGCAATCAGATTGCGCCCAGCCAATCTACCTTCGCCAGTCCGCGCGGTTCGGTCGAATTCGACCGCCGCAATATGCGCGGCCTGGGCGAGACCGCCAGCGCATCGATTCTCTTGTCCCGGCTCGATCAACGTGCCCTCACCACGTATTCCCAACCCCATTTCATTGGCTCCCAATGGCATTCTCTCTCCAGCCTTTCGGTGGAACGCACCAGCGAGAATCCTCTCTTTACTGCCGGACTTGGCGATCTCACTTTTCAACTCGAGCGCGTCCTCTTTCGCAAGTCGAATACCCGCCTGCAACTTCGCTATGACTTCAACAAGACCAACCTTTCGCATCTGCTGGTTCCCGAACTCGTCCTTTCACGGGATCAGCACGTGCACCTTTCGACTTTGTCGGCCACCTTCATTCGCGATACGCGCGACAAGCCGCTTGACGCGCACCGCGGATCTTTTTCCACTGTAAATCTCGGCATCACGCCTAGCTCCTTCGGTTCCAGCGCGAATTTCGCCAAATTGTTCGGGCAATACGCTTACTACAAACCGATTCATTCGCTCGTATTTGCGAACAGCATCCGCCTGGGCTTCGCCACGCCGTTTTCCGGAAGCTTCGTTCCCACCAGCCAGTTATTTTTTTCTGGCGGCGGCACTTCGCTTCGCGGATTTCCCATCGACGAAGCCGGACCGCAACGCCTGGTTCCTTTTTGCAACGTGCTGCAAGGCGTGTCGGGATGTGTTAACGTCACCGTCCCCGTTGGCGGCCGCGAACTGTTTATCTTGAATTCAGAAGCGCGCTTTCCGCTCGGGATCATGAAAGCGCTCGGCGGAGTCGTCTTTTACGATGGCGGCAATGTCTTCAGCGCCATCAACTTCAGCAATTTCGTCAACAACTACACCAACACCGTAGGAGTCGGCTTACGATACGCCACTCCAATTGGCCCCATCCGTTTCGATATCGGTCGAAACTTGAATCCGGTGCCCGGCATCAATCCGCTGCAGTACTACATTACGATCGGACAGGCATTTTGAGGGAAGAGTCATGAATTTGAAACGCAGGATCGCATGGGCGGTGGCGGGACTGGTAGCGCTGCTCATCCTTGCAGGAATGGCGGGCTATTTTTATCTCCGCAGCAACAGCTTTCAACAGTATGCGCTGAGCAAAATCGTGCAGCAGGCCGATATCGCCACCGGAGGCCACACTCAGATCGGCGGCCTCGATTTCAGCCTTTCCACGCTGACGGCGCACCTCTACAACATCACGCTGCGCGGCACCGAAGGCCCCGACCAGCCTCCACTGCTCCACGCCGACCAACTCACTGTCCGCCTCAAAATTGTTTCTGCGTTGCATCGCCAGGTCAACCTGCGCGAGCTTCTCGTCGATCATCCCGTCGTTCACTTGCAAGTGAGCCGCGACGGCAAAACTAATCTTCCGGCCGCTCCGCCCAGCCAGAACAACGGCAACACTAGCGTCTTCGATCTCGCGGTCGGGCATGTCCAGCTCAATAACGGGGAAGTGAATTACAACGACCGCAAGACGCCTCTCGACGCCGATCTCTATAATCTCGGCACCGACATTCGTTTCGAATCGCTGGCCAAACGTTACGAAGGTGTCATTTCCTACGACAATGGCCATGTGAAGTACGCGCAATACGCCGCCCTTCCTCATAATCTGAAATTGAAATTCAGCGCCACTCCGGAGCGCCTCAACTTCGACTCCGCCGTTCTGAATCTCGGCGCTTCCTCTGTCTCGCTTCATGCCTCCGTCTCCGATTACGCCAATCCTGTCGCTGACGGTGGCTACCAGATTCAGATTCACACCCAGGACTTCGCCGCCATGTCGCCGCAGGCTGCTCCCGCCGGCGATATATCATTAACTGGCCAACTGCACTACCAGGCTGTAACCAATCAGCCGCTGCTTCGAAACATCTCCATTAATGGAAAACTCGCGAGCGAAGTGCTTTCTGCGGTCGCCTCCGGCAATCGCCTCGAACTGCGCCGCCTCCAGGGAACCTATCAACTGGCAAATGGAAATTTGGTGCTTAAGAATGTTGCTTTAGCTTCTTTCGGCGGCAGCATCAGCGCCGACGCCGAGATCAAACATCTCGACACCACCCAAGATTCCCAAGTCCAAGCCTTGGTCCACAACATCTCGCTTGGAGCGCTGCAGCGCGCTTTTCAGACGCAGGGAACAGAGGCCGGCAGGGTTTCCGGCTCCGTCAGCGGAAAGGTCGAGGCCTCGTGGCAAGGCAGCCTGGCGAACTTGCGCGGGCATTCCGACCTTGCGTTGCACGCTCTGGCCAGCAGCAAATCCGATTCCGCCCGAACTGTTCCCGTAAATGGCGCGATTCATGCCGCCTACGACGGCACCCGCGAAACCATCTCTTTGCGCGACACTACCCTGCGGATTCCGTCTGCGACTCTGACCGCACAAGGCACAATCAGCGATCATTCCAGATTGCAACTTAACATCGCTGCCACAGATCTCCATCAACTCGCGGTTCTGGCCTCGTCGTTCGGCAAGTCGCAAACTCGCGTTCCTGCCGTTTCCGGTTCCGCCACGCTCAACGCAGTTGTCAGTGGCTCCATGAAGAAGCCCGCGGTAACCGCAGAACTCAGTGCCCAGAACCTGCAAGTGGAAGGCAGCCAGTGGACCACCGCAAGTCTACAGATGCACGCCAATCCTTCGCAGTTCAGCGTGCAAAGCGGCTCCCTGGTCAGCGCCCAGCAAGGACGCGCAACTTTCAGCGCTAACGTCGCATTGCGCAACTGGTCTTACGCGAATACCAATCTTCTCGAGGCGCATTTAGACGTGCAACGCGTTCGCATCGCCGATCTGCAGCGTCTCGCCAACCAGAACTATCCGGTCTCCGGCGATCTCTCGGCCAAAGTTTCGCTGAGCGGCTCGCAAGTGAACCCGGTGGGCTCAGGCTCGGCGCAAATCACCAACGCCATCGCCTATAACGAGGCCATTCAAAACTTCGCGGCCAACTTCAACGCCGCCAACGGGTCGATTGTCTCGACGTTGAATCTGGCTGTCGCGGCCGGGGCCCTCGATGCCAATCTTTCCTACACTCCGAAAACCAAGGCGTACAAAGTTCATCTCAATGCGCCCGCCGTCGCACTGCAAAAGCTTCAAGCCGTGAAGGCCAAAGATCTCAACCTCACTGGGACCGTAACCGCATCGGTCAGCGGGGAAGGCACTCTCGACGATCCCCAACTCACCGCCTCCGTCCAGTTGCCGCAACTTAGCCTTCAGCAGAATTTGATTTCCGGCCTCAACGCCCAACTGGATGTCGCCCATCACTACGCGAATATCGATCTCAGTTCGAACGTTTCCGCAGCCTCCATCCACGCGCACGGGCGTGTCGCCCTCACTGGCGGCTACTACACCGAAGCGGCCATCGACACCAATACGATTCCTCTGGACGCCCTCGTGGCCGCTTACGCGCCGAGCGTTCCCAAGGGATTTCAGGGCCACGCCGAGTTACACGCAACGTTGAAAGGACCGTTGAAAGACAAGTCGCAGGTCGAGGCTCATCTTTCCATTCCGGTTCTCAGCGCGAGTTATCAATCGCTGCAAATCGGCATTAACAGCCCCATCCGCGCGGACTATGCCAACTCCGTCGTTACTCTGCAACCTGCGGAAATTCGCGGCACTGGTACCTCGCTTCACCTGCAGGGCCGGCTGCCCATTGGCGGAACCGCCCCTCCAACCCTCTCCGCCAACGGTTCCATAGACGTCAGTGTTCTCAAGATCGTCGCGCCCGATTTAGAAAGCGCCGGCACGGTTGCTCTCGATGTCCATGCCTCAGGCTCAACCGCAAATTCAACCCTTGCCGGACAGCTTCAGTTCAAAGATATTGCCCTGAATACCGCGGACGCTCCCATCGGCGTCGAGAAATTGAATGGCGCCATGGACATCACCAGCGATCGCGTACAGCTCTCCCATATGACCGCGCAAGTCGGCGGGGGCCAGGTGACATTGGGCGGTTCTGTCACCTATAAGCCCGACTTGCATTTTGAACTAGCCATTCAAGGAAAATCTGTTCGTCTTCGCTACCCTCAGGGCCTGCGCTCACTGCTCGACGCCAATCTCGCGTTCAGCGGCACAACGCAGGCCTCCATCCTGAACGGCCGCGTCCTCATCGACAATCTTTCGTTCACGCCCGACTTCGACCTGGCGAGTTTCGGCGACCAGTTCAGCACCGGCGGTGCGCCTGCCCAGCCTGGTTTCGCTGACACCATCAAACTGGCTATCGGAGTGCAGTCGCAGGGAGATCTGAACGCCCGCAGCTCGCAAGTCAGCATCGCCGGGCAAGCTGCTCTACAAGTTTCAGGAACCGCCGCAAACCCGGTCATTACCGGCCGTACCACTCTGACATCCGGTGAGCTGTTCTATCGCAACCTGCGCTACCAGTTGCAAAAAGGAGTGATCACTTTCAACGATCCCAACGAAACTCATCCGGTCTTGAACGTATCGGTCGGAACGATCGTCGAGCAGTACAATCTCACGCTCACCATGCGCGGGCCGCTCGACAAACTCACTACGTCCTACGTATCAGATCCGCCGCTGGCCACTGCCGACATCATCAACCTGATTGCCCGCGGTAAAACTACGCAGGAATCCGCCGCTTCCAGCCAAAGCACGGATTCCATGATTGCCTCGCAGGCTGCGAGCGAAGTCAGCAGCAGCGTTCAAAAATTGGCGGGGATCTCAAGCCTTGAGATCGATCCCATGATGGGCGGCAACAATCAGAATCCCTCCGCTCGCATCGCCCTGCAGCAGCGCGTTACCAAGAATCTGCTCTTCACCTTCTCCACCGATGTCTCTCAGCCGGGAGCGGAAATAGTTCAAGGCGAGTATCAACTTACCAAGCGCTGGTCGGTAAGCACCGAACGCGATCAACTCGGCGGGATCTCCGTCGACGGCCGCTTCCACACCCGCTTCTAACGCGAATTGGAGGGAGACTTCCAGGATGCCCCGCTTGTCGCGCTTTATGCGACAGGGCGGGGATTTTGAATTTATCACTCGAATACGTCCACGGCGAGGACCGTGGTCGTTCTCGCTGTGCGCCAGCTCAATGCTTTCCGCCGTCCAAGCCTTACGTGTTGAATCTAAGCCACCCGGTCCAGCGGAGCTCGCCGGTCAATCCGCCTTCTCTCCTCAAGAGCGGCGCTTTTCGGCAGTACGCACCCTTGCTTGCTTTCCTTGGCTAACTCCGCATTGAGTTCTGCCCCCAACAGCAAAACAAAAGATGTCCAGTACAACCACGTCATGAACGCGATGAACCCGCCCAGCGTGCCGTAAGTTCGATTGAAATTTGCCCAGTGCCGAAAATAGTATCCCAGCAGAAAAGAAAGTCCGTTCCAAACCACCACTGATAGCACGGCACCCGGAAGCGTTGCCCCAAACCGCTGTTTCACATTCGGAGCCAGATAGTAGAGCACTTCCACCGCCAAGACAGTAAAGCAAATCGCCAGCGTCCAGCGCAGAACTGGCCACACTGCCACGAACACCGCCGACATTTCCAGTCGCCCGGCCAGCCAACTTCCAAAGCGAGGCCCGACCAGCATCACGCCCAGCGCCGATAGCAGCAGTGCTCCAATAATCGCCGACAGTGCAACCGCGAGGAGGCGGGTTTTCCAGAAAGGACGATCCTCTTTTACGTCGTAGGCAATATCCAGCGCCTCGATCATCGAATCGAACGCCGCCGATGTCGTCCACAACATGCCCAGCATTCCGAACGAGAGCCAGGTTCCGCGGTGCGAGGAGAGCACGTCGCCGAGCACCGAATACACGACCTTCATCGTGTCCACCGGCAGCAACCGCCCCATCAGCAATAAAACGTGGCCAAACAAATCAGGCAGGGAAATGAATCCGACGATGGCCGATAGGAAGATAAGTCCCGGGAAAACCGAGAGTACAAAATAGTAGGAGAGCGCCGCCGACACTTGCAGAGTATGGTGGCGCAGCAAATCGCGGTAAGTGCAAGCCAGCGCCCGCTTCATGCCTCCGAAGTTCACGCGCCCAACTTAATTCTTTCGATTCCTCTGGAAAATACCCGGAAGACGGTATACCGCTCGTTAAGAAACAATGGTCACAATCTCTACGTCTTCGTGCTTGTTCTCAAGGTGAACCAGCACTGAGTCGTTTCTTCGCTCCAGCAGCAGATCGGCCGCCACTTTCCCGCAACGCAGGCCGCGAATCGTAAGCTGCGGGATTCCTTCGGGCAGAAATGGCCGGTCAAATACGATCCGCCCGCGATCCGCCTGGACCGAAATTCCCAGGCAGCCTTCCAGAATCAAAAAAGGCGCAGCTGCCGCCCACGCCTGCGGCGAGCAAGCCACCGGATACAGCGTCGGCCCTTCGTTCGGCCGCCGCTTCAACCCGCAGAACAATTCCGGCAGCCGCCGTAGCTCGACCTCGCTGCTCAAGTCCAGCAGCGCCAGCAGCACCTGGCCGGCCTCTTTCTTGGCGCCATATTTCGCCATTCCGTTGGCGATGACAGAATTATCATGCGGCCAAATCGAGCCGTTGTGATACGACAGCGGGTTGTAGCGCGACTCCGCGCACGCTACCGTCCGAATTCCCCACCCAGTGAAGGACTCGGCGTCCATCAGCGTCTGCACCACGCGACGCGCCCGCTCGGGCGAAGCTATGCCGGTGTAAAGACAATGTCCTGCATTGGAAGCGCGAACCCGGCACGGCCGCTTGCGCCCGTCGAGTGCCAAAGCGTATGTCCCAAGATCATTGCACCAGAATTGCTCTTCAAATTTCGTACGTAGCGTTTCGGCCTGCATTTCCAGTTCGCAACATCCGTTCACGTCGCCAAGCGCTCGCGTCAGCCGAGCCGCCGCCAGTTTCGCAGCATACACATAGCCTTGAACCTCGCACAGAGCGATCGGCGGCTCCGCCACTCTTCCATCCGAGTAAAAAATGGAATCGTTCGAATCCTTCCACCCTTGCTGCACCAGGCCCTTGTGCGAATGCCGCGCGTACTCCACAAAGCCGTCGCCATCCACGTCGCCATACTGGTCGATCCAGGTCAGCGCCCGCTGAATGTGCGGCCATAGTTTTTCCAGGAAAGGACGATCTGCCGTTCGGTCGAAATATGCGCCCGCCAGCAGAATGAACAGCGGCGTGGCGTCGACGCTCCCGTAATACCGCCCAAACGGCACCTCGCCGAGGTTGGCCATCTCGCTGCGCCGCATTTCGTGCAGAATTTTTCCCGGTTCCGAATCCGCCACCGGATCGATTTGCTCCGCTTGCGACGCCGCCAGAAATTCCAGCACGCCCTTCGCTATGCTGGGATTCAACCACAACGTCTGCAGCGCGGTAATGATCCCATCGCGGCCAAATACAGTGCTGAACCACGGCACTCCCGCGTACGGATAATTCTTCTCCGGATTCCCCGCAATCATCATCTCCAAATCGGAAATGGATCGCGCTATCCAATCGCTGAAACGTGAATTCGAGCTCGTGATCTCAGGAAACGCTCGCGACATTTCCGCGAGCTCGAAGCGCGCCGACGACAAAGCCTCCGGGTAGCCGATCGAGTTTTCCGCAGCATCCGCGCTGCAGCAGATTTCAATCTCGACCGTCACCTGTTCCTTCGGATGAAGGCCCAGCTCGAATTCCAGCCCCGACTCGGATACTCGCAACCCCGGCGCGTCGCAGCGAATGCACGTCCGGCGCATCACCTGGTCCAATCCTTCATAAGACAAAATGACAGACTGGGCGCCCATCTGATCTTTCTGCCGCCGCCCTTTCCGCTCCCGCGCCGTCCCGCGAACTTCGAAAATGTCGGTGAAGTCGCCTTTGAATCCGATGCGAACCGGAACTTCCAGTTCTTCCAACCCGTGGTTGACAAACATTAATTTTTCGAAGCAAGAGTCGCGCCACAGGAATCGGGTGCGCACCAGATGCAGCGTTCCGCGATGAATTACCAACTCACCTTCGCTGAATACATCCAGGTTGGCCAAGTCAGCCGTAAACAGAAAATTGTTCGTAGCTACAGTGGAACTCAACAACAGCGGCCGGGCATTCCACAAATTCAGCGACAGCGACGAAAGATGCCGCATGCCGTCATAGAAAAGCCCTTCCTCGCCCAAGCCGGACGTCTGCACATCGCCCAGCCGGTCGAACACAAAGAACATTCTGCCGTATTTGAGGACGCGAGCCCGGTCATCTGCGGGCGATGAAGTAGTAGCTATGTAGTACTGGGGGTGGGCGATTCCACTTCCATCCAATTCAAGGCTCCCTCTTCGACCGTCATGGAGGCCGATTTTGGCTGAATCATTCGATTGTAGAGCCTCACATAATCCCGCGCCATGCGGTCGTCCGTGAAGTTCAGCTCAAAGTGTTTGCGGCAATCGCGCCGGTCAATTTCGCCCAGCCGGTTTACCGCTTCTACTCCCTCCTCCAGGTTGCGCACCAGAAATCCCACACCCTCAGGAACGATCTCTGGCACCGAACCGTAAGGATGCCCGATGACCGGCGTTCCGCACGCCAGGGCCTCGATCGTCACCAGGCCAAACGGCTCCGGCCATTCGATGGGAAACAGCAGCGCCGCCGCATTTCCCAGGAATTCCTGTTTTTCCGATGCTCCGATCTCGTCAATAAACTCGATCAGAGGATGGTTCAGCAGTGACTTGACCTGCTGTTCAAAATAGTTCCGATCCGCTCGATCCACCTTTGCCGCGATTTTCAGCTTTTTTCCAGCGCGAATCGCAATTTCTATGGCGCGCACCAGCCCCTTTTCCGGCGACACCCGGCCCAAAAACGCCAGGTAGTCGCCGCCGCGTGCATTCAGCGCCAGCGAATCTGCGGGCAATCCGTGATGCACCGTTCCCACCCAATTCACCCAAGGCAACGGCTGACGCTGCGCATCCGAAATCGAAACCAGCGGCACCTCCGAAAATTCCTTGTAGAGCGGCACCAGGTCCGGCAGGTCCTGCCGGCCGTGCAGCGTGGTCACGCAGGGAACCTGCAGGCGCCTGCTCAATGAAAAATGCAGGTAGTCAATGTGAAAGTGAATCAGATCGAAGTCGTCCGCGTGATCGAAAACTTTTTCCACCATGAGCGCATGATGCGCCAGCGGATCGACGCAATCCGCATCCAGCCGCAGCGCTTTCTTGCATGCCGGAACCAGCCGCGCATTGGTCACTGAATCGCCGCTGGCAAACAAGGTTACGTCGTGACCGAGGGAAACCAGTTTCTCGGTGAGCCAGGCAACGACGCGTTCCGTTCCCCCATAAAGGCGGGGGGGAACGCTCTCATACAGTGGCGCGACTTGGGCAATCCTCATGCGTTTAACTCCTCCGCTAAACCCCATCCAGCCACACCGGTGCCTTGGCGAAGTACACGATAGGGTACTTCTTAGATGGCAATTCGCCCCTTGCTGTTGTTCGCAAAGCGCCGCCGGCCTTTCGCCTCCTCTTTGTTTCCCAACCTTTCCGCAAACTCACGCACCCAACGCCGAGTATCGCTTGGATCGATTTTCCTTATGCCCAAGACGCGGAACCCTCCCCGCCGGCCCGTTCCCCAGGTCGCCCAAGTCAACCGTGTGGAACTTCCCGCCGTTCTGTTTGATCTCGACGGCACTCTCATCGATAGCAATTATCAGCACGTCAACGCCTGGTCGGAAACGCTCGTCGCCGCAGGAATCGTAATCCCGCGCTGGAAAATTCACCGCCGCGTCGGCATGAGCGGCAAATCCATGATCCGGGAATTGCTGCGCGAACTCCCGCACAAGCCGGCTCACCTCGATCTCGACAAACTTGAGCAGCATCACGATTCCCGCTTCCGGCGCGACGTGCCAAACCTGCAACCTCTCCCCGGAGCCAATCAACTTCTGAAACATCTGGTTCGCCACAAAGTTCGCGTCGCCATTGCCACCACCGGAGGCCGCGGGCCTACGTCCTTGCTCTTGAAGCGCCTCGAAATTCCCAGTCACATCCCCATCGTCACCGGAGACGACGTGGAAAAGGCCAAGCCGTCGCCCGACGTATTCACCCTTGCCGCCGACCGCTTGAGCATCGCCATCAACAACTGCATCGTCGTCGGCGATAGCGTGTGGGATTTGCTCGCCGCCGTGCGCAAGAGCGCGCTGGGCGTGGGTTTCCTGTCAGGCGGCTACGCACAGGAAGAACTTGAGCGCGCCGGCGCCTTCCGCGTCTTCTCCGATGCCGCCGACATGCTCATGCATATAGAACAACTCGGCCTCCCCGGAAAATGAACTTACAGGGTGCCCCACCCTTCTCGCGCTCTTTGCGAGAGGGTAGGGATTTTGACTTTCCCCGCGATCTTCCCACGACTGCATTCGCCTACAGGACTCGTACCCAGTGCCTACAGAAAATCGTCGATCCAAACTCCCCGCGCGACCGCACTAAACTTCAAGTAAGGAGGTCAGAATGCCGGAAAAAGAAACTATCGAACGCGCTCGCGAAGACGCCCGCGAAGGAAAATCGCCCAGCACCCAAGCTGGTGAATTTGTACGCGAAGAAATGCACCATGTCCGCGAAGGCAAGCACGGCGCGGCTTCCGCCAAGCAGGCGATTGCCATCGGACTATCCAAGGCCCGTCGCGCCGGAGTCAGGCTGCAAGCTCCAGGCAGCGGCAAGGCTTCCAGTCGCACCACCCGGCAAGCCGAACGCGATTACGAAAAAGGTCAGAGCCATTCCCGCAGCAAGCCCTCGCCCAAGCGCTCGCGCGCAACCAGCGGCGCTCTGAAAAAAGAAGGGCACAGCGCGGCTTCGCACCAGGCATTGTCGCGGCAAGCGCATTCCGCTGCCCGCAAGCGCTCGGCCTCTGCCCGTCACGATTCGGCCATGAAAGCCAGCCGCACCCGGCGCAAAGCCAGCTGAACTCTATTGAATGGAGGTCTGAAAATGATTCGGAAGATGAAATCCGGCGAATACCGCTTGTACTCGCGCAAGAAAAATTCGAAGACCGGCAAGCGCCGGAATCTCGGTACGTTCTCCACTCGTCGTGCCGCCGAGCAGCACGAAAAGGCCGTGCAGTACTTCAAACATCACTGATTTCCTTGAGCTGCTTTCGCGAGCGATTCCCCCACGCTCGCGAAGGTGCAGCGCGCCATCCACCCAGAAATCTGCCGGGAAGAGAAAAGTCCGGTCGAGCCTATTCCGTCGAGTAATTAATTTCCAGCCGGCGGACCTGCACGCTGGAGACGTAAAGCGCGATCAACGCCACCACTAAGATTCCCAAAATCGCTACCGGAGCCGCAACCGGATCGGAATTCGACACGAGCAAAGCAAACAACGCGGGCGTGCCCGGCGGAGTGGGAATATCCACGGGGCACAACGATTTCAAATAATAAATCACGCTGATCTGCCGCAGCACTGCCGGTAGAAACGGATTGATCCCTTCCCAGATCAAAATCGCCGCCGCCGGGAGAATCGGATTTCGGAACAACATTCCCGCTACCAGAAAAAACGCTCCATAGCCGACACACGCCAGCACCGTCACTCCCAGATAAATCGCCGCATGTTCCAGACCATGATTGTGATAGAGGTAAATTGCCCGGGCCGCGGGAGGAAAATGCCACAAAAACGCAATCGTCTGCAGAACCTCGCTGGTCGCAAATATCGTGCTGGTCGCCAGCAGTCCCGCCAAAAACTTCCCCGCCATCACCACTTCGCGCCGCACCGGCGCCAGAAAATAGAAGTGCAGGCTTCGGTCCAGAATCTCTCCCCGGAACAGATTCATGAAAATCCCCAGGCAGCCGAAAAAAACTGCCAGCCGCAGGAAAAAGAACTGGAAAACGCCCGCAAACACGACCGAGTCCTGCCCTACGTTCAATCCTTCGTGAATCTTGATACTGTCGACCTTGCCGTTCGCCAGCCCAAGAATCAGATCGTTCTGCCCGTCTGAGTAGCGGTAACTCTCGCGCGCCACCTCTTCGCCGGACCCGCTCGGGTCCTGGCCCGGCCTGCGATCGGTCCAGTGAAAAACAATCGGCGGCTTCCCCAGAATCGCAATCACTTCCTCTTTTGTCATCTCAGGCTTGATCGCCCGCATATCCTGGTACGTAAGCGGCTTATCTCCCCGCTCGGCCATGCTCGCCATCTTCGCGCGATGGTTGGCCGCCACCACCGCAAACGCAATGAAAAGCAGAACCGGCAGCATCGCGACCAAATAGATCCACAGGCCCCGCCGCGCGAAAAACGTCTTCCGCATTTCCAGCCGGATCACCGCCTTAACCTGCGCCCACCACAGGCTCTTCATCGCACAACCTCTTCGCTCCCAATCAAATATTCGTACACCGAAAGCACGTCGTCATCGGCCGGCGTGATCGATTCGATCTCAATCCCGTTCATCGCCATTTCGTTCAGCGCGAGATAAAACCGGTCCGCATCGCGCGTCTTCAGCAACAATCCCCGCTCGTCCCGATGAATGGACACTTCTATCGTGTGCTCGTACTCCAACATTTTCGCCGCCATTTCGCGCGCCCGGTCACAGCGAATCAGAATCTGCGTAGGATGCTCCTGAATCTCACTGCGCACATTCTGGATCGTCCCCTCCGCTACGACGTAGCCGTTGCTCAACAAAATCACCTGGTCGGAAATCACGTCCACTTCGTGCAGGATGTGGCTGGAAATAATCAGGTAGCACCCCTCCGCGGCAGTGGCGCGAAACAACGCAATCATCTCCGACCGCGCCAGCGGGTCCAGCCCATTCAACGGTTCGTCCAGCACCAGCACCTTCGGATCGTGCGCCAACGCCTGCGCCAGCCGGATTCGCTGCCGCATCCCTTTGCTATACCCCGCGATATTTCGCTTGGCCGCATCCGCCAGGTTCACTCGCTCAATCGCCCGCCACGCCAGCCGTTCCGCGCTCCCCGCATCTCTGCCCGCCAGCCGCAGAAACGAATAAATAAACTCGTATCCCGTCAATCCTTTGGGAAACGCATCGAACTGCGTCGAGTAACCCACCACTTTGAATAATTGTTCCGGATCGTCGATCCGGCAGTCGAGCACCTGAACCCGGCCCCGCGTTGGCCGCACCAGTCCCGTCATCAAGTTCATCAGGGTCGTCTTGCCCGAACCGTTCGGTCCCACCAGGCTGGTAATTCCCGGCGGAATCGAAAGGTTTACCCGGTTCACGCCCAGGATTTCTCCATAAAACTTCGACACGTCTTCGAAGAGAATGCGACCGTTCATCGCACTACCTCATAAGCGCGCACCTTCCGCATCAGCAGTCCCAGGCAGATCGCACAATAGAGCAGCAGCGCGAACCACGCTTGCGGCACCGGAATTGCGTGCTCCGCATCCACCTGGAACAGCGAATTCCACACCGTCGTCATCAGGTATGCCACGTTGAAGAAATGGCCACTTTCGGTTTGCAAGACGGTGTTAATCGCTTGCGCGAATCCGGCGCCGAAGAACATCACCGCCAACAGCAGCGCGCCCGCCACGATTCTCCACTTCACCCACGCCGAAAGCGCCATCGCCAGCAGTGAGAGGATAGCGATCCACAGCAGCGAAGAAAGTATCAGGCTGCCCGCAATCCAAAGATGTGTCCAAGTCCAACTCGCCCCCGCAAGGCTGGCCTGCATGATGAAGAGAATCAGTCCTGGAACCCACGTGATTTGCGAAAGCAGAATCGCCAGCACCGAAGATTTGCCCAGCACATATTCCGCCCGCGAAAACGGTCGGCAGAAATATAACGGCAGCGCGCCATTTGCCAGGTCCGGCGAAATCAGCCCAGGCCCGGCAAATGCCGTCAAAAGAAACGCGAACACTCCCTGCACGCTGATGAAATTGAAAAAGAATTTGTTGTCGATCGCCACCAGCCCGCCCGGCACGCCCAGCTGCGCCAGAAAGCTCACGCTATGCGCCAGGTAAATCATGAACGCGCACGCTACCGGATAAAAAAAGCAGATCACGAACAACACGGTCATGAACTTCGACCGGAACAGATTCCGGCGCGAGTACCGGAACAAGACGAGAAAGCGCGACCAGGCCGCCGTCACCGGACCCGCATACGGTTTGTAGTTGCGCCTGTAGATTGCCATCCGCTAGTCCTCGGCTAAAGACATCAGCTCTCCATCGCTTTCAAGAAAATATCTTCCAGCGAGTCGCGCCTGAAATTCATTCTTCGGATCCGCACCTGCCGCTCCGCAGCCAGCCGGAAAATGTCCCGCGTCTCCACCCCATCCGCCAGAATCATCTTCATGCGGTTCGCGGTTACCGCACACTCGCAGCCGAGCTTTTCGATCGCCTCGGTGAAATCGCCGTTCGCGCCGTAAGTTTCCAGCTCCAGGAATCGCTTGTTCGCCCGCCGCTCTTCGTCCAGGTTCGAATAGTGCGCGATCTTCCCCTGCTTCAGAATCAGAACCTCGTCGCAGGTGTCCTCCACATCGCGCAGCAGGTGCGAGCACAGCACAATCCGCATCTCCTTCCCGTCGCGAATTTCCCGGATCATTCGAACCATGCGTTGCCGCGCCGAAGGATCCAGCCCATTCGTCGGCTCGTCCAGGATCAACAGCTTCGGGCCGTGCACAATCGCCTGCGCCAGCTTGGCCAGCTGTTTCATGCCCAGCGAATAAGTTCCCAGTTCCCGGTAACGCGCCTCCGCCAGCCCAACGTAGAACAGCGCCTCATGCGCCCGCTCCAGCGCCATATCCGCAGGCAGGCCCGAGAGTTCCCCCATCATCCGCACGAACGAGACCGCGCTCATCTTCGAAATGAACGCATCGTTCTCCGGCATGTAACCCACGAGTTCGCGAATGGCGCGTGTTTCTTTTCCGATGTCGTATCCACACACCCGCGCCGAGCCGGCGGATGGCTTGTAGAAGCCGAGGAGAGTATTGATCAGGGTGGATTTTCCCGCGCCGTTCGGGCCCAGCAGTCCAATCGAGCGACCACGCAGGGTCGCCGTCAAACTGCGCAGGATCTCCCGGTTGCCGAACTGAACCGAGAGGCCTTGCAACTCGATTAAAGCGGACAGCGGAGCAGCAGGCGGCTTCTGTTCGGCTGCGCCGCTTGCTGCTCCGGGTTGGATCGCCGTACTCACTGAGTTCGCGGTGTCGCGCCTTTCATCCCGCCAAAAAATATCTGCGGCATGAACGGCCCATTATGACCCATGGTCAGAAGCGTGCCCAGATCAAAACCCATGAAGCCGGTGTTGCTCGCAACTACAATCTGCGAAGGCTCGCCGTAGGCGTAAATCAAGCCGGGCGCGGAGTTCGCCGTGAGCGCGTCAATCGACCGCATCTGCTGCGCCGTCGCCACTCCGCTGGACTTCACCTGCTGCACCAGCGGGCCCAGCACCGGCCCGATATTGTGATAGAAAATTGCCGAGAAGTTCGTGTACCCATCGTTCGGCAACAGCGCCTGAAATCCCGCGGAATGCGACAGCGTGTATCCCGCCTCGCGCGACTGAATCGCACGCGAGAGCGTGCCTGTATCGGGC